>NZ_CDLD01000005.1:0-1706 GCF_001006945.1 Lactobacillus sp. OTU4228
GAAATCAGATCTAATTTTTCTACTTTAATTCAAGTATTATCAACGTTTAATTTAGATATTTTCTTAAAAATAATGGTGCGAATAAAGCTGAAAAGATTAAATAAAAGTTTTGTGCATATTTATTAGGTAACACAAAGAAGCCTATGAATTCTTGTAGTTTTTTCATAGGTTGTTATACTGAAAGTGATTATTTGATTTCAACTAAAGTCTTTGATTCCTAGTGGCTACGTTGTAATCATATAATTGATTCTTTGTAACCAGTGCATACATGGTTCGAATTAGTTTATGTACTGATGCAATGGCAATCTTCTTGAAGCCGCGGCTTTGAGAAGATTTTTTTCTATCATAATAGTCAGTAATATGACAGGGCTGGGTAGTCTTTACTGATTCCATTTGACCGATACTTAAATACATGATCTTTCTGGCAATTGAATTGCCGTGTTTGGTAATACTTAAATGACTGTCTAATTCACCAGACTGATAGATGCCAGGATCAATGCCGATAAAAGCATCAATTTGGTTAGGACTGTCAAATCGTCTTAAATCACCTAATTCAGCCAATAATCTTAAGGCTGTTGTTTTGGCAATACCAGGAATGCTTTGATAAATGGTTAATATACGGGTATCAGCCTGATTTTTACTGGCTAATTTATACAGGTAGGCCAGTGCTTCCTTTTTCTCCTGATCAAGAGAAAAAAGACTGGCAATATTTCTTTGAATAGCACGGATAACAATACTATCCTTATTGTCATAGGCACAAGTTAATCGAGCCAAAGAGATTAAGCGTTGCGTAAGGTATTCGGCTTTTTTCTGGCTTAATCCCGATATAGTTTCTAATTCGCCCAAAATATGTTCCTTGTTACTATCTAAAACAGCTTGTGCATGCGGAAATAAGGCAACTACTGACCAATAAATTTTACCTGTAGGATGACACATGAGATTTTCAATTTGTGGGAAAGTTGTCTGCAGATTACGATGAAGCTGATTCTTGGCAACAACCATAGCTTTATTCAATTCTTCATAGTATCTGCTTGCATTTTGCATTTCATGGTATGCCCGAGACTGAGGCTTAAGTAGCTTCTGTGGAGCATTAAACTGTATCAGAGCTAGACGATAAGCGTCAACTTGATCGGTCTTATTATGACGAAGGTTATTATCCATCAGCTTTTTAGCTTTCAAAGGATTAAGCTTTAGATATTGAATATGCTTCTTCTCTAAAAAAGCCTGCAAGCTCAAAGAATATACTCCTGTTGATTCAAAGACTATCAAAGGAATGACAGAGTAAAGACGTAATCTTTTATAAAGCTGCTGGAAGCCGACCATGTCATTGCTTATTTTAAATGTCTTACCCTGCCTAACTTTATCCATTAGAACGCAGACAGTAGAGTCCTTACTGCTAACATCAATGCCAACAATCACTTTACAATTTTCCATGATTGAACCTCCCAAAGTTTTAAAGATAAAATACCTTATCGAACTATTTAATTCTTATTTTCTAAACCCGGCATCAAGTGCCTGCATACTTCGAAGAGACTTCTAAATAGTCGGTAAAGCAGCCTGTTTCTAAAACGACATTTTTTGCCTTAAATTAGATATGACTTTATGCTTTATCTTCACCTTTATTTTAGATAAAAATAAAGTATTTGATTAAAGTTCCGTCGAACTTCAACCCAATACTTAGGTTAGTATGTTTCTAAACTCGACAT
>NZ_CDLD01000006.1:0-623 GCF_001006945.1 Lactobacillus sp. OTU4228
AGACAAAGCAAGTCCACCGTGGGCTTTGAAAAACGCTTTCCTTGATAAAATTTAAGCGTTTTATAAGAGGATGCCCGGGAAGGTTTTCCGGTTTATCCCGGAGGGCTTGTAGCTCAGTTGGTTAGAGCGCGCGCTTGATAAGCGTGAGGTCGGAGGTTCAAGTCCTCCCAGGCCCACCAGTTTATCCATTACTTTCATAAGTGCTTTTAAAAAATAAGTACTTCTAAAAAGATTGCTTCTAAAAAGCTTATCAAAATTGGCAGGCTTATTGCTTTTGTGTGAGTAATCCAAAGTTAAAGCAAATTAATGGCAAAAAAACAGTTCAAATGCTAAATACTAAGGAGTCAAAATTCCTTGCAAAGTGATTTTTACAGCGTCCATTTGGTTGATATAAATTCCAAATGCTCATAGACGTCAATGCCTATATGAAACTATCGGTTCAATCATATCGCTTTGAGTTATATAGATTTTGTAATCCCTCTTTTGATCGTTTTAATCGCTTTATCCTGATTTAGGGGCCGTAGCTCAGCTGGGAGAGCACCTGCTTTGCACGCAGGGGGTCGTCGGTTCGATCCCGTCCGGCTCCACCATAAGGTCATCATCATTGTTGTAAGAACAGTTTT
>NZ_CDLD01000007.1:0-14148 GCF_001006945.1 Lactobacillus sp. OTU4228
CCTCCCTGTCACGGAGGAGATCGTGGGTTCAAATCCCACATGGACCGTAAGATGGCTCGGTAGCTCAGTTGGTAGAGCAAAGGATTGAAGCTCCTTGTGTCGGCGGTTCGATTCCGTCCCGCGCCATTCATTTTTTATATCAGGTGCGGGTATAGTTTAGTGGTAAAACGAAAGCCTTCCAAGCTTTAGTCGCGAGTCCGATTCTCGTTACCCGCTTTCATGGGCCTATAGCTCAGCTGGTTTAGAGCGCACGCCTGATAAGCGTGAGGTCGATGGTTCAAGTCCATTTAGGCCCATTGGAGACTTACTCAAGTGGCTGAAGAGGCGCCCCTGCTAAGGGTGTAGATCGGGTTATTCCGGTGCGAGGGTTCGAATCTCTCAGTCTCCGTAATATAAGAGCTCAGTGATTGAGCTCTTTTTGGTTGCTTAAAATAAAGAAAGTATGATGATCTAACAATGATACTTTGTATCTGAGTTAGATCTTTTTTTATTTAGGCATTTTATTCACTCAAGGTTAGCTAGTGTACAATAAAATAAAAAACTTAGGAGAAATAAAATGGCAAAGAAGATTATCAGAGTTGCAGGAGTGGCAATTATAGATCAAAAGTACAATAAAGTTTTAGCAGGGAAACGCAACGCAGACCGTTTAGTAGGTGGTATGTGGGAATTCCCTGGTGGAAAGATAGAAAAGGGTGAGACACCTCAAGAAGCAGCTAAACGTGAGCTTGAGGAAGAATTCCATGATGAAGTTAAAATTGGACCACAGCTTGGCGAAACAGTAAGTTATGAGTACGATTTTGGCATAGTTGAATTAACGGTCTTCTTTGCTAAATTGTTAACTCATAATTTTGATCTCGTTGCTCATAGTAAAGTTGAATGGCTATCAGCTGATCAAGTTGCAAATTTAAAATGGGCTCCTGCCGATGCTCCATTGGTTAAAGAATTAGCTAAAACAAGTTTTAAGGATATTAATTTCTGATGGATTTAGAAAATGATTTAACGAAAACAGTTTTAAATAATTATATTGATAAAGATAAGTTTCTAAGTACCGGAAATTTATCTGCTCGGCTTATTCTAAATCATGGTCAAAATGATAACGTTTATCGAGTTTTAAAGATGGAATTAGCAACTTGCAAATCTTTTACCTTTGCGGTTGCATTTGTAACGCAGGAAGGTTTTACTTCCTTTTTGACTGTTTTATCTGACTTAGCAAAACGTGGAATTCATGGACGGGTCTTAACATCCACGTATCTTTATTTTAATGAGCCAGAAGCCTTTAGAAGTTTGATGAAGGTTCCTAATATTGAAACTAGAATTTTCAATGAAAGAGATCCAAAAACTAATAAAAAACTGCCTTTTCATGCAAAGGGTTACTTGTTTGAACATGAAGGCTATCGTTCAGCGATTATCGGTAGTTCTAATTTAACTTCGGGTGCGTTAATTAGTAATTATGAATGGAATTTGAATGTTAATTCACTTGATAATGCAGAAATTACTGAACAAATTAATCTACAAATTGAAGCTGAATGGCGTAAGGCAACTCCTTTAACAGAACAATGGCTTTCACAGTATCAAAAACATTACGATCAAAATAATTTAGTTGAATCTGAAATAGCAGAAAATAAGCATTCGAATAAAATACAGCCTAATAAAATGCAGAAGGAAGCATTGGGCGAAATTCAAAGTCTCAGGCAAAGTGGTGAAAATACAGCATTAATAATTTCTGCAACTGGAACAGGGAAAACATATCTCGGTGCTTTTGATGTTAGAACATTTAAGCCGAAAAGATTCTTATATGTAGTTCATCGTGAACAAATTTTACAGAAGTCTAAGCAGAGTTTTTACAATGTTATTGGCGGCAATTATTCTGATTATGGTATTTACAGTGGAAACCACCAAGAAGGTTTAAATTCTAAGTATGTTTTTGCGACGGTTCAGACTCTAGCTAAAGATGAAAATTTAAAGAAATTTGCTAAAGATGCCTTTGATTATATTTTGTTTGATGAGGCACATCATTTAGGAGCAGCTCAGGAATTAAAAATTTTTAAATACTTTCGACCTAAATTTTGTTTAGGAATGACTGCTACACCTGAAAGAACTGATGATTTTAATATTTATAAGCTTTTTAACTACAATATTGCTTATGAAATACGTCTGCAAAACGCTTTAGATCAAGATATGCTATGTCCTTTTCACTATTACGGTGTTGAAGATTATATTTATCAAAATGAATTGATAAATGGTGCTTCTAGCTTGAATCGATTAGTAAGTGATGAGCGAGTAAATTATATTTTGCAACAGACAGATTATTATGGGTACTCTGGGCGAATTTTACATGGTCTAATTTTTTGTAGTCGCAAAAAAGAAGCAGAAATTTTAGCAGAGAAATTAACGAAAAAGGATTGTCCATCGCTTGCAATATCAGGAACTGATTCAATCAGTAAACGAGAAAAAGCAGTTAAGAGATTGGAAAAAGGCCAAGTTAAATATCTCATTACTGTTGATGTATTCAACGAAGGTGTAGATATTCCATGTATTAATCAAATCGTTCTGTTAAGAAATACCCAGTCAAGTATTGTTTTTGTGCAGCAATTAGGGCGTGGACTTAGAAAGTATAAGGGAAAGGATTATCTAACTGTAATAGATTTTGTAGGTGATTATGACAATAATTATTTGATTCCTGTAGCTTTAACGGGAGATAAATCGCACAATCGTGATCGAGTTCGGGATAAATTAGATCTAGAACCGATTTATGGTGTATCGTTGATTAATTTTACAAATGTGGCTAAGGAGCAAATTTATAAATCGATTAATCATTCAAATTTAACTCTAAAGCGCAAATTGCGTGAGGAATATACGAATGAAAAGCGGAAGTTCGGTAGAATACCATTAATGTATGATTTGCAAAAAGAATCGATTGACTGTGAGATTATTGCTGAAAAGTATAAAAATTATAGTCATTTTTTGCAAGAAATGGGCGAGAGTGCATACCAAGTATCAGATTTTCAAGATAAAATATTAGAATTTTTGACTGTAGTTTTAGCAAACGGTAAACGAGAGCATGAACTTCTGCTGTTAAATGAGCTATTAAGTCAAAAAGAAATAAAAGAGAAGCAATATTTGGATAATTTAAGGAAAAATCATTGTCTAATTTCCGATGATATTCTTAAATCAGTTGATGCAATATTGTCGTTATCGTATTTTGTTAGAAAATCTTTGCCTAATAAAGAAACTTATGGCGGTGAAAGCATCGTTGAACATAAAAATAAAAAATATTCTTTGAATAAGAAGATAAGAGAAGAACTAATAAATCAGAATTTTTATCTACTTTTTAGGGATGCAATTAGAACTGGTTTACTTCGTTCTAAGAAATACGATTCTGAAAAAATTTTTACTATTGATGAAAGATATACTCGAATGGATGCTAATCGTCTGTTAAATTGGGAGAAGATCGTTCCTGGGCAAAATATTGGTGGTTACAAGTTTGATTATGACAAGAAAAATTGTGCTATTTTTATAACTTACAATAAAAAGCCCGATGCTCAAACTTTGGCATACCAAGATCAATTTATAAATCAGTCTATTATTAACATGTATTCAAAATACCCACGGAATTTAGAAAGCAAAGAGATTCAAAATTTTAAGGATAAAGAAATTACTTTTCATTTATTTGTGAAAAAATCAGATGATGACGGTAAAAGTTTTATCTATCTTGGTACTTGTCAGCCTCAAGTTGACTCTTTTAGAGAAAAAGCAATGAAGAGAGTAGATAAGAAAAATAATGCTAAAACAGTTAAAGTTGTTTCGATGAACTTAAAGTTAACGACTCCGGTCGATATTAATACGTATTATATGCTGACGAAGATTAAGTATTAGAATGTTAAAACATCAGCATAATGTCTCTATTACAGCGTATTTGCACTTTTTTGCAAAAAAATAAAAAAAGTACTTGCATTTCAGCTGCATATCTATTAATATTAAATACGTTGTGATTGAGAGATCGCCTAAGCAATTGAGTTTTGAAAGAAAGTTAAAAAAGCACTTGACTTTTAAGACTTGATTCGGTATTATAATTAGGTGCTCTTGATTAGGAGACATGACCCGTTGGTCAAGTGGTTAAGACACGGCCCTTTCACGGCCGTAACATGGGTTCAAATCCCGTACGGGTCATTTGCCAGTTTAATATATTTTGGCATTAAGCTAATGGAGGATTACCCAAGTGGCTTAAGGGGACGGTTTTGAAAACCGTTAGGCGGTTATGCCGCGCGTGGGTTCAAATCCCACATCCTCCTTAATATTATCGCGGGATGGAGCAGTCTGGTAGCTCGTCGGGCTCATAACCCGAAGGTCGTTGGTTCAAATCCAGCTCCCGCAATTTGGTCCATTGGAGCAGCGGTTTATCTCGCCTCCCTGTCACGGAGGAGATCGTGGGTTCAAATCCCACATGGACCGTAAGATGGCTCGGTAGCTCAGTTGGTAGAGCAAAGGATTGAAGCTCCTTGTGTCGGCGGTTCGATTCCGTCCCGCGCCATCAAGCTGGAGGAGTAGCGAAGTGGCTAAACGCGGCGGTCTGTAAAACCGCTCTCTCTGAGTTCGGCGGTTCGAATCCACCCTCCTCCATAATAGGGATATCGTATAATGGTAGTACATCGGTCTCCAAAACCGCTGATGTGGGTTCAATTCCTACTATCCCTGTTTACCTTCATGGCGGAATTGGTGAAGGGGTTAACACACCGGTTTGTGGATCCGGCATGCGTGGGTTCGAATCCCACATTCCGCCCTAGTATTGGGATATAGCCAAGTGGTAAGGCATTAGACTTTGACTCTAACATGCGCTGGTTCGAATCCAGCTATCCCAATTCTAAATAATTTTATAACTTATGGCGGTGTAGCCAAGTGGTAAGGCAGAGGTCTGCAAAACCTTAATCGTCGGTTCGAGTCCGACCTCCGCCTTATCAACCGAATAAGTTGATTATTTAAAAATTAATATTATGGCGGTGTGGCGGAATTGGCAGACGCGTCAGACTCAAAATCTGGTGTCCATTACGGACGTATCGGTTCGACCCCGATCACCGCTATCTTTTATAAGCGATCCATTAAGTTGGATCGCTTTTTTTTGTTAAGATATGTTATTAATTTAGTATTTAAAATTGCACATAGTTTGAGTAATCTTTATAATGCTAAATATGGAGGTATTTAAATGAATATTGGTCTTTATACCGATACATATTTTCCCCAGATAAGTGGCGTGGCTACTTCAATAAAGACGTTAAAAGACGCCTTGGAAAGACAGGGGCATAATGTATTTATTTTTACCACAACAGATCCAAATGTAAAAAAAGGGACAGTGGAGCCAAATGTCTTTCGTTTTAGCAGCATACCGTTTGTTTCGTTTACCGATAGAAGAATAGCCTTTAGAGGGTTGTTCGAAGCTACAAAGGTTGCTAAAGAAGTAAATTTGGATATTGTTCATACACAAACCGAATTTGCCTTGGGAAGTATTGGAAAATATGTAGCTCACCAATTAGATATTCCCGCTATTCATACATACCACACAATGTATGAAGATTACTTGCACTACATTCTTAATGGTCACTTACTTCGTCCATACCATGTTAAACAATTTGTAAAAAGCTATTTGAAAAATATGGATGGCTGTATCGCCCCTAGTGGTCGAGTAGAAGATTTGTTGCACCGTTATGGCGTACAAATTCCTATTAGAGTTATTCCTACTGGCGTAGATATTCAGGGAATAAATTGCGACGCAAAACGTGATGTGCGAAAAGATTTAGGCATTGCTAAGGATGTGCCAGTAATCTTGACATTGAGTAGAATTGCAGCTGAAAAGAAAATAAATCATATTTTAAATGTGATGCCCGATATTATTGAAGAATTTCCAAATGTTAAATTTATGATTGCTGGTGATGGACCAGATGTTGATGTTCTAAAAGATCAAGTAGAACGTTTAACTTTGGAAGATTATGTGATTTTTGCCGGGAACGTTGAACACGGCGATGTCGGCAACTATTACCGCATGGCAGATCTTTTTGTTTCGGCCAGTGATACAGAAACTCAAGGGCTTACTTATATTGAAGCATTAGCTGCTGGTACTCCATGTGTAGTTTATGATACTGATTACACAGAGAATATTTTTGATAAAGAAATTTTCGGTCGTACCTTCACTACTCAAAAAGAAATGCTAGAAGAAATTATTGAATTGCTTAAAAAAGGGCGCAGAAAAATTCCTCAGGAAGTTTTACAAAATAAATTGCAAAAAATTTCCTCTGATCAATTTGCTACAGATGTATATAATTTTTATCAATATGCAATTGATAATTATCAGCCTAAGCACGAAGATTTATAAAAAGAGGATGTAGATGATTAGAATTAATATGTTCTCGCAAGCAGATTCAGTTAAGGGTCAGGGTGTTGGCTCTGCTTATAATGAATTAATCAAATTGCTGAGAACGCATTTAGTAGATGAATTTTATGTAACGATTAATAAATATGGTAATAGTGATTTGACCCACTACCATACAATTAATCCAACTTACTATGCCAACAGCTTTTCACCAGCTCGTGGTAGAAAAATAGGCTATGTACACTTTTTACCTGATACGCTTGAAGGTTCTATTAAGTTACCTGGTGTTGCTAAAAAGGTCTTTTATAATTACGTAATTGATTTTTATCAACGAATGGATCAAATCGTTGTAGTTAATCCAATTTTTATTGATAAATTGGTTGATTATGGCATTGATCGTGACAAGGTAAAATACATTCCTAATTTTGTTTCTAAGGAAGAGTTTTACGAAGAATCACTTGCAAGTAAAAATGCTTTTCGTCATGAACTAGGTATTCCACTTGATAAATTCGTTGTGTTTGGCGACGGACAAGTTCAAGAACGTAAGGGTATTGATGATTTTGTTAAAATGGCTGAAGCTAATCCTGATGTGCAATTTATTTGGGCTGGTGGCTTTTCATTTGGCAAAATTACGGATGGATATGATCACTACAAGCAGATGGTCGACAATCCACCTAAGAACTTAACTTTTGCCGGACTAGTTGATCGTGCTAAGTTGGTTAATTACCTGAACATTGCTGACTTGTTTGTCTTACCATCATATGATGAATTGTTCCCAATGTCTGTCTTAGAAGCATTTAGCTGTGGTACGCCAGTTTTGCTGCGTGACCTTGATTTGTATAAGGCAATTATTGACGGATATTATATGAGCGGTAAAGACTTCGGCGAAATGAATCAAGTTTTGCAGAAAGCTGTAAAAGATCCACAATTATTAAAGAAGTATAGTGAATTGTCCAATAAAGCTAGTCAAGAATATTCTGAGGAACGATTAGCTAAAATTTGGAATGAGTTTTATCATGAGCAATACAAATTAGGAAAAGAATTAGGGCAAATTCACTAATGAATAAAAAACATTTATGGGGCGTTCTGATTGTTTTGGCAATCAGTGCCTTTGTTCTATATACGGACTTAAAATCTACGCCATTATCAGAGATATTGGGAGCAGCTCATGGCCTCAATATTTGGGCATTGATAATGGTGTTCGGTCTAATGCTTTTATCCTATGTTTGTGAAGCTGGAATATTGGCAACTTTGGCCCATCGTAAAGATGAGCCTAAACGATCGGCCTGGTCTTTTTTGCGTATTCCTATTATTCAAGCTTTATTTAATGCGATTACGCCAATGTCGACAGGGGGCCAACCTTCGCAACTTGCTGCAATGATCCAAATGGGCATGGAAGGTGGACGTTCAACATCTATCTTGTTAATGAAATTTATCATTTATCAGATAGTTGTGTTCTTCGCCTACGTCTTTACGATTATTTTTGGCTTCCATACAGTAATGACTAAGTTTGCCGGCCTAGCTGTATTTATAGCGATTGGCTTTTTAATTCATATTAGTTCGATCATTTTCTTACTCGCGATTATGTTTGCCTACCGTTTTACCAAAAGAGCAACTAATTGGGTGATGGATTTATTAGGCAAATTTATGAAAAAGGAACGTGTTGAAAAATGGCGTACAGCTACTTTAGAAAAAATCGATACGTTTTATGCAGAAAGTCAAAAACTCAAAAAAGAAAAGAATAAACTAATAATTTCGTCCATTTTAACTGTTTTACAGTTATTGTTCTTTTACTCGATCCCGTTTATGGTGCTGACAGCATTGAATGTTCCATGTTCATGGAGCAGCGTCACGCAGATGAATATTATGATTATTATGTTTATGGCAATTATTCCAATTCCTGGTGCTTCAGGTGGAGCGGAATATAGTTTCCAAACATTGTTTTCTACTTTTGTTTCATCGCATGGTGCTTTAATTCTTGCAATGTTTGTTTGGCGTTTTGCAACTTACTTTTTCGGTATGATTTTAGGAATTTTCGGTTGGATTTTTAAGCCGAAAAAGATAAAAAGTACAGAAAGTAATTAATTTTTATTAAAAGAAATAAGTCTTGCTCAAATCCGTAGTAAGATAAAATACCGTAACGAGAGGAGAGAGCAATGGAACGTATCAAGTCTTTTTTTAAATGGCTAACGCAAACCAAACTTGGATTTTTTACGATTGTTTTAGTTTTATTTTGGCTGAAAACATACTTTATTTATTTGACCAAGTTTAATTTAGGTGCAGTTGGTCCAATGCAGCAATTTTTGCTCTTAATTAATCCTATTCCTTCAGGGATGCTCCTTTTAGGAATCGGATTGTTCTTTAAAGGGCGGAAATCGTATTGGATAGTTTTGATAATTGATTTCATCCTGACACTATGGCTTTTTTCAAATATTCTTTATTACCGAGAGTTTTCAAACTTTTTGTCATTTTCAATCATTAAGACATCAGGTTCAACTTCAGATAATTTAGGAAAAAGTATTGCAGGGATAACTTTAGCAAGTGATTTCTTGGCCTTTGCTGATATCGCGATAGTTATTGCATTGCTGCTTACGAAAGTTATCAAGATAGACGTTCGTCCTTTGAAGCTTAAGGTAAATCTTTTAATTGAACTTTTAGCAGCTAGTCTAATGGGATTAAATCTGTTAATGGCTCAAAAGGATCGTTCAGGTCTTTTAACAAGAACTTTTGATAATAACTACATTGTTAAATATTTGGGAATCAATGAATATGCCGTTTATGACGGCTATAAGACAGCGCAGACTAGTGCGCAGATGGCTAAGGCTAATGTTTCTGACTTACGCTCTGTTAGAAACTATTTGAAAGCCAATTATGTTAAACCAAATCCTGAATATACTGGCGTAGCTAAAGGAAAGAATGTTTTAATCATTCACCTAGAAAGTTTCCAGCAATTTTTGATTGGCTATAAGTGGAAGGGTAAAGAAGTAACGCCTAACTTGAATAAGATCTATCATCAAAAAGATACTATTAGTTTTGATAATTTCTTTAATCAAGTAGGTCAAGGTAAGACTTCCGATGCAGAAATGATGCTTGAGAACTCACTGTATGGTTTGCAATCAGGCTCTGCAATGTCTACTTATGGTACTTCCAATACTTTTGAAAGTGCCCCAGCAATTTTGCATCAAGAAGCAGGCTATACTACTGCTGTAATGCATGGTGGTGCTGGATCATTTTGGAATAGAAATAATGCTTATAAGTCATTTGGCTACCAATACTTTATGCCACTTTCCTTTTATAAAAATAAGCCAAGCTATTACATCGGCTATGGCTTAAAGGATAAGATCTTCTTTGACCAATCAATCAAGTATATTGAACGTTTGCCACAACCATTTTATTTGAAGATGATTACGGTAACGAACCACTATCCATATCAACTTGATAAGAAGAATCAGACCATTGATAAAACCAACACGGGGGATGAAACCGTTGATGGTTATGTTCAAACAGCGCACTATCTTGATCAAGCCATTGGTGAACTAATGCGGTGGATGAAGAAGACCGGTCTTGATAAGAACACTTTGGTTGTTCTCTATGGTGACCACTACGGAATCTCAGGCAACCACCATAAAGCAAGTGCTGAATTGCTTAAGAAGAAGTCATTTAATGATTTTGATAATTTACAATTCCAAAGAGTCCCATTGATGTTCCATATGAAGGGACTTAAAGGTGGCATTAACCATACTTATGGCGGTGAAATTGATGTTTTGCCAACACTGCTTAATTTGCTTGGTGTAAATGATAAGGGAACTATTCAATTTGGCTATGATTTGTTGAGTAAGCATACGCCTCAAATTGTGGCACAGAGAAATGGTGACTTTATTACGCCAGAATACTCTAAAGTAGGCAGCAATTATTATGACACCAAGACAGGACAGAAGATAAAACCCGATAAGAAGTTGAAGACTAAACTTACTTCGATTTCTAATCAGGTTACTACACAGCTTTCTCTGTCTGATCGTGTGATTAACGGTAATTTGTTGCGGTTCTATCGTCCTAAGTGGTTTACTAAAGTGAAACCTAAAGATTATGATTATAACAAGGAGCCGTCATTAAAACGTCTATATGATGATCCAAGCAAGACCTCTCTTTGGTATAAGAATCATAAGAAGACAACTCAGAAAGATTTCAAGACAGATGCTCCTGAGTTAAAAAAATAACTGCAAAAAATAGCAGTTTGTGATAAAATTGATAGGTAAATCGTATGTTTGTATTGGAGGCAGCGCATTGTATAATTTAGTTATGACGCTACTAATCATTGTTTCAATTTTAATCGTTATTGCAACAATGATGCAGCCACAAAAACAACAAGATGCATTGAACGCCTTATCAGGCGGAGCCGTTTTTAGTGGTCAAACCAAAAAACGTGGTTTTGAAGCATTTATGGAAAAAGTAACCTCAGTTTTATTGGTATTCTTTTTCGTCTTTGCTATTATTCTAGCTTACATGTCTTCAAAATAAATTTTGTACCTCCCGATCAGTATGATGGGGAGGCTTTTTTTTATATTAAATAAAGATCGGAGATTAATTACATGGCACAAAACGAAAAAATTTTGGCCGGTGTTTTAGAAATTTTTCGCCATAATCCACAAAAACAATTTCGTGTAGATCAAATCGAACGAGAAGCACGTCGTGATAGATTAGGTAATTTTACTGAATTAATTAAAGCTCTCTCATTTTTAGAGCATGAAAAAAAGATTATTACAGATGGTAAAGGACAATATAAATTAGCTCAAGAAAATACCATCGTTGAAGGAAACTTTAGAGCTAATGATAAAGGCTTTGGCTTTGTAAAACTTGATGATGAAGAAGCCGATGATGTCTTTATCGCCGCCGACTATACTAAATACGCTGTTGATGGCGACCGAGTAAAGGTTAAGATTACAGCTGGGGGCAACCCATGGAATGGTAAGGGCCCAGAAGGACAAATCGAAGAAATTCTTGAACGTGGCCTTGAAAGTTTAGTTGGTGAATTTCACCCATTAACTGATGAACAAAGAAAAGTCAGTCATTTCATTGGTTATGCTATTAGTAACAACAAGAAGTTACATAAATACCGTGTTTACTTATCTGAAAATGGTTTAATCCCACAAATGGGCGACATGGTTAAGGTATCAATTAAGGACTACCCTGACAAAGATAATCCTGAATCAATGACAGGTGCTGTTATCAAGATCATTGGTAATAAAAATGATCCTGGCGTTGATATTATGTCAATTGTTTCAGCTCATGATGTCAGAACTGATTGGCCTCAAGATGCAATGGCACAAGCTAATGCAATTCCAGACCATGTTACTGAAGAAGAGAAAAAAGGCAGAGTAGATATTACTGATCAACCTGCCGTAACTATTGATGGGGATGACTCAAAAGACTTTGACGATGCCGTAGTTTTATGGAAACTTCCTAACGGCAACTACCATTTAGGAGTTCATATTGCGGATGTATCTCACTATGTAACTGAAAATACTCCTTTGAATGAAGAAGCCTTTGCTCGTGGCAACAGTACTTACTTGGTTGATCGAGTTATTCCAATGTTGCCATTTAGACTTTCAAATGGTATCTGTTCCTTAAATGAAGGTGTAGACCGTCTTGTCTTATCTTGTGACATGGAAATTACGCCTGAAGGTAAGAGAGTAGGCTACAAGATTTATCCTGCTGTAATGCGCTCACATGGACGTATGACTTACAACAAGGTTAACCAAACCTTGAAGGGCGACATGGACGGTTTGGAAGATAAATACGTCAAATTACGTCCAATGCTTATTGAAATGGCTGATTTGCATGCTATTTTATACAAGCAACGTCATGCACGTGGTGCGATTGACTTTGAAGAACCAGAAGCAAAGATTATTGTGGATGATCAAGGCAAGCCAACTGATATCGTTCTTCACGAACGCGGTACAGCCGAAAAGATGATCGAGTCCTTCATGTTAATGGCAAATGAAACTGTCGCAGAAGATTTCTACAAGAAGCAAGTTCCATTCTTATACCGTGTTCACGAAACTCCAGATTCTGAAAGAATTAGAAACTTCTTTGAATTCTGTAGTGCATTTGGCTTAAATATTCATGCAGACCCAGAGAACGTTAAGCCATTAGATTTGCAAAAAGTAGTATCTAAGACAACTGGTACACCTGAAGAAGCAGTTGTGCAAATGATGATGTTACGTAGTTTAAAGCAGGCCAGATACTCTGAAGAAGCTTTGGGACACTTTGGCCTTGCAGCTAAATACTACACCCACTTTACTTCACCAATTAGAAGATACTCTGACTTGATGGTACACAGAATGATTCATGCGTACCAAGAAAAGGGTACTAGTGAAGACATTCAAAAACACTTTGCTGGATATTTGCCAGATGTTGCGGAACAAACTTCTACACAAGAAAGACGTTCAATTGATACTGAACGTGAAGTAAACGATTTGAAGATGACAGAATACATGGCAGATCAAGTGGGAGAACACTTTGATGCCGTAGTATCTTCAGTTACTAGTTTCGGGATGTTTATTCAACTGCCTAATACCATTGAAGGCTTAGTGCATATTTCTAACTTAACTGATGACTTCTACAGCTTTAACGAGAAATCATTGACTTTGACGGGCCGTGGTACGCATAAACAATACAAGATAGGGATGCCAATTAAGGTTACCCTTATTAATGCTAACGTTGAACAGCATCAATTGGACTTTGAAGTTTATGACCCTAATGCACCTAAGAGAAAACATCGTGATAGAGGGATGAATAACCGTCGTCGTGGCAATAGAGGTTTCCATAATGATCATGGTCACCGTGGTGGTGGTAACTATAATAGTCGCGGAGACCGTAGAAGTCATGGACGTGGCAATAATAGAAGAAACCAAAGAAATTTTAAACATTAAGGAGTGACCTTAATGAAAAAAGAAAAAGACGAAAACTTAATTGCACAGAATAAAAAAGCACGCCACGATTATTTCATTAAAGAAACATATGAAGCTGGTATTGCTTTAACTGGGACAGAAATTAAGTCCGTGCGTGCCCGTCGTATCAATTTACGCGATGGCTACGTGCAGATTATTAATGGCTCGGCTTTTTTGGAGAACGTGCATATTAGTGAATATAAGCAAGGCAATCGATATAATCACGAACCACTTAGAAGTCGGCGACTTCTTTTACACAAAAAGGAGATTAATCGATTAGCTAAAGTACAAGCCGAACGTGGTATTGCAATTATTCCATTAAAGGTTTATTTGAAGCACGGTTTTGCTAAAGTTTTAATTGGCGTAGGTCAAGGTAAAAAAGAATATGACAAGCGTCAGACAATTAAAGAAAGAGACCAAAAACGCGAAATTCATCGCAGATATGGTATTTAGACAAGTTCACGATCAGAAGATCGTGGACTTTTTTGTTTATTTTGAAAAAAATAAAAAATTTTTGACGAAGAATAAGTGAATTTTAAGCAAATTTCGAACGATTAGTTGCGTTAAACTTTTAGTGTTAAGAAAATGATTGTCGATTGAGGGACGCAATTTTAGAAGTGGTTACAACTAAACCACGCGTTTCATAAGTGAAGCGAACGAAAGGGCAAACTTGCAAGAAGAGCAGAAATAGGGTAAATTAATAAAGTCGTTTCGAGAGATGCGGCACAGCTTGAATAAGAAGCCTGAGCAAAGGAAAAATCAATAAAATGAAAAAAGTACTTGCAAAAGGGAGAAGAAGCTGGTAACATATTTAAATGTCGTCAAGCAAGAGATGAA
>NZ_CDLD01000008.1:0-4094 GCF_001006945.1 Lactobacillus sp. OTU4228
TGCCGTGCTCTTTTTTAATATTCCGGCTTAGCTCAGTTGGTAGAGCGCTTGACTGTTAATCAAGATGTCGTCAGTTCGAGTCTGACAGCCGGAGCACGGAAGAAGGAGGCCGCCGGGCCTCTTTTTTTATACTCTCATTTTGATCTTTAAACTTTTTTAGTATAAATTTCATAACATGAATATGTTAGATAATAAACAAGCAATCATTTTAATAGGTAAAAATGATGAAAAAATAACCGTTTAGATGGCCTCTAAACGGTCTTTTTTTCATTAGACCAATTTAGAAGAAAGCCTGTGATACAAAGGTTTTACTGAAGTATGAAATAAACTATCAACTTATGAAATTATTTTCAAAAAAACACTTTGTTAAAGGCTTAATTTATCGTATAATAAAAGCGGATTCATTTTTTGATCTAGAGGAGGAAATTACATGGTAGGAATTGTTTTAGCCAGCCATGGTGGCTTCGCTGATGGTATTGCACAATCTGCGCAAATGCTTTTCGGCGAACAAAATAATTTTGCTCATGTTATCTTAAAGCCTAATGAAGGCCCAGATGACATTCGTGGCAAGATGGAAAAAGCAATTGCTTCATTCGATAGCCAAGATGAAGTTTTGTTCTTGGTCGACCTATGGGGCGGTACTCCATTTAACCAAGCTAACGGACTTGTTGAAAAGCATGACAAGTGGGCAATTGTTGCTGGTATGAATTTACCAATGGTTGTTCAAGCGTTAACTGAACGTATGATGGATGCTAATGCTACTGCACGTCAAATCGCTACAAAGGTAGTTGAACCTGCTAAGGATGGTATCAAGACTAAGCCATCTGACTTAATGCCAAAGACCGCTGCTCCTGCAGCAGCCGCTGACAAGGGTTCAGCTAAGGGTGGTAAGAAGTCAATTCCAGAAGGTACTGTAATTGGTGACGGTCACATTAAGTACGTTTTGGCAAGAATCGACTCACGTTTACTTCACGGTCAGGTTGCTACTGGTTGGATTCCAGCAATGAAGCCAGATCGAGTAATTGTTGTTTCAGACAGTGTTGCTAAGGATGACTTGCGTAAGAGTATGATTCGTGAAGCTGCACCTGCAGGTGTTAAAGCTCACACTGTTCCACTTAAGAAGATGGAAGAAATCGCAAAGGATCCAAGATTTGGTAACACACACGCACTTCTTTTGTTTGAAAATCCAGAAGATGTTTTGAGAGCTATCAAGGGCGGTATTAATCTTAAGGATATCAACGTTGGTTCAATGTCATACAAGGAAGGCGACGTTAACGCCAACAACGTATTGTCAATGAACCAAGAAGACGTTGATACTTTCCGTGAACTTGAAAAGATGGGCGTTAAGTTTGATGTTAGAAAGGTTCCTTCAGATGCTCCAGGTAACATGGATTCTATCTTGAAGAAGGCACAAACCTTACTTGACGAACAAAAGAAATAATTAATTAGGAGTAAATAAATGAACGCTATACAAATGATTTTGGTAGTGGTTGTTGCCTTTCTTGCAGGTATGGAAGGTATCTTGGATGAATGGCAATTCCACCAACCATTAGTTGCATGTACTTTGATCGGTTTAGTTACCGGTCACCTGGACTTAGGTGTTATTTTGGGTGGTCAATTACAAATGATCGCCTTAGGTTGGGCAAACATTGGTGCCGCTGTTGCACCAGATGCCGCTTTGGCTTCAGTAGCTTCAGCTATTATCTTGGTTGAAGGTGGTCAAGGTACTGCTGGTATTGGTACTGCTACTGGTATCGCTATTCCTTTGGCTGTTGCTGGTTTGTTCTTAACTATGATCGTACGTACTATCTCAACTGCTATCGTTCACATCATGGACGCACAAGCTAAGAAGGGTAACTGGCGTATGATCAACGTATGGCAATGGATTGCTGTATGTTTGCAAGGTTTGAGAATCGCTATCCCAGCCGCATTGCTTTTGGCTATCCCAGCAAGCACTGTTAGAGGTTGGCTTGCAATGATGCCTCAATGGTTATCAGATGGTATGACCATCGGTGGTGGTATGGTTGTTGCTGTAGGTTACGCTATGGTTATCAACATGATGGCAAGTAGAGAAGTATGGCCATTCTTCGCAATTGGTTTCGCTTTAGCTGCTATCAAGGACTTAACTTTGATCGCCCTTGGTGCTATCGGTCTTTCAATGGCTTTGATGTACTTAGCTCTTGAAGCTAAGGGTGGCAACGGCTCAGGTTCAAACAACTCTGGCGATGCCGGTACCGGCGATCCACTCGGCGATATCATTGATGATTATTAAAATGAACGCATAGAGGAGGATTTAAATAATGGCTGATAAGAAAATTAAATTAACCAAACGTGACCGTTTTAACGTTATGTGGCACTCACAATTCCTTCAAGGTTCATGGAACTACGAAAGAATGCAGAACGGTGGTTACGCATACTCAATGATTCCTGCATTGAGAAAGTTATACCCAGACAAGAAAGATTTGTCTGCTGCTTTACAAAGACACTTGGTATTCTTTAACACTCACCCATACTTAGCTTCACCTGTACTTGGTGTTACCTTGGCTTTGGAAGAAGATAAAGCTAACGGTGCTCCTGTTACTGACGACGCTATCCAAGGTGTTAAGGTGGGTATGATGGGACCTTTGGCCGGTGTTGGTGACCCTGTATTCTGGTACACTGTTCGTCCAATTGTTGGTGCCTTAGGTGCATCAATGGCCATTTCAGGTAACATCATGGGACCTATCTTGTTCTTCGTTATCTGGAACGTAATCAGACTTGCCTTCTTATGGTACACACAAGAATTTGGTTACAACGCTGGTTCAGCTATCACTAATGACATGTCAGGTGGTATGCTTCAAAAAGTTACCCGTGGTGCTTCAATGATGGGTATGTTCGTTTTGGGTGCCTTGATTGAACGTTGGGTAAACATCAAATTTACTCCCATCGTTTCACAAACCCCTATCCAAAAGGGTGGTTACATCGAATGGGACAAGCTTCCATCAGGTGCTAAAGGTATTCAAGAAGCTCTTATGCAATGGAACATGGGTAATGGTAAAGCTTTGACCAATACCAAGGTTACTACTTTGCAAAACAACTTGGATTCATTGATCCCAGGTTTAGCTGGTCTTCTTTTGACATTCTTCTGTATGTGGTTGTTGAAGAAGAAGGTTTCACCAATCTGGATTATCATCGGTATCTTCGTTGTCGGTGTTCTCTTCCACGTATGGGGCATTCTTTAATAAATGGCTAAATCAATTAACACAAGAGTCGATCTGACCGTTGATGGTACCTGGTTTAGAGGTATTGCATCTTATGGAAAAATTATGATCGGCGATAAAGCTTTTGAATTTTATAACGAGAGAAATGTTGAAGACTATGTTCAAATTCCATGGAAAGAAGTAACTTATGTAGTTGCGGACGTTCATTTCAATGGACGTTATATTCCACGTTTTGAAATTAGAACTAAATCTAATGGTAAGTTTATCTTTGCTGCGCGTGATCCTAAGAAGGTATTGCGTGCAATCAGAAAATACGTACCAGCTGACCATATGCGTAAAGCATTAGGCCTATGGCAGCAGTTAAAACAACGTTTCACTCGTAAGAAAAAATAAAAGTTAAATAAAAAAGACTCAAGATCATTTTGAAGTGAGACCTAAAAGTGAGACACTTTTAGGTCTTTACTATGTCTAAATTTAATAAAGAACAGAAAATAGAAATTTATCGTAAATGGAAAGATGAAAAGATTTCAATAAGTCAGTTGTCTAAAACATATAAAACGAATGTAGCTAATTTGGATTACATGCTTAGATTAATTGATATGTATGGAATCAATGTTTTAGATAGGCCTTATCAGGTTTATTCTAAGGAATTTAAAGAACAAGCAATTGAGCAAGCTGTTTTCAGTACCAAGTCATATGTACAAGTATCACTAGAACTGGGGCTTAAGAGTATTGGCACACTTAGTATTTGGCTTAGAGAATATAAGGAAAACGGGTATAATGTCATTATCAAACAGAAAGGACGCCCTGCCCGTGATCAAAGAGAGTCAAAAATCACGCAAGGAATTGGAGAAAGAGATCCAAAAGCTGAAAGAAGAAAACTTGCGATTGCGT
>NZ_CDLD01000009.1:0-26866 GCF_001006945.1 Lactobacillus sp. OTU4228
TATATCGAATACTATAACGAAGAAAGGATAAAGAGCAGATTAAAAGGCTTAACTCCGAAAGAATATCGGAATCAAGCCTCTATTAATCCTGTATTTTAAACTGTCTAATTTTTAGGTCTCAGTTCATTTTGATCTTGAGTCTTTTTTATTTATCCGCAATAGATGCTTGTAGACGATTCAAAAATAATTTAGCAGCTGGCGATAGATTGGTACCATGTTTCCAAATTACTGTTATGGGTTCTTTTATTGCTGGTGTAATAGGTCTAAAGGTTAGACCTGAACCTTTTGAAACATTCGCTAATTTATCTAAGGTTAACAACAAAGCAGCTTTATTCTTAACCATCAAAGTTCCATTAAAGTTTAAATTAACTGTACCAATAAAGTTGACCTGATCTTTGTAATTACCAAACCAGTTATCAAAATAATGCATATGTTCAGCTTGCTGAGAATTGAGAATATTTCTACCAATCAAATCAGCTGGGGTAATCTTGTCTTTCTTAGTTAAAGGATCATCTTCTGGCATCAGAACGCCCCAGACGTCTTTTTCAGGTAGTTGCAGGGCTGCATAATTAGAAAGGTTCAGATTACCAATGATCACCGCAAAATCAACGGTACCAATGTTTAACTTCTTTTCTGCAAATTCATAATCGCCACTCAAAATATGGATCTTTACAGTAGGATAATCTTGGATAATATTACTCAAAATGTCCATGATCCTTTGCATTGCGTAACTTTCACCTGCAGCAATTGTTAAATCGCCACTAATCACAGTAGAAGATTGAAGATTACTCTTAGTCTTTGCAGTTAAAGCTAAGATTTCTTTTGCTTGCTCTAATAAATATTGTCCAGCTGGAGTCAAAGTTAAATGACGGAACCGGCGATTGAATAATTTGACTCCCAATTCATCTTCTAAGTCAGCAATTTGTCTTGATAGAGCTGGCTGAGAAACTAACAATTTTTGAGCAGCTCTGGTCATGTTTAGTTCTTCTGCTGTAGCAACAAAATAGTTTAAAACTCGTAATTCCATTTTTTACCATAAAAAATAATTATAATATGTGATACTTAATAAGCTTTTTACATTGCTTAGCTTACCTTTTAAACTTAATTTGAGCAAGAAAAAGGAAGTATAAAAAATGGATGCAAATAATAAAGATCTTATTACGCAACTAATAGCGCAGAATCAACGTCTTCTTCAGAATCTGAATACACAGCGTCATTGCAGTTGTGAAGTATGTCAACTTGTTAGTGAAATTATAGGGCGGGAAGTACCAGCTAGTACGGAAATTAGAGTTTCATTTTATTCTGACTATGGACGCAATATCAAGCTAGGTGAGCAATGATGGTTGACCTAGGTGGCATCACTATTGAGGATGATGTGCTAATTGGACCAGGTGCATATCTAATTTCAGTAAATCATCAGTTGAAGCCCAAGCAGCGAAAAGAATTGGAACTTAAACCAGTAGTAATTGAGAGAAATGCGTGGATTGGGGCAAAAGCAATGATTTTACCAGGCGTTACTATTGGTGAAAATGCTGTAGTTTCTGCAGGTGCAGTTGCTAGTAAAAATGTTCCGGCTAACACAGTAGTAGCTGATATACCGGCAAGAATCATTAAGAAAATTAAGGATTAAAAAAAGCCGCGATTTTTCGCGGCTTTTTAGTTATACAGCTTTTTCATTGTGCCAAACTTTGGAAATGATGTATAAAACTATGAAAGTGATGATGGCGGCAATCATAGGAATACGATAGCTGGGTAAGATTAAAAGCAAAATAATCATTAGAACAAAGAAGAATAAAATTAAATAATCCATATATGGGAAACCTGGCATCTTGAAATCATTTAATTCAGAGTCAGGTGTTTTTCTTCTAAAGGAAATATGGGTTAAAACCATCAAACACCAGATGATTAAAAACATGCTAGTTGAAGTGGAAGAAATAAAATTAAAGGCCTGATCGCCAATGATTAGAGTAATAATAGGTGCACATGCCATTAATAAAGCGGATAAAATTAAAGCGTTTTGTGGCAATTGTCTTCTAGATAGATGTCCAAAGGTTTGGTTCCATTCTCCATGACCACCATAAGTGACAGAGAAAAGAAGACGACCAGCGCTATATAGAAAGCTGTTAGTTGATGAAACTGCAGCTGAAATTACAACAAAGTTAATGATTGAACTTGCATTTCTAATGCCAGTGGCACCGAGTGCTTGTACAAATGGACTAGAATTAGTTGATACCTTTGACCAAGGGATCACTAGTAAAATACCTAAGATTGCCATTACATAAAACAAAATGATACGAAAAGGTAACTGATTAATTGCTCGCTTTAAGGTAGTTTTAGGATTTTGGGCTTCCGCAGCAGTTAAACCAATAAGTTCAACGCCAATAAAACTAAAGATAACCATTTGGAAACCTTGCAAAAATCCTTTAGTACCTCTAGCAAAGAAACCACCGTGATCATCTAAGTTGGCAAAGGCAACAGGACCAAATGATGTTTTACCACCAGTGATTAATAGATAAGCGATCAATAAAACAAAAGCAACTACTGTCACGATTTTGATAATGGCAAAACTGAATTCCAAATTACCAAAAACACGAGCTGAAATTAGATTGATGATCAACAAAACGGCAATTGTAATTAATCCTGGAATCCATGGTTTTAAATTTGGAAACCAATATTCAAAATAAATTCCTAAGGCAGTTGTTTCTGCCATTCCTAAAGTGATCCAACTAATCCAATAAAGATATCCGGTAATAAATCCGATATTTTTACCGAGATATTGTTCAATAAAATCAATGTAAGTGTGTTTATGAAGGTCAGACATAATCATTTCGCCTAAGGCTCGCATAAGCAAGAATAGGAAAATACCTACAATGATATAAATCAGAATAACGCTAGGACCTGCGCGGTGAATACTATCACCAACCCCTAGAAAAAGTCCGGTTCCAATTGTTCCACCTAAAGCAATTAATTGAATATGTGCATTGCTTAGGGTTCTTTTATAGCCAGAATCAGTCTGCGATTTTTTCTCATTCATATAAGGTCCCCCATATTTTCATATATACTTAATATTTTATCATTGTTAAGGAGTTGCACCAGCTTTAACAGATAAATTTAAAAAATCTATAAAAAGCATGTGATTATAAGTTTGGTAATTCACAAAGTAAATAATTTAACAAGCGCTTTCATTGGCGCAAAATCAAAAATATAAATGCTCTAAAAAGATTGTTAACCTGACTTATCATAAATTAAAACATTTACATTTGTTAGTATTGTGCTATAGTTGACATTGTAAATTAGTTCACAAGAATTAGTAGATCTTAGAGGTAATAAGTAATGGCTAAGACACAACAAAAACAGACTCTTACAGAGGAAGAAAAGAAAAAGCAAATCTACGACATGGTAGATAACTTAGTAAAGAAATCACATGTTGCATTAGACCAAATGGCTAACTTCACACAAGAACAAGTTGATAAGATCTGTGAAGCAGTTGCTACTGCCGGTGAACAAAATGCTTATCCATTGGCTAAAATGGCCGTTGAAGAAACTAAGCGTGGTGTGGTAGAAGACAAAACTACTAAGAATATGTACGCTAGTGAAAATATTTGGAATAGTTTACGTCACGAAAAGACTGTTGGCGTAATTGAGGAAGACAAGGAATTAGGTTTAACCAAGATTGCTGAACCTAAGGGTGTCATTGCTGGTGTTACTCCAGTAACTAACCCAACTTCAACTGTTATTTTTAAAGCTATGCTTGCTTTAAAGACTAGAAATACAATTATCTTCGGCTTCCACCCACAAGCTCAAAAGTGTTGTGTAGAAACTGGTAAGATTATTCGTGCTGCTGCTGTTGCCGCTGGTGCTCCAGCAGACGCAGTTCAATGGATTGAAGAACCAAGTTTAGATGCTACTACTGATTTAATGAATAACCCAGGCGTTCAAACTATTTTGGCTACTGGTGGTCCAGGTATGGTTAAGGCTGCTTATTCATCAGGTAAGCCAGCTATTGGTGTTGGTCCTGGTAACGGTCCATCTTACATTGAAAAGTCAGCTAACATCGACCGTGCTGTTTATGACATTGTTTTGTCAAAGAACTTCGATAATGGTATGGTTTGTGCTTCTGAAAATTCAGTTGTTGTAGACGACGAAATTTACGACAAGGTTGTTGATGAATTCAAGAAGTGGGACTGCTACTTCTTAAACAAAGAAGAAATTAAGAAGTTCGAAGAACACTTCATCGACCCAAGACGTGGTACTGTTGCAGGTCCTGTAGCTGGTAAGTCAGCTTACGAAATTGCTAAGCTTTGTGGTGTTGATGTACCAAAGAACACCAAGGTAATCGTTGCTGAATACAACGGTGTTGGTAGAAAGTTCCCACTTTCAGCTGAAAAGCTTTCACCAGTATTCACTTTGTACCGTGCTAAGAACCATGACGATGCCTTCAGAATTTGTTCTGAACTTCTTGATTACGGTGGTCGTGGTCACACCGCTGGTCTTCACTCAAGCGACAAGAAGATCATTGATGAATTTGCAATGAAGATGGATGCTTGCCGTATCTTGGTTAACTCACCAGCTGCCCTTGGTGGTATCGGTGACCTTTACAACAACATGTTGCCATCACTTACTTTAGGTACTGGTTCTTACGGTGCCAACACCTTCTCACACAACATTGGTGCTAAGGACTTGCTTAACATCAAAACAGTTGCTATGCGTCGCGACAACATGCAATGGGTAAAGGTTCCTTCTAAGACCTACTTCGAACACAACGCAGCTAACTACTTACGTCACATGCCAAACGTAAATCGTTTCTTCATCGTTACTGATGAAGGTGTTGCTGATCAAGGCTTTGCTGATGAAATTACTGACATCATTTCAAAGCGCCGTGGCCAAAAGGAATACGAAGTATTCAAGGCTGTAACTCTTGATCCTAACACTGACGTGATTAAAGACGGTGTTCGCAGAATGAACATCTTCAAGCCAGACGTTGTGATTGCTATCGGTGGTGGTTCAGTAATGGACGCTGCTAAGGCAATGCGTTTGTTCTATGAAAACCCAGAAATGAGTTTTGAGGAAGCTTACCAAAAGTTTTTGGACATCAGAAAAAGAGTAGTTCGCTTCCCAAAGATTAACGGCGTTCAACTTGTATGTATCCCAACTACTTCAGGTACTGGTTCAGAAGTTTCACCAATTGCTATCATTAGCGATGCTAAGACTGGTATTAAGCACACTTTATGTGATTATGCTTTAACTCCAGATGTTTCAATTGTTGATGACCAATTCGTACAAACTTTACCAAAGCGTTTGATCGCTTGGTCAGGTTTTGAAGCATTAGGCCACGCAATTGAAAGTTATGTTTCAACTATGGCTACTGACTTCACTCGTGGTTGGTCACTTGAAGCTATCAAAACTATCTTCGCTAACTTGAAGAAGTCATACGATGGCGACCTTGACGCAAGAAAGCAAATGCATGATGCCGCAACTATTGCAGGTATGGCATACTCAAACGCCTTCCTTGGCCTTGAACACTCAATCGCTCACACCGTTGGATCAACCTTCGATATTCCAAGTGGCGTAAGTGATGCAATTGCTTTACCACAAGTTATCCGCTTCAACTCAAAGCGTCCTGAAAAACTTGCCATGTGGCCTCACTACTCAGTTTACCGTGCTAAAAGTGACTACGCCGACATTGCTAGAGCAATCGGTTTGACTGGTTCAAGCGATGACGAATTAGTTGAAAAGCTTGTCCAAAAGATCATCGACTTGGCTGAATCAGTTGGCATCAAGATGGCTTACAAGGGCTACGGTGTTGACAAGGCTGAATTCGACAAGAAAGTTGACGAATTAGCTGTTGAAGCATACGGTGACCAAAACACTGTAACTAACCCAACTGCTCCACTTATTAGCCAAATCATTCAATTAATGAAAGATTGCTACGAAGGCAAGGGTATTGTTAATAACAAATAAAGATTAACAGCATAAAAAATAGCTATCAGATAACGATTCTGATAGCTATTTTTTTGCCTTCAAAAGTATTATACCAATTTTGTGAATTATTACTTGACCACTTTGGCTAAAAAGGCTATTATGACTACTGTAATCATAAAAACAAACTAGTCCATTAAGAAATATTGAACTAGACCAAAGGAGAAAAATATGTGCGGAATTGTTGGAGTTGTAGGTAAGCCTGCAAGAGATATTATTTTAAATGGATTAACTAATTTGGAATACCGTGGCTACGATTCAGCTGGTATTTACTTAAACGATTTAAATGGACACGAATACTTAACCAAGGCTGTTGGCCGTATTTCAAACTTGAAAGAAAAGTTAACTCCAGATGAACAAGGTTTAGTTGGTATTGGTCATACCCGTTGGGCAACCCACGGTAAGCCAACTGTTGACAACGCTCACCCTCACTTTGATGAAACCAAACGCTTCTACTTAGTTCACAACGGTGTGATTGAAAACTACGCCGAATTAAAAGAAAAGTACTTACAAGGTGTTAAGTTCCACTCAGATACTGATACTGAAGTTGTTGTTCAATTAATCAGCAAGATTGCTCGTGACCAGAACTTAGATACCTTTTCAGCATTTAAGGAAGCTTTGAAGCTTGTTAAGGGTTCATACGCATTCTTACTTGTTGATGACACTGAACCAGATCACGTATTTATCGCTAAGAACAAGTCACCAATGATGCTTGGCTTGGGCGATGGCTTTAACATCATTGCTTCAGATGCTATTTCAGTTCTTGATCAAACTAAGACCTTCGTTGACTTACAAGATGGTGACGTTGGTGACATTACCAAGGATTCATACACTATCGAAACTATTGACGGTAAGAAGGTTGATCGTGAACCTCACGTTTTGAACATCGATCCAAACGCTGCTTCAAAGGGTACTTACGAATTCTACATGTTAAAGGAAATCGATGAACAACCTGGCGTTATGCGTCACATGTCACAAAACTACCTTGACGAAAACGGTGAACCAAAGGTCGATTCAAAGATCGTTGATGCTATTTCAAAGGCTGATCGTCTTTACATCTTCGCTGCAGGTACTAGTTACCACGCAGGTCTTGTAGGTAAGACTATTTTTGAACACTACACTGGTATTCCTACCGAAGTTGGTTATGCTTCAGAAGCTGGTTACCACTTCCCAATGATGAGCAAGCACCCATTCTTCATCTTCTTGACTCAATCAGGTGAAACTGCTGACTCACGTGTTGTTTTGAAGGAAGCTAACAAGCGTGGTATTCCAAGTTTGACTATGACTAACGTTGAAGGCTCAACTCTTTCTCGTGAAGCCGACTACACTATGCTTTTAGGTGCAGGTCCTGAAATCGCTGTTGCTTCAACTAAGGCCTACACTGCTCAAGTTGCTTTGCAAGCCGTTTTAGCTAAGGCTTTGGGTGAAAAGTTAGGCGTTCAAGAAGCTAAGGACTGGAACTTGAAGCATGACTTAGCAATCGCTGCTGAAGGTATCCAACAAATCGTTGATGGTAAAGAAAAGCTTGAAAAGCTTGCTAAGAAGTACATAGTACCATCAAGAAACGCATTTTATATCGGTCGTGGTATCGATCACGCTGTTGCCCTTGAAGGTGCCTTGAAGTTGAAGGAAGTTTCATACATCCAAACTGAAGGATTCGCTGCAGCTGAACTTAAGCACGGTACTATTTCATTGATTGAAAAGGGTACTCCAGTTATTGCTTTGATCAACGACCCAGTTACTGCTGACCTTACTCGTGGTAACATTCAAGAAGTAGTTTCTCGTGGCGCAAGCATCATCACTATTGTTGGTAAGAAGTTTGCTAACGCTGCTGACACTATTGTATTGCCAGATATCAACTACTACATGTCAGCACTTTTGACTGTTGTACCAACTCAACTTCTTGCATACTACGCTTCAAAGGACAAGGGCTTAGATGTTGATAAGCCACGTAACTTGGCTAAGAGTGTAACTGTTGAATAATTAATTAAAATTACACATATAATAATTTTTTAGAAGACAGATTGAGGTCTGTCTTCTTTTTTGCTTTCAAGTATAATCTATGTTAAGAATAATTTATAAATAGATAAAAGGCGATACTATGTTTTTAACGCAAAGGCAGAAACAAATTCTGCAACTTTTTCTTGAAAATCAAACAGGCGTGACGATCAAGCAGATCGAGGAAAGTCTGGGAATTAGTCGGCGGACAGTTTATCGTGAATTTGGCGATTTAAAAAAGAATAAGCTAGAAATCGTTAACCAAAAGGGCAAGTATTACTTGTCAGGTGACGCAAAAGAATTGCGCGAAGTTAAAAAGTTGGTGCGCACTTCCCATAGCCAATCCGTGATGTCGATTGATAAAAGAGAAAAAGCAATTGCGGCTACGCTTTTAATTAGTACAGAGCCTTGTAAAATAATCCAGTTTGCGTTAGATTTAAATGTTAGTGAAGCCACAATTCAAAATGACCTGAATTCAGTAGAGAAGTCGCTCAATCGTTATCACATTAAATTGATTCGGAAAAAGGGCGTGGGACTTTCGATTGAGGCGCCTGAAAAAGTGCGCCGCCAGGTATTTGTGGACGTGATGCTCAATGAAATCAACGAGTATGACTTCTTCAAATATTTGCATAATGATATTAAGAGCAACAATCCATTTTTGAACATAATTGATAAGAAACTATTGCTAACGGTTGATTCATGCTTGAAGGAAAGTGTTTTTAATAACGTCAAAATTGATACCGATCAAAAGATGATCGAATTGATTCTGATTTTTGCGGCTACGCTTAAACGGACCATGGCGGGATGCAAGCTAGATTTCATTCAACCGGCAGAAAATACAATGAAATATCAAGGCTACGTTTATCGCTTTATGGCTTTATTTGCCAAAACTAAGACGAGCAGTATCCAGGTAGATCAAAACGATATTTCATATTTGGCCAATAAGTTGCTGGCCTGCGACTACCACAACACGTATCTGACTTATAACGATAGCGAATTGGCTATTTCTGTTAAAGTGAAAAACTTCGTGCAATCTGTTTCAGAAGAAGTTCGCTGGGACTTTAAAAAGGATCCGAACTTCATGACTAAGCTGACCAAGCATGTGATCAGTTTGGTGCAGCACCGCGTTGCACTTTTGCCTGATACGCCAATCGAAATTTTGGCTGGTTTGAGTCACCAATTTGATAAATTGTACGCAGCTATTCAACGATATTGGAGTGTCGATTTCCCTGATAATCATTTGACGGATTCAGAGCTGCAGCTGATTTTGTTGTATTTTGCTAACGAATATACTAGTCAAAACAACAATCGCAACCTCACGGCACTGGTTATTTGTGAAAACGGGATCGGGACTTCGGCGATTTTGAGTGCTCGACTTAAAAAGGAGTTTCCTGAAATCAAACAGATTAAGGTCAGCCGTGTTTCGACATTGAATCAGATCGATTTGTCGCAATACAATTTGATCTTTTCAACCTTGAAGCTAAAAGGTTTCTCTCGTGATTATCAGCTAGTTAGTCCATTGCTGCTGGATAATGAAATCGAGCGTATCAAGAATTACTTACAGGAATATGAACAAAAGTATCCGCTTGATACAGATACGCAATCGATCGTTGAAAATCACCACAAAGACTCTGCGGCGCGCTTGTCTAAGATATCTATCAGCACGCTTTTCTGTTCAGAACTAGTCAACGGCATCACAATCCAGCATTTGGAGTATAATTCGCAAGACTTGATCGCAGTAATTCAGGAATGTTTGGCCCACTCAGATTCAACTTTGATTCGCAAGCAAATGCCTGTAGCCAAGAATCTGCTTAAAAGAATAAGAATGGCACCGGTAGGAATTCCTAACAGCCATATTGCATTGCTGCACACGAGAAGCCCAGAAATTACTCGCTGTTCTTTTAGCATGTTCGATCTGGACAATGAAATCTCTCTTTTATCAATGGATCACAATATGATTCAGGTCAAAAGAATCCTTCTTATGTTGGCACCAGACAATTTATCTGATTCAGAGCAGCAACTGTTAAGCATGGTTTCCAGCATGATCATCATGAGTGACAGCAACTTGAATTTGTTCACTAATGGTAATCAAGAACAGATAAAAGATGCTCTTGCCGACCTATTTTTGGATGAAATTAAAAAAGGGCTTACATCAAGTAAGAATATTAAAGCTTAATAGAATAGGCATACTCAGACTCTGGCACAGTTTTGTGCCAGAGTTCTATTTTTGTGTCATTGTAAACGCTTACGGATTGACTTACGATAAAAATGTAAGTTGATTAGAGAGGGAGAAGAAAATGGCACAAGCAAAGAGTAAATCTTCCGTTAAAGTGAAGGTTCAAAAATTTGGTACCGCATTATCCGGTATGATTATGCCGAATATCGGTGCGATCATCGCTTGGGGTCTTACCGCTGCATTCTTCATGTGGCCAAACGGTTGGTTCCCAAATAAAAATATTAATAATCTAGTTCAACCTATGCTTCACTATCTGTTACCACTTTTAATTGGTTACACAGGTGGTCGTATGGTTGATGACGAACGTGGTGCCGTTGCCGGTGCAATTGGTACACTCGGTGTTATCGTTGGTACTCAACAACCTATGTTCTTAGGTGCCATGATTATGGGTCCACTCAGTGCATGGGTATTAAAGAAAATCGATAATGCATTCCAAGACAAGATTAAATCTGGTTTTGAAATGATTTATAACAACTTCTCACTTGGTATCTTAGGTATGATTGCTGCGATCTTTGCCTACTTTATCATCGGACCAGTTATGGCAGTGGGAAGCTACTGGGCAGGTGTTGGGGTAAATGCAATCATCAAGGCTCACTTATTACCACTTGCCAACATCATTATTGAACCAGCCAAGGTATTGTTCTTAAACAACGCTATTGGTAACGGTATCTTGGTTCCATTAGGTATTCAACAAGCTGCTCAAGCAGGTAAGTCAGTATTGTTCTTAATGGAATCAAACCCAGGTCCTGGTCTGGGTATTTTGATTGCCTTCTGGTTATTCGGTAAAGGCAGATCCAAGAGTTCAGCTCCAGGTGCCGCAATTATTGAATTCTTTGGTGGTGTTCACGAGATTTACTTCCCATATGTATTAATGAAACCATCTTTGATTCTTGCCGCAATTGGTGGTGGTGTAACAGGTACGTTCTTGTTCACAACCCTTGGTGGTGGTTTGAAAGCCGCTGCTTCACCTGGTTCAATCATTGCGATCTTGATTGTTTCTGCTAAAGACGCATATGTCGGCAACATTATCGGTGTTGCAGGTGCTGCAGTTGTTTCATTCATTCTTGCCGCTATTATTCTTAAGAATGATAAGAGCTCTGGCGATGACTTAGCTGCAAAGCAAGCTCAAATGGAAGCTATGAAGGCTGAATCAAAGGGTCAATCAATGCCAGAAGCAGAAAATGCACATGAATCAGTTAAATCATATGCAAATGTTAAGAAAGTTATCTTTGCATGTGACGCTGGTATGGGTTCATCCGCAATGGGTGCTTCATTGTTGCGTGATAAGTTTAAGAAAGCCGGCATTAAGTTGCCAGTAACTAACACAGCTGTTAGAAACTTGAAGGATGAAAATGGCTTGTTAGTTATCACTCAAGAAGAATTAGCAGATAGAGCTTTGCAAAAGACTCCAAATGCTATGCACGTTTCAGTTGGCAATTTCTTGAGCAGTCCAAAATATGACATAATCGTTGCAAGCTTTAAGGCTTTGACTCAAGTTGAAAACAAGCCTGAAGCTAAACCAGTAGAAAAGAAAGTTGGTTCAGTTGAAGGAATCGACTTCAGTAAAATTAAAGAAGTAAACTTCATTCGTCACGATCAACACGTAGGTACTGCTACGATGGCAACTAGTCTGTTCAGGGATGCAATGAAGAAGGCTGGTAAGACTACTCCAGTTAAGGCTGTCAGAATCAATGAACTTGACGATGACGCTAGTCACTTGGTAATCGTAACTCCAGCAGCTAACAAGAACTTAGCTGTTAGATACAGTAACATTCAAACTTTGGTAGTGAACGACTTGCTTAAAGACAAGAAGCTTGCTGAAGCTATTCAGAATTTGCACTAGAAAGGGATGAGCTAAATGAAACTAGATCCTAAGATGATTAAACTTAATCAAGACGTGCCCACACGTGATCAAGCAATCAGAATGGCTGGTCAATTGTTAGTTGACGGCGGTTGCGCAGATCCAGAATATATTGATTCAATGATTGCACGTAACAACGACGTGTCAACCTACATGGGCAATTTCATCGCCATCCCTCACGGAACTGACGAAGGAAAAAAGCATATTAAAAAGACTGGAATTTCTGTAGTACAGATTCCGATGGGCGTTGACTTCAGTAATCCAGATGATGATACGGAACAACTAGTAACGGTTGTCTTCGGGATTGCCGGATTAAACAACGAACACTTAAATATTTTGTCACAGATTGCGATTTTCTGTAGTGACGTTTCGAACGTTGCCAAATTAGCTGACGCACAATCACCACAAGAAATTATTGATTTATTAAAGAACGTAGGAGATTAAAAAATGAGAGCAGTACACTTTGGTGCAGGTAACATTGGTCGTGGATTTATTGGTGAAACTTTAGCAGATAATGGTTTTGGCATTGACTTCGTTGATGTTAACGAAACTATTATCGATGAATTGAACAAGCGCGGTGAATATGACATTGAATTAGCCGCACCTGGCAAGAAGAGAATTCACGTTTCAAACGTAGACGGTATTAACAACGCTAAGGATCCAGACAAGGTAGTTGAAGCAATTAAGTCAACTGACATGATTACTACTGCTATTGGTCCTAAGATTTTGGCCATCATTGCTCCACTTATTGCTAAAGGTTTAACTGCAAGAGTTCAATCAGGCAACACTAAGCCACTTGACGTTATTGCATGTGAAAACATGATCGGTGGTTCAGAACACTTGAAGGAAGAAGTTTACAAGCACTTAGATGACGATGTAAAGCCAGAAATCGACAAGTACATCGGCTTCCCTAACGCAGCTGTAGACAGAATCGTTCCTATTCAACACAATGATGATCCATTGTTCGTATCAGTTGAAGACTTCAAGGAATGGGTCATTGACGAAAGTCAAATGAAGAACAAGGATATCAAGTTAAAGGGTGTTGATTACGCTCCAGACCTTGAACCTTATATTGAAAGAAAGTTGTTCTCAGTTAACACTGGTCACGCAACTGTTGCTTACACTGGCAAGAGCGTTGGCTACTCAACTATTGGGGATGCCATCAAGGATCCCTTCGTATTGAAGCAAGTTAAGAGAGTTTTGAGCGAAACCCGTTCACTTCTTTACAACAAGTGGAACAAGGAATTTACTGAAGAAAGCCTTGAAGAATACCACAACAAGATTTTGAGCAGATTCCAAAACCCATATATTTCAGACGACATTGCCCGTGTTGGTAGAACTCCAATCCGTAAGTTAGGCTATAACGAAAGATTCATTCGTCCTATCCGTGAATTGAAGGAAAGAGGATTAGACTACAGTGCATTGATGGAAACTGTTGGTAGAATCTACCACTTTGACGAACCAAAGGACAAGGAAAGCGTTAAGTTAATGCAAATGCTTAAAGACGAAGCCTTGAAAGATGTCATCGTTGAAACTACTGGCTTGAAGAATGATCCAGAGTTAGTAGAAGAAATCGTTGAATCATACAAGGCTGCCGACAAAGACTCCAAGAAGTAATAACCTAAAATAATTCACCCCAAAGACGATCTGTCTTTGGGGTGTTTTTATACCATTATTTGTTAAAAAATGAACAATTTTGATAATTGTTTTTAAATATTTCAAAAAGTAGGTAATAAATTAATATTTGCTAAATAGTGGCGAAAATGAATTTGATGGATTGTAATAAATGGTTGGATTCATTGATATATCAGTGCTTATAACTGATTTGACTTGTTACGGATTTTTGAAAAGTGTTTTAAATAAGAGATGAAAGAGCTATACTATTAAGTGAAATTTCACTTGTGAAAAATATAACTAATAAATTGGAGGATTTTTGCAATGAAGAAGGTTCTGGCAATAAATTCAGGCAGTTCATCATTTAAATTTAAATTATTCTCTTTGCCTGATGAAAAGGTAGTGGCATTCGGTATGGCTGATCGTGTTGGCTTACCTGGGGCTAGCTTTAAGATTACCTTGCAAGATGGCAATGAACATATTGAACATGTTGAGGTCCCTGATCAAGAAGCTGCAGTAAGTCTACTGCTTAAAGCTTTAAAGAAATATCATGTAGTTGAAGACTTAAACGAAATCGTTGGCGTAGGACACCGTGTAGTGAGCGGTGGCGAAATCTTCAAGGATTCTACTGTAGTTGATCAAGAGGTTTTGCAAAAGATCAAAGACTTGTCAAACTTTGCCCCACTGCATAACCCAGCAGAAGCACGCGGAATCGAAGCATTTATGCATGTTTTGCCTAAGGTGCCACAAGTTGCCGTGTTTGATACTTCTTTCCATCAAACGCTGGATCCTGTTCATTATTTATACTCAATTCCTTATGACTACTACAAGGAATACGGTGCACGTAAATATGGTGCTCACGGCACATCTGTCCACTATGTAACTTTAGAAGCTGCTAAGATGATGAAGAAGGATCTGAAAGACCTTAAATTGATTACCTGCCACTTAGGTTCTGGCTCATCAATCACTGCAGTTAAGAATGGTAAGTCATATGACACCTCAATGGGCTTCAGTCCACTTTCTGGGATCACTATGGGTACTCGTTCAGGCGACATAGATCCATCGCTTTTGCAGCACTTGATGCATGAGACCGGCATTTCAATGAATGAGATGATCAATATTTTGAATAAAAAATCTGGTTTACTTGGCATTTCAGGCATTTCATCAGATATGCGCGATTTGAAATACAACAAGAATCCACGTGCAGTCCTTGCTCGTAAGATCTTCCTTAACCGGATTGTCCGCTATATTGGTGCATATATTGCTGAAATGGGCGGTGTCGATGGTATCGTGCTTACTGCTGGCGTTGGTGAGGGCGACGTAGGCATGCGTCAAGCAATTATGGATGCCTTTAAGTACATGGGCGTAAACCCTGACTACGAGGCTAATAAGACCAATGGACAAAAGTTTATTACTAAGCCAGACTCTTCAATTCAGGTGATGGTAATTCCAACCAATGAAGAATTAATGATTGCTCGCGATGTCATGCGTCTTACTAAGTGTGCCGTTTTAGCATAAGTACAAGTTATTTGTGAGAATAATAATTAGATATTTTTCTTTAATGGCAAAGTGGTCTTAAATAGAAGATGAAGATAACCATCTTAGAAAGGAAGATAATATGTCAATTAAAAAAGATGCACAAACTGCACACGCAAACTTATTAGAAAAAACTGATCCAGAAGCCTTAGAAAGAATTAATCACTTTGCCTTTGACGAAGTTTAAGCAGATGTTGATTTGCCAGATAGAACTAAGATGCTCTCTACTTTGGCCTACCTTTTGGGGATGCAAGGCGTTGATGAGTACAAGGTAATGCTTCCTGTAGCCCTTGATAACGGTGTAAGTCCTGTCGAAGCAAAGGAAGTTTTATACCAAGCCGTTGACTACTTAGGTTTAGGTAGAGTCTTCCCATTCTTTAATGCTACTAACGACGTTTTACGTGCACGTGGCGTAGAAATGCCTCTTCCAAGCCAATCAATCACGACTATGGATAATCGTTTTGAAAAGGGCGAAGAGACCCAAATTCGCTTATTTGGACCACAAATGAAAGACTTTGCTAAGAAGGGTACTATCAACAAGTGGTTAGTAGATAACTGCTTTGGCGATTACTACACTAGAAAAGGCTTAAGTGACAATGACCGTGAAATGGTAACCTTCTGCTACATTGCTGCACAAGGCGGCTGTGAACCGCAACTTTTAGCACATGCTCAAGCTAATATTAAATTGGGTAATGATAAAGAGTTCTTAATGAAAGTGATTGAACAAAACGTTCCATTCATTGGTTACCCAAGAAGTTTGAACGCTGTAACCATTGTTAACAAGGCCGATGAAGCGGTTAATGGTAAAGATTAAAAAATAATAAGAATGAGGCGTTTTATTTAACACTTGCACCTGATGGCACTACAATATAATTGTAATCAGATCTGATGAAACTATAATGTAATGGTTATCAGGAAGGAAGCTTTTATTATGGCAGATGCATTAGAAATTGAACAAACCGCTATGATTGATCGTGAAATGGACCAAGTTTTTGATTGGGCAAAGGGTAACCACATGCCTATTCGTGACGCTATCTGGGACCACGAAATGGAAGCAAATGGCCACGACACGATGAAGACTGAAGCAGCTGTTGAATGGATCCTTAAAGCCAGCGATGACGAAGTTAAGGATTACTGCGAAAAGAACTTAAAGAAGTAACTTAAAACATTCTATTTAATTAAATAATTTCGTCTGCACATAAGGTGACCAAGTCTAGAGGATTTGGTCATTTTTTTGATCCTAATTTCTTGACCTTCATTAATAAATATTTAATAATTGTTTTAATTATTAAAGGTTGGGTGACAAAAATGATTATGGAACATTCGGCAGGTGCAGTTATTTATCGAAGAGCTGTTAGCGGAGAGCTAGAATATTTAATTGTACAGAGCGTAGTAAATCATAACTGGGGTTTCCCTAAAGGACACTTAGAAGGCGAGGAGACAGCCCAAGAAGCAGCTAAACGTGAAGTTGCGGAAGAGGTAGGGCTAAAGCCAGAATTTGATTTCAATTTTATACGTAAGAAGAAATATTCATTAACAGAAAAGAAAACTAAAACTGTTACATATTATCTGGCCAAGTACGTTGCAGGACAAAAGGTAGCTAAGCAAAAAGAAGAGATCTTAGCAGACAAGTGGGTTACTTTTAAAGAAGCTAAAAAGTATCTAACAGAACATGGCAAGATGGACGTACTAAGAGCCGCGCGGGATTACATTAAGCAATAAAAAATACGAGAGCATTAAGCTCTCGTATTTTCGTCATTAAGAAATCTTATTTAATTATATGAAACATTTCCTAATTAGCTTAATTCTTTGATGATAGCTTCCAAAGTCTTCTTAGCCTCATCTTGGATTGGAGTTTCTGGGTGTTCTTCATCGTACTTGTTGAGCCAGTTCAAACGATCTTGCATTCTCTTGGCCAAGGTCTTTTGGTATTCTGGGTCTTCAAGGTGAACTTCGTAACCGTCAATTGGTAAGTAGCTTACACCCTTGAAGTTACCGAATGGCTTGAAGTCGCTGTCCTTAATGTTGCCGTTAGCCAAGTCTTCGATTAACTTCTTAGTAACTTCCTTTGGAATATCCTTGCCCATGAATGCGTCAGTGTTCAAGCTGTAGCAACTAGCGCCACGCTTAGTGAACAATTCCTTGAAGTCTGTGTAGTCGCCTGATACAGGGTATGCACGGAATGGGTCTGCGAATGGTTCGATAACCAAAGTGTTCATATCAAAGCCCTTTGGCAAGTTTTCAGCAGAAGTTCTCTTGGTTGCTAAAGTACAACCCATAGTAGTTGCCAATACTGGGTCATCGATCTTGATGATTGGAGGTAATGAACCGTCTTTCATGATCCAGAACAAAGCAGTAATTGGTGACTTTTCAAAGTCTACACGGTGAGGACTAGTGTAACGGGTCTTGATAACACGACCGTTGTTGTTACGTAAGTCTTCAGTAACGATAACCTTCTTGCCGTTTTCGTCAAGAGTTACATCACAGTTCATAATAGTGGTGTAATACTTAGTTTCGTGGTGACCTGCTGGGTAGTCGTGAGTCTTGTCGAAGTATGAAGGTTCAAGAGCTACTGATGAACCATCTTCACGTGAAATGATGAATGCGTCGTCGTGCAATACAGTGATGTCGTATTTGCCATCGTACATTTCGTGAGTCAAAGTTGACTTACCTGAACCTGACAAGCCGTAGAATGCGAAGGTCTTGTCGTCTTTGTCGTTGAAGTGGAATGACTTTTCACCACCGTGACATGCAGTGTAGCCGTGACGGTGAGCAATAGCCCAAGCTAAAGTCAATGTACCCTTCTTAAGTTCACCGAAGTAACGAAGGTTAAATACAGCGGCACAGTTATGAGGAGCGTCAAATACACCTAAACCCTTAGGATAATCTTCATCTTGAACATTTGGATCGAAGTAGAAGTAGATGTCTGGTTCGTTATAGAACTTGGACTTTGCGTACATCTTTTCAGCTTCTTCGTCAAAGAAGTGGAAGTTCAAAATGTATGAAAGTAAGTTGAAGGCTTGGTCTTCTGGCATCATGATGTGGGCCTTAACAGTAAATGATGGGTCAAGACCTACCAAAACAGTAGCCTTTAAGTACTTTTGATCGTGACCTTTGTAAATGTCTTCACGTAAATCACCGTTTAAGGCTTCTGCATCTTCGTTAGGATTGTCAACAAAGTGACGTGCACTGGCAGTTCTACCTAAGATCTTACCATGGTTGTAAACCAATTGGGTTGCGCCGTAAGGTAAGCCTAATTCCTTGGTGTGAAGGATTGGTAAGTCAGTAACGATAACACCTGATTGCTTCTTAGCTAAATTGTAAGCTTCAGCAACACTGGTTACTTCGTGTACGTTGTTGCCATAAAATGCACTCTCGATTGTTGCACGAGTGCGGCTAAACATAGGATTTGCTTTTCTAAGTTCATCTTGAGAATAACGTTCTTTTGTACTCATATTAAGATTTTTCCTCTCTAGGAAGCTTATTAAAACGCTTTCATTAACTTACGTCACCTATGATAACATAAAAGTTTGTTAATAACCACACAAATGTCAAAATATCGATTTTATGAAAAGCAGAAACTTATACTTATGCCCGAGTTTACTAGGAGACCGCGCGTTTAAAAAATGTTATAATTAGAACACATGTACGCAAGAAAGGAAGGCAAAATGGATTCGAATCAGCTGTTTAAATACGTCTATGCAAAATATGGCCTTAAGTTTGAACCGATTATTCCAGGTTCGGCTGAGACTTATTTGCTCATGTCGCCAGTAGATAGCGGCTATTTTGCCATGCTTTCGCGTATCAAGATCAACGGAGAAATAAGAGCTGTCCTTGACTTAAAATGTGGTGACTTTGCAGGCACCATCCGCGATTTACCAGGTTTTACTGATCCAGTTAGAATCAAAGACGCAGCTTGGGTAGGTGCTGTTTTAGGAAACAATGATAGTTCAGTCAAAAAGGCGCTCGATTATGCCTTTAAGCTAGCGATGAACGGCAAGCAGGTTAACGTCGCGCAGGACCAATATTTCTATATTCCGCCTGATGATGTGGAAGAAAAGTACAAGGCCGAGCCAATTAAGCCACGCAAGAATTTGCAAAAGCAGGCCGATCCAGATATTCCGGATAAAATTAGACAGATGCTCAAACTGTATGATTACAGTCTTTTGCCGCAAAAAGGTAGAGCCAAGAATTTTTATGTGCAAGCACGTTTTATGGCGGACTATGAGGATAATTATGCAGAATATTTTGCCTTTAAACGCTTTTATCCGACTTACCACGACATGAATATCGGTCAGTTGCGCAGTTATTTTACTTGGCGGAGTAAATTGCGCAAGGGCGATTATCAGAAGACGAGTACGTCGTATGCGTTTGTATATCTTTATGAATTACTGAACAATGTCGGCGTGAATCCACAAGAAGGCTATGACAAGTTGCTTGATTTTAAGCACAACTATGTGGAAAAGTATGATTTGGCGATGGAACCTTATCTGAATGATTGGCTAAAAGACTATGTTTTGTACTACCAATTAGGACAAGATGAGATCGATAATTGTTTTGCCCAAGAAATTAAAGAAGACCATGACTATCTGATTTTGCGTCATCCCGAAGATTATTCGACTGAGAAATTAGCCGCTGTTTTTGCAAATAGATCATCGTATTGGAACACTTCCAAGGTGATTAAGCAGAATCAGGCTAAATTTACCGAGCTTTTAAAATGCGTGTGGCAGGAATTGCTAGATGCTAAAAAGTTTGGCATTGCTTATTACAGCGCCTTTGTGGCTAAGCCACAGGTTAAGCAGCAAGATGTGTTTTTAGGCAGCGTTTTTTATAATCGGGAAAAGAAAATTCCCACCCAAATGGTTGATGCCGCAAGAAAATATGTCTTTATGAATGGCACTTGGCAAATTCATTTTGATGAGCCGGTGAAAAGGCAGAAGACCAATTTAAATACTTTTTTGCATGAATTGGACCGCATTGCCCGTGAGAAGTTAAAGCTGGGGCGTCCAATCAAGCCACGTTTTATCGATCAAGCGGTGTTAAAGGCGATTGACGCTGGCATTGCTGTTTATCAAGAACAACAAGAAAAAGCCAAGATTGATCAGATTAAGATTGATTTCTCTGACTTGGATAAAATTCGTGCTAATGCTTCGGTAACACGCGATAGCCTGTTAACCGATGAAGAAAAAGAATTAGAGCAGGAAGAACAAAAGCAAGTAGAGCAGAAAAAAGAGATTGAGAAACCAGCAGAAGTTAAGACAGATAATGAATATGGTCTCGATAAAAATGAGATGTTCTTGCTTATTTCTTTACTTAAAAATCAGCCGTGGCAAGATTACGTTAAGAAAAATCATTTGATGGTATCGATTCTGGCTGATAGCATCAACGAAAAGCTGTTTGACGAAATTGGCGATAATGTCATCGAATTTGATGAAGATAACCAACCACAAATTATTGAAGATTATAAAGAAGATTTAGAAGATATGTTTTTGAAGGGATGAAAATATGCCACAAAAAAGAAGAGTACCTAAGAGAATTGCCCAAATCGTATTGAATTCGCTCAAAGGTGGGGTAGTGCCACGAATTGGTTTGCCTTATATCACAGTTGGCCGTAAAGCAGAAATTGAAGCATTGCTGCACGATGTCGACGTCATTCAAGAAGGCGGTGCTAGTTTCCGCTTCATTGTTGGACGTTATGGTTCCGGTAAAAGTTTTTTACTGCAAACCATCCGCAACTACGTCATGGACAAAAACTTTGTGGTCGTTGACGGCGACCTTTCGCCAGAAAGACGTTTGCAAGGTTCAAAAGGCCAAGGGCTAGCCACTTATCGTGAATTAATTCAAAATCTTTCTACCAAAACCAGACCTGAAGGCGGCGCCTTAACTTTAATTCTGGATCGCTGGATCAATTCGGTGCAGACACAGGTTGTTAGCGAAGGAATTGCCAGTGATGATCCCAAGTTTGAAGCAGCAGTGGATCAGAAGATTTATGGCGTAATTTCATCATTGAACGAACTGGTTCACGGTTTTGATTTTGCCAAGCTGTTGAATATGTACTATCACGCTTACATGAGTGGTGACGACGAAACTAAGGCCAAGGTCGTTAAGTGGTTTAGAGGTGAATACAGTCACAAGACCGAAGCCAAAAAAGATTTGGGTGTTGATATTATCATTTCCGATAGCGATTGGTATGAGTACTTGAAGTTATTTGCGACCTTCTTTAGACAAGCTGGTTATGCTGGCCTGATGATCATGATTGACGAATTAGTGAATATCTATAAAATTCCTAACGCCATTAGTCGTCAGTACAACTATGAAAAGATTTTGACCATGTACAACGATACTTTGCAGGGTAAGGCCAAATATCTGGGCATTATCATGTGTGGTACGCCGCAAGCCGTTGAAGATCGGCGCCGCGGAGTTTATTCATATGAAGCTCTGCGTAGTCGTTTAGCCTCAGGTAAATTTGCGCAAGAAAGCGCCCGCGACATGTACGCTCCAGTGATTAAGCTTGAACCATTAACCGCAGAAGAAATGCTGGTTTTGACAGAAAAACTAGCTGACATGCATGCCAATTTGTACGGCTACGAGCGCACGATTACTGATAATGACCTAGCTCAATTTATCAAGATTGAGTATGCCCGCGTCGGTGCAGATACTAATATCACGCCACGTGAAATTATTCGTGACTTTATCGAATTGCTTGATATTGTTTGGCAAAATCCAGATAAAAAGATCACGGACTTGCTTAATTCAGATCAATTCAGCTATACCAAGTCAGAAGCCGTTTCGGATAATGCGGAAAAGGATTATACCGAATTTAAGATTTAAAGGATGAACTATGGACGTTTTTTCACATTATGCGCCATTTATTCAAGATTATATTTATGAACATGGCTGGCAAAATTTAAGACCAATCCAGGTTGCGGCTGCCGAAGAAATTTTTAACACTGATCATAATGTGCTCTTGTCAGCTTCAACGGCATCAGGGAAAACCGAAGCGGCCTTTTTCCCGATTTTGTCAGAGATTTACAATGAGCCGGAAGATTCGGTTAAAGTTCTCTATATTGCTCCGCTTAAAGCGTTGATCAATGACCAATATGATCGTTTAACTGACTTATGCACAGATGTGGATATTCCAGTTTGGCGCTGGCACGGGGATGTGGCTCAAACACAAAAGCGTAAGCTACTCAAACATCCTTCGGGTATTTTACAAATCACGCCCGAATCGCTTGAAAGCTTCATGATCAACAAGCACATGGATATTCCGCATCTTTTTGGCGGCTTGAAATATATTGTCGTTGATGAATTGCACTCATTTCTTAGAAGCGACCGCGGTGGACAAACTTTTTGTTTAATTGAGCGTTTGTCTAAACTAGCTAACGTTAATCCACGTAGAATCGGGCTTTCTGCGACTATCGGCAATCTGGAAGATGCCAGCAAATTTTTAGGTGCCGGTTCAAATAGAAAAACTGTGGCTCCAAGGGTGCAGAATGAACCGCAAATTTGGCATCTTTCCATGGAACATTTTTATAAAACCGATCCACAAGCTAGTTCAAAGAATTTTGATCCCAGTCAAATTGAACCGAAAACTGATAAGGCACCAGAATTGGCTGATCCCGGAATTGGCTATATTTTTGAACACACGCGTGGCAAAAAGTGTCTGGTTTTCACCAACAGTCGTGAAGAATGTGAGGCTGTGTGTCAGGAACTTAGAGCCTACTGCGCCTATAATCATGAACCGGATCGCTTCATGATTCACCACGGTAATCTTTCACCAGCCTTGCGTGAAACTGCAGAAGCCGCAATGAAAGATGACGATGTTTATATGACAACTTGTGCGACGGCCACGCTGGAACTCGGAATCGATATTGGTCAGCTGGAATCTGCCTTTCAAATCGATGCGCCGTTTACTGTGTCAGGCTTTTTGCAGAGAATGGGACGGACAGGACGCCGCGGCAATCCGCCAGAAATGCACTTTGTGATGCGCGAAGAGCACCCTGAATCAAGGGCAATGCTGCCAGAATTGATTCCATGGCCATTGCTGCAAGGAATTGCCTTGGTACAGCTTTATGCCGAAGAAAAATGGGTTGAACCGCCTGAACCTAACCGTTTGCCATATAGTTTGCTTTACCACCAAACGATGAGTACGCTGGCTGCAGGTGGTGAAATGACACCGGCAGAACTGGCCTCTAGGGTATTAACTCTGTCATATTTCCACAACGTGAGCCAAGAAGACTATCGCGTTTTGCTTAAGCATTTGCTTAAAACGGGACACATCGAATGGACCGAGAATGGTGGCTTGATTGTGGGCCTTGCCGGCGAAAAAGTTGTGAATAACTTTAAGTTTTACGCGGTTTTCCAAGAAAATGAGGAATTCAGCGTCCATGCTGGCAGCGAAGAATTAGGTACCATCGTTAAGCCGCCTCCTGTAGGAGACAAGATTGCGATTGCCGGTCGCGTGTGGATTGTCGAAGACGTTGATATCAAGCGCCACCAGGTATATTGTCACGAAGTAAAAGGCAGAATTCCTGCCTACTTTGGGGATGTACCGGGCGATATCCAACCGAAGATTTTGCAAAGAATGAAGAAGGTACTCGCTGAAAAAACGATGTACCCGTATTTGATGCAAAACGGCAAGGCACGTTTAACGCAGGCCCGCGATACTGCGGCATTAGCTGGTTGGCCAAAGAAGAACTTAATCAAGCTTGGCGGTAACATGTGGTGTCTTTTCCCATGGACTGGGACTTACGCATTTTTAGCATTAGAGCGTTTAATTCGCATTAAGTGCGGCAAGAAACTAAATATCCGCGGCTTTAATTCATCACGGCCATACTTCATGTATTTCGCGATGGATGCCGATGAACATGACTTCTGGTGTATTCTTGGTGAAGAAGCCGCAAAGGACTTTGATCCACTTGATCTGGTCTACCCAAATGAAGTGCCGGGAATCGATAAGTACGATCAATATTTGCCCAAGGAACTGCTCAGAAAAGAATTTGCCTACAGTATTCTTGATATCAAAGAAATGAAACGCTGCGTTAAGCAAATGGTCAAAGACAATTTGGTATAATATTAACTAAAAAAAGAAAAGAGTAGGTAACATGACTTTAAAAATTAACCAATCAGTTTCTAAAGATGCACAAGCAAGAACTTTGTTAAAAGAACTCTTGAAGGTTCACCAAATTCACCAAGCATACAATGTGCGTGATTTGACCGACGCAGATGAACAAATTTTGGAAAAGGCATTTAACACTACCCGTGAAATGATGCCTAGAATTTCCGCTAAGGAAATCAAGTTTGAAGACAAGAAGTGGGATTCATTATTCAACTTCTTGATGGCTGAACAAATCTCATTTGCACGTGTGCTTACTAACGGTGACGACAACTTGAACGAATATGTTCAAGCAAAGAACCAAGCTCACCAAGCATACGCATTGGTTGAAACTGCAATCAACAATCTTGAAAATGAAGGTAAATAAGCATGAAGGCACACAGAAGTATATTTCCTGTGTGCCTTTATTTTTGCTATAATGGACTTACTAATTAATAGTAAGAAGGACGAAAATGATTCATAACGAAACTATCGATACACAACTAAATCACCGTTCTATTAGAAAATTTAAAGATCAAACTTTGACTAAAGAACAACTGGAAACTTTGTACTCAGTTTTTGGTCAAACTCCAACCAGCATGTTTATGCAAAATGCTAGCTTACTGCACGTTACCGATCCTGAAGAAAAGAAGAGAATTCAAAAGTTATGTAACCAAAAATATGTTGGTGCAGAAGGCGATTTGTTTATTTTTATCGTTGACTTGTACCGTAACCAACAAATTAGAAAGCAACTTGACAAAGACGACGGCCGTGTTCACACGACTGATATCTTTTTCCAAGCGATGGAAGATACGCTGCTTGCTTTTCAAAATGTCGCTAATGCGGTAGAAAGTATGGGCTTAGGCTATGTGCCACTTGGTACGGTTAACGATCATCCGTTGGATTTGCTTAAGACGCTTGATTTGCCTGAGTTGACTTTTCCAGTGTTGGGGATGCAAGTAGGTGTGCCTGATCAAAAGCCACAATTGAAGCCACGTTTGCCATACAAGTTCACTTGCTTTGAAGGCAAATACAATAAAGATTTCAATGTTAAGGAGCTTAAGGACTACGACCAAGTGGTCACTACTTATTACGATTTGCGGGATGCCAACCGCAGAATCGATTCTTTCACCAAGCAAATCACTGGTGCCAAGCTTAATAATCACGAAACTGACCGTGATCAATTATCAAAAGAACTTCACAAACAAGGTCTCTGTTTAGACTGGAAGTAGCAAAAAATTGACACTTTATCTCTTTTCGTCAAATAGTTGACGTTTGTATATTTATTGGCTATTGCTTATAAGCCTAGTTGAAAAATATAATATATGCGTACATTGAAAGGAGAGATAGGTTTATGTTTAATGCTATTTTTTGGATTTTGCTTATTTGGCTGTTAATCAATGGTATTTGGATGTGGTTCAAACTTGATGACCAAAAGTTGCAAAAGACTTTCGCATGGATTAATGTAGTTGCCGTAATTGTCGGCTTCTGGGTATTCTATGGTGTAAGTCACCCAGCTGGTACATTAGCAACTTGGTTCTTAGTTGTTAACTGGGTCAACGTGGTCATTGCCATTTTGCAATTCTACTTCGGTTATCGTAAAGCAAACTAAATTTAAATAAACTAATAAATTAACTGAAAAACTAACACACTATTATGAATAGAATGGAGTCTCCATAACCGATATAGTTATGGGGACTTTTGTGGTGTAATGATGAAACAAGATTTAAGAAGCATTCGTTCAGTAGCGAACATCAAAAAAGCATTTGTAGACTTATTGCAAGAAAAGCCTTTTGAGAAGATCAAGGTTAGTGAAATAGCTAGAAAAGCCGGGATTGATCGTCAGACTTTTTATCTCCATTTTGTGGATAAATATGACTTGCTTGATAAGATGAATAAGGAATTTCTCCAGGTGTATAAGACAATCTTGGTTGAGAGACTAGAGGGCGACAACTCCTTTGCTTTGGAAAAATTGGAGAAGATTTATCAAGGTAATTTGCCATATTTGAAAGAACATCGTCTGGAAGTTTTGAGCTTGCTTAAGATTGACACTGGTAGAATTTGCTTAAAGCGTGATTTAAGAAAAATGTTAATTGATAAGTATCAGGAAATAACTGGTGAAGCTTTGACTTCTTTCCAGCAGGATATGCTGGCCACTTTATATGTTGATAGTTTTATCACTTTTATTAAAGAAGATAGAAAGATCAGCGAGAAAGAAATTGAGGATTTGTTGATTAAAATTCGTGAGTTCATCTCCTAGCATTTTTTTGCCAACTGGCGCTAGTTTTGGTATAATTCTAGTGTTATGTGGTTGGTTCGCTGAATTAGCTCAGTTGGTAGAGCATCTCCCTCGTAAAGAGAAGGTCGCCAGTTCGATTCTGGCATTCAGCATCAGAGTACTAACAAAAAAGGCCTGTAATGATGAACTGAGACCTAAAAATTAGACAGTTTAAAATACAGGATTAATAGAGGCTTGATTCCGATATTCTTTCGGAGTTAAGCCTTTTAATCTGCTCTTTATCCTTTCTTCGTTATAGTATTCGATATA
>NZ_CDLD01000010.1:0-28211 GCF_001006945.1 Lactobacillus sp. OTU4228
ACGCAATCGCAAGTTTTCTTCTTTCAGCTTTTGGATCTCTTTCTCCAATTCCTTGCGTGATTTTTGACTCTCTTTGATCACGGGCAGGGCGTCCTTTCTGTTTGATAATGACATTATACCCGTTTTCTTTGTGTTCTCTATCTAAGCCATTTGTTAAGCATGGCAATGCTTTTGAAGCCTAATTCTAGCGATAATTGAACATATGACTTAGTACCAAAGATAGCTTGTTCAATTGCTTGCTCTTTAAATTTTTTAGAATAAACCTGCTTTCCAGTATTTAAAATATCCGTTCCATGCATATCAATCAATCTAAATTAGCTAAGTTCATTTTATATGCTTTAAACAATTGACTTATTGAGATATTCTCATCTTTCCATTTACGATAAATTTCTATTTTTTGTTCTTTATTAAATTTAGACATGGCAAAGGACCTAAAAGTATCTCACTTTTAGGTCTCACTTCATTTAGATGCTGATAAATCCACCTTTTTCTTTTTGAAATATAAAAACAATTAAAATAAATCCGGTTTTTCATATGTACAAATACAGATTAACAATCAAAATTGTTAGCGGTAACATACACATTCGCTATTGCTTATGAAAGCGCTTTAATATACGCTTGTTCTGAAATATTCAAATAGGAGGAAGCTATAATGAATAAAAATAAAAACCGTTACAGTAGAAGTAAATGCGTATTTGTTTGTGCATCAGCCATTTTGAGCCTTTGGCTTGGTGCAACTTGGACTAACAATGTTAAAGCCGCTGAAGTTGACGCAAATCAAGCAGCAAATAACACCGAACAAACACAGCAAAATACAGATCATGTAACGGCTAATAAACAAGATAAAACAAAAGATGTAGATAATCAAGCTACACCTACTGCAACTGAGCAAAATAATGCGCAACCAGCAGCAAATGCAAAAAGTAATGATTCAGCTTCTGCAACACCTCAATCTGATCCAGAAACGGTAAAGAACACAACTAAAGTTGTTGTTCACTATCAAGGTGATGGTACTAAATGGGTACCTTATGTATGGGGCAAGAATCCAAACAGTACTGGTGTTCAATATAATTGGGACGGCCAGGATAATTATGGTTATTATGCCAACATTACAGTCGATAATGATGAACAAAAAGTAGGAGTTTTGATTAAAGGTACAGACTCCTGGGATAAAGATGGTACAGGTGCCGACCGTTCATTGACTGTTGACGATAATGGTAAGGCTGAAGTTTGGTACAAAGAAGGTTCTGATGATAGTCAGGATGTAACTCCAAGCTATAATTCAGCTAAAATAAAAGTTCATTATCATGGTAATACTGATGCAACAAGTCTTAATTACTGGACTGATACTGATCAAAGTAAAAAGGCAGTATCATTATCGAAGGAAGACGATGATGATGAAATTGGTGACTTTGATTTGACGGGCCAAACATTTAGCAAGATCTATGTTTCACCAATTGGTAGTGATACTGAGACTAGAGAATTTACTCCACTTCCAGGTGATGGAACTACTGATATTTATTTAGTAAATAAAGATACAACGGCTTACTACACACCAAGCTTTGCTTTAGCACCAGAAAGCTTAGCTTCAGCTTCAATGGAATCACGCAATACAGTAGATATAAAGACTGCTAAAAAGATGACCGCAGATGAAGCTAAAGCCATCTTACAAATGAAGGATAATGAAGTTGTTGATGTATCCGCAGTTGACGCTGATCAGGATGGCAAGAGTAAAGAATTTAAGATTACCACAGCTAAAGATCTTGATATTTTAACTAATAATCAAATTGGAATTTACAACAACTTTAGGTCTATCGATATTGGCAAATACGTCAGATCTGATGAATTCGATGCCAAATATTACTATGGCGGCGATGATTTAGGTGCAACTTACACTCAAGCACAAACCCAAATTAAACTTTGGGCACCAACAGCTAAGAAAGTTGTTTTGAACTTATATGCCTCATTAGATAATGACTCAACTGCAACTAAGACATTTGTCATGACTCGTGGTGATAAGGGCGTTTGGTCAGTATCTCTTCCAGGTGATTACAAGAATTGGGCATATGATTACAGCTTAACCTTCGGTGATGGTAGCGAGACTAAAAGTAATGATCCATACTCAAAGGCAGTAACCATCAATGGTGATCGTTCAGTTATTGAAGATTATGATGCAATTAAACCAGATGACTTTAATAGAATGCCTTCATTCTCAAGCCCAACTAATGCAATTATCTATGAAACCAGCATTCGTGACTTTACGAGTGATCCAAACTCAGGTATTAAAGATAAAGGTAAATATTTAGGCATGATTGAATCAGGCATAGCTCCTGATGGCCAGGTCACTGGTTTGGATTACTTGAAGTCATTAGGCATTACTCATGTTCAAATTATGCCAATGTTTGACTTCGCAAGTATTGATGAAACTAAGAATGATGGAACTTATAATTGGGGTTATGATCCTAAGAACTATAATGTTCCAGAAGGAAGCTATTCAAGCAACGCAGCTAATCCAACCGCAAGAATCATGGAAATGAAAGAAATGATCAACGGTTTGCACAAGGCTGGTATTAGAGTAATCATGGATGTTGTTTACAACCACGTATACTCACCAAACGACCAGGCCTTGCAAAAGACAGTTCCAGGTTATTACTTCGAATACGATGATGATAACAATATGGTAGCTGATAGTGGTTGTGGTAATGATACTGCCAGTGAACGTCTGATGATGAGAAAGTATATCCTGGATTCAGTTAAATACTGGGCTAAAAACTACAACATTGATGGCTTCCGCTTTGATATTATGTCATTGCTTGATACTACTACCATGAATGATATTCGGGATGAATTAAATCAGATTGATCCTGGTATGCTTCTTTATGGTGAAGGCTGGGATATGAGAACCACCAAGCGTGAGATCGGTGCTGGTCAATACAACGCAGATAAAATCCCTTCAATTGGCTTCTTCAGTGATGATATTAGAAACTCAGTAAGATCTGATGAACCAAATTACGCTCCAGGTTTGGTTATCGGTGATGGAAAAGAAGAAAAGTATGAAGCTGATGCTAAGAAGTTTATTGCCAGCTACTTGGGCGGTAAGGACTTAGCAATTCCTGGTGTTACTTGGCAGATTCACCCATACCAATCACCAAGTCAAACTATCAACTATGTTGCTTGTCACGATAACCGTACTTTGTATGACTTGTTGAAGTGGGCTTTACCTGATGAATCTGAAGCTAATATTATTAAGCGTGATAAATTAGCAACGTCAATGATCATGTTAGCAGAAGGTGTGCCATTTGTTTATGGCGGCCAAGAAGCTTTAAGAACTAAAGATGGTAACAATAATAGTTACAATGCTCCAATTGAAGTCAACGAAATTAATTGGGAACGTGTCAAAGACAATCAAGATCTTGTTAACTACTTCAAAGAATTAGTTAATGTACGTAAGAGTCAACCTGCCTTAAGATTGAACAATTATGATGAAATCGCTAAGACAGTAAAGACAGTCAATGCTGGTGAAGGTGGTATCTTTACTTTCGCTTACAAAGAAGATGGCAAGACACTTTATGTAGTATTTAATGTTAACGATAGTAATGCTGAATTGAATGATGTTGATTTGTCTAAAGCTGATAAGTTGCTAGACAGCGATGGAAATGTTGTCTTAGGCAAGACTACAACATTGATGCCACTTAGCACGTTGATTGCTGTAGTTCCAGATGAAACTCCAGTAACCCCGGAAACCCCTAGTGATACTGGCTCCATCACTAATACTGGTTCAGCTGATTCATCACAAATTCAAGGCAATGGTGATACTGATAAGCTTTTACCAGCTCTTGATATTGTTTTGACTCATAATGCTTATATCTATCAAAATGATGGAATTACTACTCTTAAAGAAAATGGTAAGAACATTGTCCTTAAATTGGGTAAAACTATTCATGCTATGAACAATGGTCAAATCTTTACCTTCAATGGTAAGAAATTCTACCAAATTGGAGAAAATGAATACGTCAAAGTTAATAATACTTTGAAACGCAAAGTTTTGATCCATAACGCTTTTGTTTACACAAAGAGTGGTAAGGCCATTAAGAAAGGTCACAAGCATATTGTTCTGAAGAAGAAGAGCACAATCTTAGCACTGGATAATGATAAGATTGTTACTATCAAAGGTAAAAAGTTCTATCGCATTGGTAACAATAAATATGTCAAAGTTGCTAATGTTAAAAAGGATTAATTGCTATTCATAATCTTTTCTCCACATAATTACAAAGCTCTGAATCTACTTAACCATTTACTTAATATTTAAAATTGTTTTGGAACAAAAAGGTTTAATTCCTGTTATGGAATTAAACCTTTTTTATTTCTTGATTTTAAATAATCGGAACGTATTTCATCCAAAGCTGCGTCCATTCAGGCGTATTAGTAACGGCTGCTGTTAAATTACTTAATTCTGAAATGAATTTTTGAATATCAAATGGTGAATACGTCCATTCAAAGTTCTTTTTTAATTGATCAGGTTGTTGAACCTGAAGCCAACTTTCAGGACACATTGATATTACATTCCCGTCTCTAAATATGAAGATCAGATCAAGATTTTTACCAATGATAATACTCCCAAGGGTATGCAATAAAGCATTATCAATCGGCATATGCTTAACCTTACTTCTGTCTGTAATGTTGGTGAGTCTTAATTGTTTAATGCTGATATTCTTAAGACTATTCTTTGTAATTTCCATCAAAGCATGAGTTTGGTTTAACAAAGTTTGAACATCTACTGAATTTTGGATGTCTTCTAGCGTTAATTGATGTTCCGTACTTCTGCTTTCATTGATTAGTGCATCCCTCTCAGATATTTCTATTGCTTTATTTTCTGAAGAGCTGGTTGGAGTATCTAATTCGATAGTTCTAGCAGGTTCAGATTTGATGATACCTGATTCCGCATTAGGCCGATTAGTTACATAGCTATTATCAGGACTATCTGTTTTATCAGCAGCATCAATGTCATTAAGTTAAGACATTGACTAAAGCTTGACTTTAAGAACCGAATTATTTTGATTCGGTTCTTTTGGTTTATATGTTTCGGTCTTTTCAAATACGTTTTTAGGAAAGGTCGTATTATGATGAAAAAACTGCAGCTGTACAATTGCTTAAGCATTTAAATGTTGGCCAGTATATTGTCATGATGGACCGTGGGTATACCGGCTTTAATTTAATTGAAAATTGTAATCGTCTAAATAATTGTTTTTACGTTGTCCGCACTAAAACGGGGCAAGGGGCAATGAAAGAAATTCGAGCTCTGCCTGATTGTGAATGCGATCGTGATATTTCTTGCAAGGTGACTATTTCAGGTAGCTATTACATGAAGCATAAAAATACCGAAAAAATACATTTAATACTGCATTATAGACATCATTACAAGAAATACTTTTCAAAGAATACTCAAGATGCAAGCTGGGACTTTGAAAAGCTGTGTACTGTGAAATTTCGTGCTTGCAAAGTAAGAATTAGTGATCCAGACACAGGTAAAGATGAGTGGGAAGTGCTTCTAACTAACCTGAATCGCCAGGAGTTTCCATTGCCTCGCATGAAAAAACTGTATCACTTACGTTGGGGCATTGAAAGTTCTTTTAGAAAATTAAAGTATGATCTAGGCTGTATCCAATTTCATTCAAAGCAAGATAATTTTATTGAAATGGAAATCTATGCTCATATGATTATGTTTAATACAGTCAGTCAGATTAATGCTCAAGCTTATGTGCCACAATGACATTGCAAGTATACTTATATCATAAATTTTAAAATGTCCTGCAGGATTATTCATAAACAATATAATTACTCTTCAACTGATACTACTTTTCTTAAAATTTTACGTAGGATCAGTCGATACACTGTGCCAGTCAGACCTGGACGAAAAGACAAACGCTATATTAAAGTTAAGGCACCAGTTTGCTTCTTATATTGTGTAGCCTAATTAAAAGTTCCAATATTATAAAAAGGCTTATTTGTTGTACGCAAAAAGGGTATTGAGTGTCAATGTCTTAACTTAATGACATTGGTGATTTCACGTGTCTTTTTTAATTAAACATGTAAATATTTTTCATAAGCGATCTGACAGAATAAAGTGAAGCGGTTCTGAATTAATAAACCGACCAAAGTACCGATGTGCAATGCATAAACTGTGTGATTCCTGAAGAAACAAATTCCAATTACAATCAAAGGAGCGATGATGTTAAAGAGCTTCATCATCTTAGGACTCTAGCGACTCTTCAAACAGGATGACAAAGCATCATGTGGGTGAAAGCACCAAGCACACTCAGAATACATGGCTAAACCTGTAAACGAAATAAGTAAGCCCAAGATGTCGACGCCAAAGCGGGGGATGAAGTCCAGTTTATCAATACCCCACCAGCGCCAGACCGTCGCAAAGGCCTGTATCAGTACACTGTAAGGAGTCAAAAAGATCAGTTCTTTGCGCCACTGCTTCCATGACATTCTTCTTTCAAGAATCATGGTCAAAAAGCTGATCACAATTCCCTCAGTAAAAATTGAAGCACACATTGTCCAACCGAATGCGTGCATCATATTAACAATGGAAGCTGACCAAAGGATACTCCCCAAGTTAGTGACAATGGTCATCGAGTTTTCAATTGCGTTTAAAGTTATTCCTAAAAATGTATATAAGTAAGTTTTCTTCATTCGTCGATCGTCTCAACTTCAATCTTAGCACCGCCCTTAAAAAAATCGTCAAAAAAAGCCCCTTTAAGGGCTTTCATTAGAGTTCTTATTATAATTTATCTGCCCAGATGATGATCATTTCCTGCCACTCAGCACTTTGACCGATGTTGCGGAACTGCAGACTGAAGAGCTTGGCGTTCATGTGCTTTTCTTGCCATTCTTCATAGATCTCATTTGGCATATCTTCAGTTGATTGATACTTGAAAGAATCAACGTGTAATTTAGAAGCATCAATTGCGTTTTCTTTGTTAAACATCATAGTCACTTCTTTTCACACATTTATTATAGTCAGTTTTGTGAAATTTTGCTCAAACTATGCCTTATAATGTAATTATGTATTGAAAATAGTAATAAAAAAGGAAAGCTAAAATAATATCCAAACCTTTAACTTTTCGCAACAAATGCTTGATAGAATTGCTTTAAAATATGTGGATGATAGTCAAGCTCAGCCCTACGAAGCTAAGTATGTCTTAATGAAGGCACCAGACGAGGAAGGATTGTTTATTTCTAGTTTGGAACTTAGCATCAATGGGGATGAAAAGATGGATATCGTCAGAAATGGTCTGTTGATTATTTTTGACGAAAACGAAGTAAAGCATTTCACTGAGATTTTGCAAGACGCATGGAATGAAGGCGGGATGCAATAAAAATATATAAGGAAGAAAAACGTTAATTAATGAAGAAATTATCAATTATTGTTCCTTGCTATAACGAACAGGAATCATTGCCGCTGTTTTATCCAGCGGTCAAAAAGATCATCAAAAAAATACCGGTTAAGCCGGAATATATTTTTGTCAATGATGGTTCAAGCGACGATACACTGAAAGAATTGAAAAAAATCCAACAAGAAGATAAGGAACACGTTCACTACATTTCTTTTTCGAGAAACTTTGGTAAAGAGGCGGCCCTTTATGCCGGTCTGCAAGCCGCAACTGGTGACTTGGTGGTCGTGATGGATGCCGATCTGCAGGATCCACCCGAATTATTGATTGAAATGTATTATTTGATCAAGACCGGAGAATGGGATATAGTTGGCTGCCGCCGAGTGGACCGCAATGGTGAAAGCAAGCTGAAGTCCTGGCTGAGCAACATGTTTTATAAGGTGGCCAACAAAATTTCGGAGACAAAATTGGTACCAGGCGTGCGCGACTACCGCATGATGACGCGCCAAGTCGTTGATGCAGTCCTATCGATGTCCGAATACAGCCGCTTTTCAAAAGGAATTTTTAGCTGGGTTGGTTTTAACACGAAGTACCTCAGCTACAGCAATGTGCAACGTGTTGCCGGCAAGAGCGATTGGACCATTTGGCAACTATTCAAATATGCGATGGATGGAATTTCCGACTTTTCTCAAGCACCACTAAACATCACTCTGTGGCTAGGCTTTGTTTCATTTATCGTTTCATTTTTTGCCATCATTTTTATTGTAGTAAGGCACTGGATTTTCCCACAATATGCTATTAATGGTTGGTCATCACTTGTTTGTATCATTCTCTTAATCGGTGGTTTACAATTATTATGCATAGGACTGGTAGGTCGCTATATTGGCCGAATATATTTGCAAGTTAAGCGAAGACCAATTTATATTATTAAAGAAAAGAAATAAAGAAGAGCAAAATGACCCAAAAGATTATTAACAACACGTTGGCAGACGATCGAGTGAAGGAAAACTATATTTTTATTTCTGATATTCATGGCAATCATGAGACGCTGGGTCTAATTGAACAAGCCAAAAAAGACTTCCCATATGCTCAGCTGGTTACCGGTGGTGATTACATCGATGGTCGCGACAGCGTAAAGGAAGTGCTGGACTATTTAATTGAACAAAAAAGTGAAGGTGCCATTGTTTTATTGGGCAACCATGAACAAATGCTGCTTAATTATGCCAATGAACGTGAACATCAAGATGGGATCTGGTTCTTTAATGGTGGTAGTGATACGTTAAGACAATTGTTGGGGGAAGTTGCTACGCCAGAAGAATTGCGCGCAAGCAGGTATTATCGCTTTTTGACGGGATGCCCGATCATGTATGAAACGCCCAACATCGTGTTCGTTCACGGCGGCGTAAGACCAGATGAAAAGTATAATGATCCGGCTACATATAATAGTGTTGATCATGGCTTTAAGATCGATTATGACTTTTACCGCATCTGGGCCAGAGAAAGATTTTGGTATTCCGACACTTTAAATAAAAAGATCGCTCATAATAAGACCAAGAAGACAATCATCGTGGGTCATACGCCAACTTGTGGACTAGAAGGCGTGTTTGATGATGGTCGCTTGATGAATCGCTTGTCGCCAGATCATTGTATTGTGAGAAAGATGCAATATCCGGGCGAACCTGCTCGCGTCTTTACGGATGGTGGCTCGCACTCTGATCCGTTAATTTATCCACATAATGACGGCAACGTCGTCGTTTTAGACGGTAAAGGCGACGTCGTAAAGGTTTATAACTATAACGATCCGCAAGGAACCGAAGTAGAATAATAAAAAAAGAAATAAAGAAAAACAAGCAAAAATAAAAAGATCGAAATTCGATTAGAATTTCGGTCTTTTTTGATTTAGAGATCCAAAAAATTTTATTAGTCTTCGACTTTCTTAGCTTCGTTCATAGCTTTCATGATTGAAGGGTTCTTTGAGTGACAATCCTTGATCATTTGTAAATCTTCTTCGTTTAATGTAACAACATATTTACTCATAATTTTTATTCCTCGCTTTTATTTGAAAATACACCTTAACTATAGCACTTAAGCCAATTGCTGCAAAGATGAAAATATTCTCAAAAACTTTTTTTAAAATACTGGTAAATTAAGCGCTTTCATTGTATTACGGTGTCATAAAAGTATATACCAAAGAACAATGTAAGAGCTCTGTTTTTTGTAGTATATGGAAGAGGATTTATTATGGCTGATAAGAAATCTGGGGGCTTAGTTCCATTATGTAACGGTACTGTTATTACTTGGACTATGCCACCACTTATTTCTGGATTCTTGGTAACTAGTAGTATCACAGGATCAATTTTGCAGCTGATCAATATTGTATTAGACGTTTTGATTTACATGCCATTCATGTCCGCATTGAACAAGCGTCAACTTATGGAAGAAAATAAGGCTAAATAATGATAGCAAGATTAATTAGTGCAAATTCTAGTGAATTGTTAAAAATGAACGGTGACGAGCTTAAGTAAAGCATTAAGGCTAGCGAAGGCCGGACCGTTTTAAGCGAAAACGTAGTAATTCAACCTGCCATTGATGGCTTAACGATGTCAGAAATTGCGGCTGCCTTTGGTGCGGACCTGATTTTGCTTAACTTATTTGATGTGTTTGAGCCTAAAGTTAGCGGTCTGGAAGTTAAGGACGCAAAAGGCACTGTGCCAGGATTTACTAGCGATGAGTTGATTAAGATTGTCAAAATCGTTCATCAACATGATGGCTTGGTAATGAGTACGATTGGTACTAGTCAGGAGAGTTCTGGCAAGGACGTGATTCACGAGATTGCGCTAAAAAACAAGACTTGCGGTGTCGATATCCAACATATCGGGGACGCCGCATGGGGCGTGTTGTCTCCAACAGAGACTATCTTTGAATTAAGTAAAACAATTCGCGGCTTGAATCATACTATTTCAAGAATGGCGCGTTCTATAAATAGGTAATAATTACATTATTAATAGGTAGAAAAAGGTCAATGGATAACATTGATCTTTTTTTCTGTAATAGTTTTTGCAGAAATGTTTCAGAGTGTTAAGAGCGAACATGCTTTTGCACATAGCAAATAAAAAGTAAAAAGTGGGTTAAAACGTTGACATAACAACATTTTGCATCATCAAAAATAATTTACATAAATATTACAAATGTTACAAAGGTGACACATTCAGTAATACTTTCTTAATAAGCGAGTGATATTCCTGTTATGGTTCTGCAACGAAAGCACTGTAGTATATAACTTGTCAATTGAATGAGACAGACGAATAAGTGAAAATTCGTTACTTATTATTTTTTAAACTTTAAGGAGAGAATTTTTTTGAAAATCAAATCTATCTTAGTTAAGTCAATTGCAGTAGCTGCTATGTCAGTTACAGGTTTAGTAGTAGCAAACAACGCAGGTTCAAACACTGCACAAGCTGCTATCGTCCAAAACGATGCAAGTGTAGTAACTGTAAACTACGTTTCAAATAACTCAATCAACGTATACAACAACTATGAAAACCCAGTAGCAACTGGTCAAATTTTAGCAAGCAACACTTCATGGAAAGTTATCAAGACTGCTTACGATTCAAAGGGCCACAAGTGGTACGACTTAGGTAAGAACCAATGGGTTCGTGCTAAGTACGTAACTATTGGTTACCACGCAGTTGCTACCCAAACTCAAACTACTGCTCAAGCTTCAACTCAAGCTCCAGCACAATCACAAACTCAAACTACTGCTCAAGCTTCAACTCAAGCTCCAGCACAATCACAAACTCAAAACACTCAAACTGCTTCAAATACTAGCGCTTCATCATACACTTCAAACGCATCAGGCTCAGAAGCAAGTGCTAAGGCTTGGATTGCTAACCGTGAATCAGGTGGCTCATACAGTGCTTCTAACGGTCAATACGTAGGTAAATACCAACTTTCAGCTTCATACTTGAACGGTGACTACTCAGCTGCCAACCAAGAAAGAGTTGCTGACAACTACGTAAAGAGTCGTTACGGTTCATGGTCAGCTGCTAAGTCATTCTGGCAAGCAAACGGTTGGTACTAATAAGCAGCCTCGAAAATAACAATTTAATAACGGCTAAAAGGCACGCGCTTACATTCAAGTTGCGCGCCTTTTTTGCTATAATAACCATATAAGTTATAAGGGATACTGGTAGTGTACAGGGAACAACGGAGGTAAACCATATGTTCAAAAAGATAATGATGACTTTACTTGCCAGTGTTTGCTTGCTAACTTCCGCTACTGCAGTCACGGAATATGCCACACCACAAACTGTGCAAGCTGCTACCAAGGGTAAAGTACAAGTAAAAGGCAGTAAGAAAGTCCGACTTTATACTTCGAAGGGCAAAAAGACTAATTACTACGCTTACGCCAGTAGAAAATATTCTTATTCCAAAAAAGGTTATATAAGAATTGGCAAGAAGAAATATTCAGCTTATAAGCTTAATGCCAACTCTTATTGGATTTTGGCTAGAAATGTCAAAACAGTGAAGAATACAGCTCCAGCAACTAATCTTTATGCTCAAGCAGCAATCAGGATGCCAAGCGGCTACACTCTTTCCGCATTGCTTGATGCATATAAGGGTAGCCCAAGTCCTGAATTCGTTAAGGCTTCTATGGAAGGTATGGAGATCAACAACTTCTCGCGTATCGTAGCTGGAGAAAGCAAAGACGATGACAAGATGATTGATCCTGACCATCTTTCAGCTAAAGATAAAAAGGAATTGGCTGAATTCTCTTTGCGTGTAATTAACAGTGCACGTGGGCAACTTGGCTTGCGTCCATGGGTTTACAGCGAAGGTACACAAAAGTTAGCTGATGATGTTGCTAAAGAATATCAAGATCACGGCCACAGTATCAAAGATAATGGTCACTATGTTGCCGGAATCGTTAGAGCCTGCAAGAAGAATGGCCTTAACTTAGATGACAACTACGTTGAAGACATGGCTGGTTTTACCATTAATAAAAAGACCATGCCAATGGGTGAAATGAAACGTGACATTTACTTTGGCTTGAAGCAAATGATCTTCGGCTTTGCCGGTGCTGGTGAAGCTCAACGTGGCGACAGAAATCTTTACCGTGAATGGGAACACGCTGGTGACATCTTCAACACCCAAGGTTCTCGTCATGATGGCGACTACAATTATTATGGCTTCAGTATTTCAAGAACCGGTAATATATATTCAATGCACTTCATCAGTGTGCCATCATTTATTGTGGATAGTAAAGAATTCAACAACAGTTTCAGACCTTAGAATTAAAATAGCCAAAGAGCACGCATTAAGCGTGCTTTTTTGATAAGATATAGAAAACGTGAAAATACGGGGGAAATTTTTGTGACAAAAACTTTATATCTAGTTCGTCATGGACAGACTTATTTTAATTACTACCATAAGGTGCAAGGGCGTTGTGATTCACCACTTAACGAGAAGGGTATCCGCCAAGTAGAAATGGCGCGCGATTACTTCCAAAAACATCACACTCACTTTGATAAAGCTTTTTCTTCAACACAAGAAAGAGCATGCGACACCTTGGAAATTATTACGGACCACAAGATGCCATATACGCGTTTGAAAGACTTGCGGGAAAAGTGCTACGGTATCTTTGAAGGCCGCGATGAATTCTTGTTGCCATGGAACTACGGTAATTCTAATGTTGATCCAACTATGGAAAAAAATGAAGACGTTGTAGCTCGCATGCGCCGCGCCGTTGTGGAAATTATGGATGGCATTGACGATGGTGAAACCGCACTTGTTTGCGGCCACGGCGATATTTTGGCTAGATATGTTAGGGATGCAACTGATAATCCTAACTTTCCTGGTTTTGCCAATGCCTCAATTGTTAAGTTGACAGTTGATGGCGATAAAGTTCATTTTGATGAGTATGTGTGGCCCGCAGAAGATTTGGGATAACTTTAAATGACAATAAATTTGTATTTGGTTAGACATGGACAAACTTTATTTAATAAAGAACATCGGATGCAGGGTAGTTGCGATTCTGCTCTAACTAAATTAGGAGTTAAGCAAGCTGAAGCTGTTCGCGATTATTTTGCTCAAAATGGTATTGTGTTTGATAAGGCTTATTGCTCGACTCAAGAGAGGGCAAGCGATACTTTAGAGATTATCGTTGGCCCTGAGATGGAATATGAACGTCTTAGAGAACTTAAAGAAAAGAATTACGGTGCGTATGAGGGTCGCAAGACTATTTGGTGGCCGTTTAGTCGTATTTTTAAGAATTCTGTTGAGGATAATCGAGAAGTTGTTGAGCGAATGGAGCGTGGAATTAATTTAATTTTGCGTGATGCTCAAGATGGCGAAAATATTTTGGTCGTTGGTCACGGCGATAGCATGAGTCAATATATTCGTGAAAAGGCTAATGGACGGAAGTTTCGCGGTTTTCACAATGCGGAATTTGCTTTATTAGAAAGCAATGGTCATGAAGTGGAATATGTCAAAAGCGAATGGCCAGCACGAAATGTTCGTATTGACGAATTAACTGGTAAATAATCGTTCTATTTTAGTACATTAGCTTATAATAATAGGTGTGTAAAAATTAAGATATGAGGCAAGTAAAATGGATGAAACACCAATTTTTAAAATTGCTAAGTTAACTATTGCAAAAGATGATCGTGATGAATATATTCGTCAAGCTGAAAACAATATGCATGCATCAATTCCAGCTGAAGAAGGTACATTATTAATCGGTAGCGGTCACGATGATGCTAAAGGCGAAGACAATTACGAAATTGAATTATTCCGTAATAAGGGTGCTGAAGATTTGCACATTGCAGCTTCAAATGCTGATGACTTTGCAGAAATCGTTGATAATATTTCTAGTGACAAGAAAGTAATCAACTTGAAGCCAGAAGTTATTACTACCCATGCTCAAAAGGCTTTGAACAGCTATGCTGACAACTTCGTTATGCGTTTAGTTAAAGTTGAAGCTAAGGCTGGCAAGGAAGAAGAATACGCTCATTCAGTTAAGAAAGAAATGACTACCAGTATTGCTTCTGAACCAGGTATGGAAATCATGATGTCTGGTACTAATAAGGATAATCCTAACGAATGGTACTTCGTTGAAGTTTATGCAAACGACAAGGCATATGATTACCATGTACAAACTCCACATTATAAGGAATATATTGAAGAAACTGATAGCATCGTTGAAAGAAGAGATGTTAAGGATCTTGTAAGAGATACTTTGGCAACTCAAGGTGCTATTGTTTTAGATTAATCGCAAATAAAAAATGCCGCCGTGAGGCGGTATTTTTTGTGGATAAGTAATTTGGCAGAATTTACTTTATAAAATAAATTTTATCGGTTTTTATCAAAAATTTATTTTATGAATTAAATAATTAGCATTTTTACTTAAAATTCATTTCATAAGTAAAATTATTAGGAAAAAATGAATCAAACAATTATTTTTGCTCACCGCGGCTTGCCGGTAAAATTCGCAGAAAATTCGTTGGAAGGCTTTCACTACGCATCAACTCATGGCGCTGAAGGCGTAGAATTTGACGTGCACTTGACCAAAGATAAGGTACCGGTGGTCATGCACGATGAAACGCTGGATAGGACTACTAACGGGACTGGCTATATCAAGGACTATACTCTAGGTGAAATTAGAAAATTTCATTTGGCAAATGGTGAGCCAGTACCAATGCTGCGTGAATTATTTGAAGTTTTACAAGGTAAAGATTTATATATCAATCTAGAATTCAAGACCAATAAAATTCACGATGAAGGGATTGAAGCAATCGTTTTGGCTCTAGCCAAGGAATATCATTTTGTGCATCCCATCATCTTTTCTTCCTTTAACTATCAAACGTTGAAAAACTGCCAGCGCATCGATCCACATCAGCAGTATTGCTTCTTAACTAAAAAGCCCATTTTATGGCCTAAACATTTTGTTAAGAAAAATCATTTTGTGGCGATTCATCCACACTGGTATGAGCCTAGTAAAGTAACTCAGCGAATTTGGACGATTGACAATCCACGACTGGCTAAAAGATATTTTAAGTTAGGAGTAGCTGGGATTTTTACTAATAATTTTGAATTGATGAATGAAGTGAAAGAGAGATTATAGCTAATAGTTATAGGGGGGAGATTAAATAGTATTTTTGCTTAATATTCTTAATTCTAGAAGTATAATGGAAAAGATGATTCAAAAGAGGTGATAAAAATGGCAACAATGAAGGATGTCGCACAAAGAGCAGGAGTAGGAGTTGGTACAGTTTCTCGTGTAATTAATCATGTGCCAGGAGTTAAGGAAAGTACCCTAATCAAAGTTAACCAAGCAATTAAGGAACTGAATTATATTCCAGATGAATATGCTCGAGGATTGAAAACTAAATCTTCTAGAGCTATAGCTCTTATTTTGCCTTCAGTTTGGCATCCATTTTTCTCAGAATTTGCATACTATGTAGAGAAAAGATTAAATAAAGAAGACTATAAGCTGTTATTGTGCAACTCGAACGATAATCCAACAGAAGAAGCAAAATATATTAAGATGCTTAAGCAAAACAAAATCGATGCGATTATTGCGATTACTTATAGTGATATTGAACAGTATATTTATTCAAATATTCCTTTCGTCAGTTTAGATCGTTATTTTGATAAAAAAGTGTCATATGTTACTTCAGATAATTATGAAGGTGGCAAACTAGCAGCTAGAAAATTATTAGAGCATGGTGCTAGAAGTCTTGCCTATGTTGGTAGTTATAGTAAGTATCCTAACGGAACGATGCTAAGAAGAGCTGGCTTTAGAGATTATCTTGAAAATATAGGAATTGATTATAAAGAGATTTTCTTGCAAGAACCTGTCAATGATTTCACACCTTATATTCTAGAAATGCTAAAAGTTCATCCAAAAATTGATGGGATTTTTTGTCATACTGATTCATTATTGTTGAAATTAAGAAAAATTTTAAATCAATATGGATATAGAGTTCCTGAAGATATTCAATTAATAGGATTTGATGGGATGAATTTGTCTTCAGATCTTCCATTGGGGATATCTACAATTGCCCAGCCTGTTGAGCAATTGGCTAATGGTGCAGTTGATCTAGTTTTACGCAAAATTGCGGATCCTAGTTTGAAAAATGAAGCTAAAATGTACCCAGTAAGATATGTTGATGGAAATACCACAAAATAACTGTTGACAAGCTATGAAAGCGGTATTATTATTTAAATGTAAGTTGAAACGTTTCCAAAAAAGGAAATGAAAATAGTTTTGTGCTAATAATTATTTTTTTAAGTCAAAAATAGAAACGTTTCAATTAATTAGAATTATGTTAGAGATAAGAAGCGTTTTATTTTTTTGAATAGAATTGAAACGTTTCAAAGGAGAGATACTATGGAAAAGTGGAAATTAGGAGTTGCAACAGTTGCCGCTATTGCAGCACTAGGTTTAGCAGGATGTAGCAATAACCAAGGGAGCAGCAACAGTAAGAACGTGACAATGTGGGTACACGTTTCAAATACTGACCCTGAAGGTAAGGCTCTTCAAAAGAATGTTAATGACTTTAATAAAGAAAACAAACACGGCTATAAAGCCAAAGTTCAATTTATTCCACGTTCTGGTTCAGGTGGTGGTTATGAAGATAAAGTTAATGCCGCTTTGAACTCCGGAAGTTTGCCAGATGTTTTAACTTTGGATGGTCCTAACACTGCTGCTTATGCTCATTCAAAGATTATTCAACCAGTTGGAAAATACATTCAAGGAAAAGATGATTTTGTAAAGTCAATTATTGACCAAGGTACATATGACAAGAAATTATATGCGATTGGTTACTCAGAATCAAGTATTGGATTCTATTACAATAAAAAAATGTTTAAAGAGGCTGGTATTAAAGATTCAGAACTTCCAACTTTGAGTAAGCCATGGAATTGGAATCAATTTAAAGATATTTGTAAGAGACTTAAAAATCACTTCCATGAACCAGCAATTAATATGAACTTGAATGATCACTCAGAAATGGCTCTTTATTCATTAGCACCATTTGTATGGTCAGCTGGTGGTAGCATTACTAATCCTGCTGGCACTAAGGCAGTTGGCTACTTTAATTCCAAGCAAACTACTTCAGCCTTCCAATTAATTCAAGACATGGTTAAGGATGGTTACACTACTATTTCACCAAAGGATAAAGGCTTTGAAACTGGTAAGTACGCAATGTTTATGACTGGTGTGTGGGAAGTTCAAACTTTGCAAAATCAATATAAGAATTTAAAGTGGGGGGTTCTTCCATATCCAGTTTCACCGAAGACTAATAAAGCAGTTTCACCTACTGGTTCATGGCAATACGCAATGTCTTCAGCGGCTAAGAACAAGAAGGCAGCTGGTGCTTTGATTAATTATTTAGTAAGTAAAAAAGCTTTGATGACTAATGAACGTATTATGGGTAATACTGTTTTACCAGTACGTAAAAGTGTTGCTAAAGAATTAATTCCTAAAGTTGGTCCAGCTATGAGATTCTTCATTAAGCAAAACCAAACTACGGGTCATGCTCGTCCAGTTTTAGTTAACTACCCACAAGTAACTAGAACATTTGCTGATACTGTTCAAAATGTAACTTTGTACAAGAAGAATCCTAATGTACAAAAGGTAATGAACGAACAAGCTAAAGTTATTCAAAAGTACCTTGAGAAATAGAGAAGTAAAGGGGAATCTTTATGCAAGTTAAAGGTATAAAGAGACAAATTGGGTGGCTGTATGTTTTTCCAGCTATTCTAATTTTACTAACATTTTTAATCATCCCATTTTTGATGTCATTTAGTTATTCTTTTACGAACTATAATATTTTGACACCATGGGCTAAGCAATATGTAGGTTTTACAAATTACATTAATACTTTTAAAGATCCTGTCTTTTTACAAAGTTTAAAAAATATTGCACAATTCGTTATCTTTATTATGCCGATTCAAGTTGGTGCGGCTTTAGGTTTAGCTTTAATTATTAATAAAAAGCGTCCCGGAAATACATTCTTTAAGATTTCATTCTTTGCACCACAAGTTGTATCTTTGACTGTTGTCTCAATTCTTTGGATGTATATCCTTAATCCTGATCAAGGCTTATTAAATGGTATTTTAGGTATTTTCCATATTAAACCTCAACCATTTTTGACCTCACCAAAGCAAGCTATGTTCGCCATCATCGGTGTATCTGCTTGGCAGGGTGCCGGTTATCAAATGTTGATCTTCCTAGCAGGATTACAAAATATTCCAGACTCACTTTATGAGGCTGCTGAACTTGATGGTGCTAATGGTTGGCAAAGATTCTTGCACATCACATTGCCAATGCTTAAGCCAACTTCAATCATGATTTTAACTACTACTTTCATCAGTGCATTCAACTTGATGATTCAGCCAATGATCATGACCCAAGGTGGTCCACAAAACGCCACAATGACGCCAATCTACTACATTTATCGTACTGGTTTTACTGACCGTCAATTAGGTTATGCAAGTGCTATGAGTGTAATCTACGGCATTATCATTATTATCTTTACTATTATTCAAAGAAAGATCACAAACGCCGGAGGTGACGAGAATGCATAAATTTATGACACGTAGAAGATTTCACGTGATCTGGACTACAGTGTTAATTACAATTTTAGCTTTATTCTTCTTGTTCCCATTGGTTTGGATGATCGTTTCTTCAATGAAACCTGAATCTCAAATTTATGCCAATATCAGTAACTTTAAGGCATTCTTACCTTCAGGTCATATTTCCGATTGGGGCAAAGCTTATGTAAGCATCTTCCATAGATTCCCAGTAATGAGATACATTTTAAACAGTGTATTTTATGCAACAAGTGTAACGATAGGTTCAATTGTAGTAAATGCGCTCGCTGGATATGGTTTTGCTAAATTTAATTTTACAGGACGTAAATTACTTTTCGGTTTATTAATTGCATTATTGGTTATCCCAGGTACTACACTTTTAATTCAGCAATTCCAAATTGCTAAAACTATTGGTATTTTGAATACGCCTTTGGCAGTTATTTTGCCAGGTATGTCTAGTCCATTCTATATTTACATGTTTAGAAATGCTTTCGCAGCAATTCCAGATAGTATTACAGAAGCTGCTGAACTAGATGGGGCAAGTAATCTAAGAATTTTCTGGAATATCCTTTTGCCAATGACGCTTCCTACAGTTGCAACAGTTGGAACACTATCATTCATAGGTAGTTGGAACGACTATGTATGGCCATTAATGGTTTTGACCAATACTGATCAATTTCCATTGCAAGTAGCTATTACAAATATTAACAGTACGAACCCTGTTTACATGAATCAAGTTATGGCTATTTTGACTATTTCTACTGTTCCTTTGGTATTGGTTTACATCTTCTTCCAAAAGTATCTCACTCAAGGAATGGGTTCTGCAGGTAATGGTGATAAGTAATGAAAGAAAATTCATATTTATATAAGAAAATAAGAAAAATCGATGATGATGAATTACGACCAACTTTTCATTTTACTGCTCCAGTAGGGTGGATTAATGATCCTAATGGACTAATCCATTATAAAAATTATTATCAATTGTATTATCAATATAATCCTTATGCCCCACATTGGGACAACATGCATTGGGGACACGCTCGCAGCAAGGATGGTCTTCATTGGGAAGACATGCCGATAGCGATGAAACCTGATCATCAATATGATAAAACCGGTGTTTTCTCCGGTTCTGCTATTGAAAAGGATGGCAAGTTATATGTTCTTTATACAGGGCATGTAGATGAAGATGGTCAAATTACTGAAACACAATGTGTAGCTGTTTCAGATGACGGTGTTGATTTTAAAAAATATGAAAACAATCCGGTAATGACTGTGGCTGATTTGCCTGGAGAAACGGATGAAAGTAATTTCCGTGATCCTAAAGTTTTCAAGCACGGTGACAAGTATTATTGTGTGGTTGCCGCAGCACTTGAAAAACATGGTAGCTTAGTTTTATTTGAATCAGATGATTTGCTTCATTGGTCATTTAAATCTGTTTTGCTTCAAGGTGAAGAATACGGCATTATGACCGAATGTCCCGATTACTTTAATATTAATGGTCAAGATTATTTAGCCTTTAGTGTAATTTTAGGCGATGGCAGAAATAGTGTTGTTTATCTTGCTAAGGGACATATGGATTGGCAAAACTTTAAGTTTAAGTTAGAAGAACAACATCGTTTAGATGATAGCGATGACTTCTATGCTTCTCAAAGCTTTGTAGATGAAAAAGACAATCGAATTATTATTCCTTGGTTGAGAAGTGCTGATCATGTTAACTATCTTGAAGAATCCTGTCATCTTTGGAACGGTATGATGGGGATCCCAAGAATGCTGACTACAATTAATGGTCAATTAATCCAAAAGCCAATTGGAACAATAAATGATATGTCATTATCTGACAGTCAAGATATTGATTTAGGCAGTTATAAATTAACTGAAGAAATTCCTATTGATCATAGTTTGATATTAAAAGGCGATAATGGTGAGATTCACATTACTCGCAAAAAAGAAGATCAATATGTAATTGAAATTCATTCACCTGTATTTATTAAAACTGTTTCATGGCATCCAGATAATCATAAATTGACATTGGTGATTGATAATTCGAGCTTTGAACTCTTTAGTCAAAGTAAGACTTTAAGTATTGTTACTTTTGTTGCTGGAATAAAACAAGCAATGCTTAAAAAGGTAAATTAGCAAGGAAATGAAAAATGACAGAAGTAGATTTAAACCATATTTATAAAAAATATGATGGCAATAATGACAAGTATTCTGTAAATGACTTTGATTTGCACATCAAAGATAAGGAATTTATCGTTTTTGTCGGTCCTTCAGGTTGTGGTAAATCAACAACATTAAGAATGATTGCCGGTTTGGAAGATATTACCGAAGGTACGCTTGAGATTGATCATAAAGTCATGAATGATGTTGCTCCAAAGAACAGAGATATTGCGATGGTTTTCCAGAACTACGCTTTGTATCCACATATGACTATTTATGACAACATGGCCTTTGGATTAAAGCTTAGACATTATTCTAAGGAAGATATTGATAAAAAAGTAAAGCACGCAGCTGAAATTTTGGGTTTGACTAGCTATTTAAAGAAGAAACCCGCAGCTCTTTCAGGTGGTCAACGTCAGCGTGTTGCTTTGGGACGTTCAATCGTGCGGGATGCACCAATCTTCCTGATGGATGAACCTCTCTCCAATCTTGATGCGAAGTTGCGTGTATCAATGCGTGCTGAAATCGCTAAGCTACATCAACGTTTAGGAACAACGACTATTTATGTAACACACGATCAAACCGAAGCGATGACTTTAGCTGACCGAGTAGTGGTTATGTCTGTAGGTAAGGTGCAACAGATCGGTACGCCATTAGAAGTTTATAACAAACCAAAGAACATGTTTGTAGCAGGTTTCATTGGCTCTCCACAGATGAATTTCTTCAATGTTCACTATAAAGATGGCCGAATTTCGGATGGTAAGGGTTTGAATATTGGCATTCCCGAAGGTAAGGCCAAAATGCTTGATGACCAAGGCTATAATGACAAAGATATTGTATTTGGTATTAGACCAGAGGATATTCATTCAGAACAAGCCTTCTTGGAAACTTGGCCAGATGCAGTAATCGATTCTACAGTAGTAGTTTCTGAATTATTAGGTGCTACAATTCAACTTTATCAAAAAGTTGACGGAACAGAATTCGTAGCAGATGTAAATTCACGTGATTACCACAAGCCAGGTGATCATGTAAAGATGGGCTTTGATGTTAACAAGGCACACTTCTTCGATAAAGATTCAACTATGGCCATTTATAATAATTAAAACTTTCCCCCTCTCTTTATAAATCGGCTTTTTCCTCAATGATCAAAAATAATTTTAAGGTTCGATCTTATTTTGAAAGATTGAGCCTTTTCTTGTAAATAGCAAAGGAATAAAAGATGAAGTTACAAAATAAAGCAATGTTGATTACTTATCCAGATAGTTTAGGACACAATCTTCAAGATTTATCTGATGTCATGGACAAATATTTTAAAAAGGCAATTGGTGGAATTCATTTATTACCAATTTTTCCTTCAAATGGTGATCGTGGCTTTTCACCAACGAGATATGATGTGGTTGATCCTAAATTTGGTACATGGCAAAATGTGGAAAAGTTAGGTCAACAATATTATTTAATGTTTGATTTTATGATCAATCATTTATCAAAACATTCTGAGTATTTCCAAGACTTTCAAAAGAAGCATAACGAAAGCAAGTATAGTGATTTGTTTTTAAGCTGGGACAAGTTTTGGCCAATAGGTCGTCCTACTCAAAGGGATGTGGACTTGATCTATAAACGAAAAGACAAAGCACCATACCAAGAAATAAAATTTGTGGATGACAGTCAAGAAAAAATGTGGAATACATTTGGCCCTGATCAAATGGACTTGGATGTTCGAACTAAAGTTACTCAAAACTTTATTAAGGAAAATTTGCAGAATCTTGCTAAGCATGGGGCAAGTTTGATTAGACTAGATGCTTTTGCATATGCGATTAAAAAGCTAGATACTAACGATTTCTTTGTAGAGCCAGAAATTTGGACATTGCTTAATCAGGTAAAAGATTATTTGAAAGACACTCCAGCCACTATCTTGCCGGAAATTCATGAGCATTACACGATGCCATTTAAAGTTGCTAAGCATGGCTACTTTATCTATGATTTTGCCCTTCCAATGGTTCTCCTGTATTCACTTTACAGTGGTGATAGTACGCAACTAGCTAAGTGGCTAAAGAAGTGCCCAATGAAACAATTTACTACTCTAGACACGCATGATGGCTTAGGAGTGGTTGACGCTAAAGATGTTTTAACGGATGAACAAATTGATTACACTACCAAGAAGCTTTATCAAATTGGGGCTAATGTTAAGAAAAAGTATTCTAGTGCTGAATATCATAATTTGGATATTTATCAAATTAATACGACATACTATTCTGCTCTAGGAAATGATGATCGAAGATATTTCTTAGCTCGATTACTACAAATCTTTGCACCTGGTATTCCACAGATTTATTATGTCGGGTTATTAGCCGGACAAAATGACATCAAATTGCTGGAAAAGACAAAAGAAGGCAGAGATATTAATCGGCATTACTATGAATTAGATGAGATTAAGAAGGAAGTTCAAAGACCAGTAGTTAAGTCATTGATTAAACTTTTGGAATTCCGTAATTCGGCTGCTGCATTTGATTTGAATGGTTCAATCAAGATTAAAACGCCAAGCGATCATGAGATCATTATTACTAGAACTAATAAGGAAAACACCTCTGTTGCACGTGCATATGTTGATTTGAAAGAATTGAAATATCAAGTGAAACTAGATGAACAAGTTTTCATTTTCTAAGTAGAAAACAAAAGAGCAGGTTGTTAATAACCTGCTCTTTTTTAGAAGATTAAAGAATTACTTCATCTATTTAAGTAACACAAAAGCCTGCTGTGTTTTCGAATTTTGATAACAGCGATCTTTAAATGATAATTTTGTAATCTAGGGTCTCCGCTTTAATCACGGTCGGTATACCCTGGCGTGTTGTACCAGCAACACGCCTTTTTTTGTTTATCAGTTATCGCATAATCAAAAGCAGCGGTCGATGACGATTGCGTGGATTTATACGGGTTTTAGTATTGCCTCCGTAGTTGGAATACCACTTGGTACGGTAATTGCAGATCATTGGCGCTGGCAAGATGCCTTTATTATGTGTGCTGTAATTACTGCCATTGCAACAATCGTTGCTTTTACAATTTTGCCTAAAAATCTACAGGCTGGTGAAGGCAATTATCGAGATCAGATTCAAATCTTCAAAGATAAAACGATTTGGTATGGCATTGTTTTCGTTATCTGTGGAGCGGCAACTCTTTATGGCTACTATACTTATATTCGTCCACTGGTTCATCAACAATTGAAGTTTGATTTAAGTACTTTGAGTTTGATCTTGCTTTTGCTTGGCGTTGTCGATATTTTTGCTAATCAAGTGGCAGGCAGGATAGCAGCTGGAAATGGTTTTAAGAAACTGCGCTTTGTTTATATACTGAATCTATTATTACTAGCTGTTTTCGGTATTATGTTGCAGAATCAGGTAATGGGAATTACCTGGATTTTTATCCTCGGTTTTACTGTAGCGATTTTTGGTTCAACTGCACAAGTTTTCTTTTTAAATGAAGCAACGAAAAAATATCTAGCTGCAATTAATTTGGCTTCAACGCTAAATGCAATTTTCTATAATGTAGGGATTGCCTTATCATCGATGACCGCAGGGCAGGTGCTAAAATATAGCAGTCTTACAAATTTAAATTGGAATTCATTTGCTTATTGTGTGGTAGCGACTGTGATGTGCTTTCTTTTGGCTAAAAAGTTAGAATAATCGTAATTAGATAAAGGGCTTTCATATTAAAAAATAAAATATCAAGAAAAAGTAAAATTTTCCCTTGCATTTTATTTGTCATTCCCTTATACTATTAACTGTTGAGCGGTTGAGAGATCGTTCAAATAGAACCAATCAAGTAAAAGGTTTGAAGATTGGGTTATAGCCAAGTGGTAAGGCAATGGTTTTTGGTACCATCATGCGCTGGTTCGAATCCAGCTAACCCAATAAGTCAGATCAGGCAGTGAGCCTGATCTTTTTTTGTGCAAAAAATAAAGGCGAAGCCATTTATATACGACTGGCTGTAAATGCTTTCCTTTACATATGTATCATGCATTAATAAATTGTGTGCATATATGACCAAACTATTGAACTCCTTTAGTTATGAAATTACGATAATGGTGTTTTAAATGATTAAGTAATTCTAGTGGGAGTTAAGAAATGAGAAAAAGATATAGATATGGTGTTTTTATTGTCAGCACTATTTTGGCTGCGCACCTTTGGCAATGAATAATAATGTTGTCAAAGCTGATGCTATGGAAAAACCAGCTCAAAGTAATAATGCCCAAGGCGGTCAACAAGGTGCCACTGGTAAAGCTAATGGTACCCAAGGTGATTCAACCACCAACCCCGTAGCAAAACCCGATTCTGAAAATTCAGCAGTTAAAGTGCAACATGCTGGTACAAAAGAGGATGCTCATCAAATTACTGAAAGTCATGATAATTTAGATCCTCAAAAAGAAATTGATATTGATGCCGCCAATTCAACCGAGTGGGACGCAGTAAAATATATAAAAGACAAATACGGTAAAAACATCCATATTAAAATTGATGATAGTGACGTAGAGTATGATTTCATAAGTACAGTTAGAGATAAAAATGGTAAATCAGTTTCCTATGTTGAAGGACCTAATCGAAGAGAAGGCCTTGTTTCAATGTCTCTTGAAGATGGCGACGTTATTCAAGTAGTTGCTGTGCCTAGACAATTGGATTCAAACAAGTGGTATAGTTGGACACCTGTAGATAATCAATTTGGTAGTAAGGGTAATCAAGGTGATCCAATTAATCATGCAAAAAAGCTAATGGGTGGCGATCTCCCTGATGATATTGCTAATAGGGTAGTAGATGATAAAACTACTGGTAAATTAATTGAACAAACCGATGAATATGGTAATTTACCCACTATTGTAAGTGCTAAAAATGCGGATGGAAAAATTTTTAATTGGGTAAAGATAGATTTACACCCGCATTTAAATTCGTGGTTTCTAAAGGTGCTAAAGAAGTAGTCCCTATCTTTATGATTCAAGGTAGAAAACGCAATTCAATAAACGGCGAATTAGTAATTGATCCTACTGACCCAAGTTACCGTGAAGAAGTTTCTCCAACTACCCCAGCTAATATTTATAATCACCATAATACGGTGACTGTAGATCCAAACCAAAAGCAAAAAGATACAATTAATATCACTGATGATCCAGCTGCAACAGACATCCATCAGCTTGGAAGGAGCCTACTGGTACAGATGATGGTGCTGGCTTTGATCTTACTACAGCTGGAACTACTAGCATTAAAACCTATAATGTTTCAAACACAACTGAAGTTCCGGAAAAAACAACTAACAATTCTGTATTTGTTCCTGATGACACAAAAATCAATGTAACTAATTTGAACAAGTTGATTTTTGTACACAATGCCTTCATTTATGATGAAAATGGTCATGTTGTTCAAGAAGACGGTGCATATCAAATTAAGACTCAAGGTCAAAAAGTCAAGATTCTTGATAATGGACGTGTGTACAAATTTAATGGTCAAGAATATTACAAGATCGATTCAGGTGATCCAGATCATCCATACTATGTAAGAACAAGTTCTGTAGGTAAAGCCCCTAAGAAACAAGCCGTTGTAATGCGCGGTACTCTTAAGAGTTACAGAATTAATGTTTACAGTAAGAATGGTAAAATTATCGGTACTTGGAAGAAAGCAAAATAAGCTCAAACTAAGAAATAAATTCTAACCACAAATCAAAAGAGCATCTACTGCCAATTTCGCAATAGGTGCTCTTTTCGTTTTTAAGTATCAAATATTTCATGTTATAATCTGTATATGAAAAGAAACCAACGGATTGCAGCCGTTGACTTCAATCGTAGTTTTAGATAACTGTATGCTTAGCTAATCCTTGTGATTAGCTTTTTTTGTTATTGCGTAGGCTATGGCCAAATTAATAGCTAATTTAATGAAAAACGCCCGAAAATCCCCGTATTTTAATGCGGGGATGGATAGGGCCAAGCTGACCTAGCAGTCAGCTTTTTTTATTCTAAAAATAGAGACATATGTTCGCTTATCCTGTAAAATATAAATATCTAATCTATGAGGAGGTGAAATACATGAAAAGAATGAGCAGTTTAGCCTATCATTTTGGCGTTAAGCTTCGCTTTTATCCTAGTTCTAAGCAAAAGAAAATCATCAAGCTAAACTATGATGCGCAGCGCTTTGTCTACAACTCTTATGTAGGACGCAATCGAAGCAATTATCATGTTAAGCACTACTTAGCTGTTAGACAATATCAAGCAATGCCTTTTGCCTTTTCTATTCTTAATAATTATGAGACTAGGTTGGCAGAAGAAGTAGTCACTAATAGCGAACTATTGGCTAAGCCTAAGAATATTCGTGATGCTTATAGCTTTTTACGTGTTAAAGAAATTGATAGTCTCGCTCTTGCCAATGCGATTCAAAACTATCAGAAAGCTTGGAACAACTATCGCAAGATTGGTCATGGAATTCCGACTTTTCACAAAAAACGCAGCGACTGGTCATATCAGACCAACTGTCAATATCCTAAGCAGTCAGAAGCCTATCTTGATAACGGGACAGCTAGATTTATTGATGCTAAACATATTAAATTGCCTAAGCTGGGAATTGTCCGCATTGCTGGTTTTAGAAAACTGATTAAAGAGCGCTTGCTTAAGCAGATTCCAACTAGAATTGGCACAGTCACGATAAAAAAGACCGCTGATGACCAGTTCTACCTGTCTATGCAATTAGGCAGCGATACTGCTTTTGTTAAAGCCTTGCCTAAGACGCAGAGTCAAATTGGAATAGATCTCAACCTTGATAATTTCTTGACGGAATCAAATGGATCAATGGTCGCTAATCCACGATTTTATCGCAAAACCAAAAAGAAGCTGGCCCATGCCCAACGTGTCTTGTCTCGCAGGCAGCGCCGGGCTAAAAAAGAAGGACGCAATTTGCGGCTAGCAAAAAACTATCAAAAACAGCGTCTAATAGTCGCTAAACTGCACGATAAGATCAGAAGACAGCGTAATGACTTTTTACAAGTACTCTCAACTGCACTAATCAAAAACCACGATTTAGTAGT
>NZ_CDLD01000011.1:0-14589 GCF_001006945.1 Lactobacillus sp. OTU4228
GTATTATGGGCCAAAATGGTTATAAGAAATTAACCCTTAAGGATCGGGAGTGGACTTGTCCAATTTGTCGAATGCCCCATATTCGTGATTGGAATGCGGCCGTGAACATCTTAGAAAAAGGATTAGGCAATTGGCAGAATCCTAAAATAAAAAAAGCAGCCTAGAAAGGCTGCAGTCCGTTAGCAACTCGCGGACTTAAAAGGCTTTGGTAATTAGACGACCTCTATCGGCAATAGTCAAAAGACTATTGCTGGTAAGTCAAGTCCGTATCTAAGCAAGTTGGTGTTCTGGTTATCGCAAGCTAACGAGCCACTAAGCCCTAGACTTCAGTCTAGGGTAGTTGACCCAGAGTACCTAGAACGATGCTGATTGCAATAGCCCAAGCTAACACGGAGCACTAAACCTTCAGACTATCCAATTATGCATAACTCTCACCTCCGTAGTTTATAAAATGTTGAGGGGTGGTTAGTCATGCTAAAACTACTAAACATTGGCAGTTGCAATCTACCCTTGTCTGTAAAATAGTATATCAAATTTCACTATAAAAACACATGTTCATTTTAAACGTACTTTTTATCTTTTCTTAAATTCTTTTACAATTTCTAACGATTTAGTAAAGATAATTGCATTGTCAAATAATATGCATATAATAAAAATAAAAATTGAAAAAGCAAATAAACTGTTAGGTGAGACTCCTACGTGAACACAAGCTATCGCCCGGAAACATCCAGAGATGCCAACGAGTAAAATAGTTCTTGTCGAGATAAGGCGAGATCCAGATAGCTAGCCTGTGCTTACGTCACGTAGTGTCAAAACTGAACGACGAGAAAAAATCGCTTAGATAAGGAGTTAATACTAATTGGTATTAGCTCCTTTTTAGTTTGTTTGCATGTTTAATCAGAAAGAGGGATTAACATGGCAAAAAACAAGTTGCTGATGAATAAGAAGACGGCCGATACAGAGTTTGTTAAGCAAATCGCGCAACAAACTCCCGAAGAAGCGCTCAAGACGCTGCATAGTTCGCTAGACGGTCTGTCTTCGACGGAAGCTAAAGAGCGTTTGGAGAAGAATGGTCTTAACGAAGTTGCAACCAAGAAGCACAATACGAAGTTGCATTTCTTCATTGAATCATTCTTCACTCCTTTCACAATGGTCCTGTTGCTGCTAGCAACGGTGTCGCTGTTTACCGACTACGTCTTCGTGCCGGCAGATCAAAAGGACTTGAGTACTGTGATCATTATGATTACAATGATCATCATTTCTGGATTAACGTCCTTTATCCAGAATGTGAAAACTAATGACGCAGTTGAAGACCTCTTGAACATGGTGTCCGTGACTACCAATATTCGTCGCAATAAAAAGGACAAAGAAATTTCTACCAAGCAAGTAGTTGTCGGCGATATTATTAATATCCACGCTGGGGACATGGTGCCAGCAGATATTAGATTGCTTCAAACCAAAGACTTGTTCTGTTCCTCAAGTTCTTTGAACGGTGAATCTACACCTGTGGAAAAGATAGCAACCAAGAAGCCTGATCAAAAAGACATGGATCAATATTTGGACTATCCTGATGTAATCTATCAAGGAACAACTATTGTTTCTGGTTCAGGTGTCGGTGTTGTTTTAGCTACCGGTGAACAAACTGTCTTTGGTCGTTTGGCTAAGGATATTTCAAACAACGACGTTAAGGAAACTAACTTTGATGTCGGTATTAAGAACATTTCTAAATTATTGTTAACAATGACTGCCATCATTGCACCTTTAGTTTTGATCATTAACGGTTTGACTAAAGGTAACTGGCTCAACGCTTTGCTGTTCGCCATCGCTACAGCCGTTGGACTTACTCCAGAAATGTTGCCAGTTATTGTTACTAGTAATTTGGTTAAGGGTTCGCTCGAAATGTCCAAGCACGGCACCATCGTTAAGAAGATGAACTCCATCCAAAACTTCGGTGCTGCCGACATTCTTTGTACTGATAAAACCGGTACTTTGACCCAAAACAAGGTTGTATTGGAACGTCACTACAACTTGGATATGAAGGAAAATCCACAAGTCTTGCGGTTGGCTTATTTGAATTCGTACTTCCAAACGGGGATGCACGATTTGATGGACCAAGCCATTATCGATGCCGCTAGCGATGAGCTAGACGTTGAAGAAATTAAACATGACTACACTAAGGTCGATGAAATTCCATTCGACTTCAAGCGTCGTCGCATGAGTGTCGTGGTAAAACGCCACGGCGATGGTCGTATCCTGGTAACCAAGGGTGCTGCCGAAGAAATGCTTGCTTGCTGCAATCGTGTGCAAGTTGGCAATCACATTAGTGATTTAACTGATGAATATAAAGAAAAAGTTTTAAAGCACATTGAAGATTTGAACAAAGATGGTTTGAGAGTTGTTTTGCTTGCTTACCAAAACAATCCTGCTCAAGCAGGCGAATTCAATGTTAGCGATGAAAAGGATTTGATTCTAACCGGATTCTTGGCCTTCCTTGATCCACCTAAGGATGATGTTAAGGATGTACTTAAGCAGCTCAAGCAAGACGGCATCACCGTTAAGATTTTGACTGGTGATAACGCCACCGTAACTAAGAGCGTTGCTTCAAGAGTAGGCTTAAACACCGAGCATGTTTATAGTGAAAAAGACTTCGTTGATAAGGGCGAGGAAGAGATTAAAAAGATGGTTGAAGAATGTAGCCTCTTTGTTAAGCTTTCACCAGAATACAAGGCCAAAATTATTCAAATTTTGAAAGAAAATGGCCACACCGTTGCCTACATGGGTGATGGGATCAACGATACGCCAGCTATGAAGAAGGCCGACGTGGCAATCTCAGTTGATACTGCCGTTGATATTGCTAAAAAGAGTGCCGACATTATCTTGCTCCACAAGAGTTTACGTACTTTGGAACATGGTGTAAGAATTGGGCGTCAGATCTTTGCCAACACGATGAAATATATCAAGATTACCTTGTCATCTAACTTTGGTAATATTTTGTCAATCTTAGTGGCATCATCATTCTTGCCATTCTTGCCAATGCTGCCAATGCAGTTATTGATCTTGGATTTGATCTACGGAACCTCTTGTCTATCAATTCCATTCGATACTGTTGGTGAAAAATATTTGGAAGTACCACGTAAGTGGGAGACAAGAAAGTTGCCTAAGTTCATGTTCTACTTTGGCCCCACTTCTTCAGTCTTCGATATTATTACGTTTGCCTTGCTTTACTTCTGGATTTGTCCAAGCGTTGTCGGAGCAAGTTACATGGCTGCTACTCCAAGTCAAAAGGCAGTCTTTATGGCAATCTTCTGGAGTGGTTGGTTCATCGAATCACTTTGGACACAAGAAATGGTTATTCAAGCATTGCGTGATCCAGCCGTTCCATTTATCCAACAACATTCTTCACCAGTTGTCATGCTCGCTACGATTGGTGCAGGCTTGATCGGTACCGCAATGCCTTACATCCCAAGCTTGGCCAAGGTAATGAAATTCGGTCCAATCCCAGAATTCTACGTTTTGGTAGTGTTAGTACTTTTGATTTTGTACATTGCACTTACTACTTTGGTAAAGCACTGGTACATGAAGAAAGAGGAGTTCTTAATTTAGATATTCATAGGATAATTACATTCGTTTAGAAAAGAAAAGGTCACGTTCCTAATCAACAATGCCATTGAGTTAAGACATTGTTAGAAAAGGAGTGGCCTTTTTTGATTTGTAGTAAATATTTTTTTACTTTTGGTAAAGGAGATTATAAAAAAGTAAAATAATTATTGAAAGCTTATAAAAGAGATGGTATTCTTATATCAATTTAATTTAATATTAATATTTTCTCATCAGAGAAGGGGGAATGATGTATGAGCAATTATAGCTGGCCAAAAGGTCACAACAAGTACTATTATGTTTTCAAGACAAGGGAGGACTTAAATAAGATTGAAACACAAAGACGCGCTAGAGGTGTCTTGAACATGCGAAAGAAATGGGTGGCTACAGCTATTATTGCTTTAGCATCTGGATCGACAGTTTTATTAAGTCAAGCAAATTCTGCTCAGGCTGCAACTGAGAATCCAACAGTATCAAATGTTAAAGTCTCTGTGGTTGAAAATGAAAATGACTCACAGAATTCTAATAATACTAATCAAGAGACTAACCAAGAAGATACTCAAGCTGAGAACGCTGATCAAAATAAGGTTCAAGCTCAAAATGAGCAAAGTGCAGTACAGTCGCAAAAAAATCAAGATACTGCTCAGTCTCAGGATCAACAAACTCAGGTTGTACAAGACAATAAGCAATCAGTACCTGAACCAGCTAATCAAGCTGATCACGTGAAGGGAAATGTGCAATCGGCGTGGAATCAGGGTTATAGAGGTCAAAATACAGTAGTAGCTGTAATTGATTCTGGTGCAGATCCTAGTCATAAAGATTTTCAAACGATGCCATCTGATCCCAAACTAAAAAAGGACGATGTGCAAAAGAAGATTGATCAGCAAGGTTACGGAAAATATGTGAATGAGAAATTTCCATATGTTTATAATTATGCTGATAGAGATAATGATTACATTACCTCTGATGATACAAATCCAAATGATAGTCCTCACGGTCAACACGTATCAGGAATTATTGCAGCAGATGGGCATCCTGATGGAAATAACCAGTATGTAGTCGGGGTTGCTCCAGAAGCTCAATTAATGCAATTGAGAGTTTTCGGTCAATTTTCTGACGAAAAAACTGACGATGTTGCAAGAGCAATTTATGATGCTACTAATTTAGGCGCGGATGTCATTCAGATGTCTTTAGGTCAAGGAGTGGCTGACCAGCAATTGACTAACATTGAACAAAAGGCGGTTCAATATGCTATAGATCACGGAGTTTTTGTTTCAATTTCTGCATCCAACAACGGTAACTCAGCTTCGGTTGATAACCCAAGTAATATTACTGTGAGAGGTTATAATTCAGGCTCTGAAGCTGGAAACTATGAGCCACTTAATTCTGGTACTGTCGCCAATCCTGGGGCCTCGAAGAATGCTTTAACTGTGGCAGCTGAAACTTCAGACACTGGTGCAGATAGCGATATGGCTTACTTCTCATCATGGGGACCTCTGTCAGATTTTAGTTTAAAGCCAGATTTAGCCGCACCAGGTTATCAGGTTGTTTCAACTGTGAATAATAATCAGTATCAAACGATGAGCGGTACCTCAATGGCTGGACCTTTTGCTGCCGGAAGTGCAGCCTTGGTAATTCAGCGTTTGAAGAAAACCAATCCTGAATTAAAAGGTGCCCAACTTGTAGCTGCCACTAAGGCTTTATTGATGAACAGTGCAAAGATTCAAACTCAAAAAGGCTATACTACACCAGTTTCTCCAAGAAGACAGGGAGCAGGACAAATTGATGTTGGTGCCGCTACTGCTAATCCGGTTTATGTAACAACACCAGATGGCACCAGTTCTTTATCTCTACGTCAAGTTGGTGAAAAAACAGCTTTAACTCTTACTTTCCATAATTTAACTGATGAAGCACAAACGTACACTTTTGATGATTTAGGTGGAGGTTATACCGAAAAGCGTGACGAAGATACTGGAGTCTTTTATGATGTTCAACTGGCTGGTGCTCATGTAAATGGCCAAAATAGTTTTACTTTAGCTCCAAAAGAAGTTAAAGATTTTCAATATACTTTGGATTTACAAGGTTTAACTAAGAATCAGCCAGTAGAAGGTTGGCTTCACTTTACTAATGACAAAGATAAATCGACAGTGGTTGTACCATATTTAGCTTACTATGGTGATCTAACTAGTGAAAATGTCTTTGATCAAAATGCTAATGAAGACAAGCCGGATGTTCAAGGTAATCGTTTAGTTAATGAAAATAATTACCCACTTGGCGTAGCTGATCAGGAATCCTTGAAGCAGTTAGTAAATATCGATGGTAATTATGATTGGCAAGAAGTTGCTAAATTGTATGAAAGTGGTAAGGTAGCTTTTTCACCGAATAATGATCACCAAAGTGATCTCATCAAGCCATATGCTTACTTGAAGCAAAATGTAAAAGATCTCAAGGTTGAGATTTTAGATGCAAAAGGTAATGTAGTTCGTGTGGTATCTGACATTCAAGGTGTTGATAAGTCCTATGATGAAAATGGTGTAACTAAAGATGCCAGTCTTTCAGTTTCAATGCGTGATAATCCTGATGCTTTTGAATGGGACGGAAAGGTTTATGATACTAAGACTGGTCAAATGGTAACAGCTCCTGATGGAAAGTATACTTACCGTTTTGTAGCCACTTTATGGAATGAAGGTCCAAATCAAAAGCAAACTGCGGACTTTCCAGTTGAAGTTGATACTAAAGCTCCTAACTTAAGTGTTAAATATGATGCAGCATCTCATACTTTATCAGGTAATTATGAAGATGCAGGTGCTGGATTTACAAATTATTCATATGCAACAGTTAAGGTAAATGATAAGGTCTTTGGCTATAAGTTAAATGATGGTGAGTCTGGTTTTGACAATAATGTCAAAACTAAGGGACACTTTAATTTTGTCCTAAGTCCAGATACCTTAGCTGCATTGAGCGGAAGTTTGAATAAAGTATCTGTTGCATTGAGCGATGTTGCAAACAATACTACTGTTCAAACTGTTGATGTAGCAGGAGTTAAAGATAAACCAGCAGTTTCTGTTTGGAATGCAACTGATGGTTTAGAATTTGATAAAAATTCAGCCGATTATAATAAGGAAAATAATACCTATACTTTGTATGGCTCAGCTAATAAAGACTTTTACTTAAATGGTAAATTAGTTCAGGTTCATGATGGAAAATATGAAGTACCTGTTAAAGCAGACGATACGGAATTAGTATTTTCAAGTGATCAAGCTGGTAAAAATGTTTTGAAATCATTTACTCCATTCACTCCACAAGCATTCTTCAATTGGCAAAATGTTGATGGCTTTGATGGTAACTTTGGTGTAAGTATCTACTCAGTTGAAACTAATGATCCAAAAGATGCAGTTGTCCAAGCAGCTGTACCAAAGGGCAACAATGTTAAAGCTTATGCTCAAGATTACTTTACTGGTGAATTATATGAAGGGAAAGTAGAAAATGGTGTAGCTACTTTCCATGTTCATACTTCAATCAATAAAGGAAAAGATGGTATCTTTAGGCGTGCGCTTTTAACTGGTTGGACTGAAGTTAGCGGTCCAGCTTATAATGATAAACAAGTTACCAGTAAGGATGGTGTAGCTAGTTCAAATCACTTAGGTGTTTACTACACCACCGATAAAGTTGACAGAAAGCTTTACACTAATCGTGATGATTTAGGGGTAGATGTAAAAGATGAAGCAGCTGATGTTAGTGCATTTAGCCCAACTGCATATCCAGGACATGCTTTATCTGATTTAACTACGCGCACTGATCCTAACCCAGCAATCCATTTTGATTATTTAAACGATAACAATACTACTCGTTTTGGTCAAAACGCAGTAACTATGGGTTACTACGATCCTGCAACTAAGAAGTTTACGGTTACCGGTCACGTTGATTCTGATGTCAAATCATTGACTGTATTAGCTGATAGTTCAGATGAAAATGCCCCACAAAATCAAGTTAAACTAGATAAAGATGGTAAATTCAGCTTTACCTTTACCGCAGAAAATGTCGGTCAACGTCCAGTTGCATATATCTACACTGATGAAAACGGACAAAAGGTTCGCGGTACTTTAAATATCATTTTAGATACTGTGGTACCAACTTTAAATGTTGATCAAGTTAATGGAAATGAACTTCATGTTAAGACCAATAACCCTGTCTTTAAACTTGCAGGGGTTGTCAACGATAATTTGGATGGTTACAGACTCTATGTAAATGGAGATAATATCTATCGTGAATTCTTAAATTCAGGCTACAATAAATTGGCCGGCTTGAATACTGATAATGAAGATGTAAATCCATATGGACCACATAATTTTGAAGAAAGTTTCAATTTAAATGATGATAATAATCAACCAACAACTCATGTATTTACTGTTTACGTGGTTGATCAAGTAGGTAATAAGGTTGAAAAGAAGATTACTGTTGATTATGATCCAAATTATGTGGCAGAAGTTCCAAAATCCGATCAAGATAATAACCAAACTACAGTACCTGGAGTAGTTCCAAACAATAATCAATCTGTAGTTTCAGTTTCAGATACTACTTCAACTGTTTTAGATAAAAATGGAGAAAAGAAGAATGATTTAAGCGATGCTGTCTTAACTACAAAATCATTCCCACTTCTTCACAATGCTTACTTATATGATGAAAACGGTGAAGTTGTTTTAACCAGCAACCCAAACAAGAAGTCAAGTTTGAAGAAAGGACAAACAATTAGCGCCCTTCAAAATGGTCATGTTTATGTCATCAAAGGCGTAAAATTCTATCAAGTTGGTAAGAATCAATATGTAAAAGTTGCCAATACTGTTTTACAAGCCGGTAAGAGATTGCAATTGAAACATAATGCTTTTGTTTATGATGCTGAGGGTAATGTGGTTAAGAAACATGGCAAGAAAGTTGTTCTAAATAAGAACAAGTGGATCTCCGCTTTAAATAATGCTGATAAATTTACGGTTAAAGGAGTCCAATACTATAAACTTGGTGATAATCAATTTGTAAAGGTTGCTAATACTGTTGTTCAACCAGCTAAAAAGCTTAAGTTGACACGTAATGCTTTTGTCTATGATCAAAATGGAAAACGTGTGAAAAATGCTAAACTTTTAAAGAAGGGAACAAATATCTTAGCTTTAAATAATGCTGAAAAGTTTAGATTTAATAATAAGACTTATTATCAAATTGGTAAGAACCAATATGTAAAAGTGGCTAACACACTATAATTTAAGCTTTCGTATAAAGAAGGCATACATTGCCAAATTAATATTTTAAGCTTCTAGATCATTCATTTACGATTTATCGTATTTGAATGATCTTTTTATGCCATGATCTTTTTTAAAAGGTAATCAGTTCTATTTAGATTGGTTAGAACGACTGTCTGATTTAGGATCATTAATTCTGAATTTATGCACCAAGTTTAATAGTTATGAGGTTCTAAATTAAGCACAGAAGTAGTGCAATGTGTAGAGTTATGGACACTTTGACAGATTTGTAGTGGAGTTTGTGGAAAAAGATAAAAAGTAAGAATTAATTTTTTCTTTGAAAAGGATTAAAAAGACCCCTATATTTGAATTAATTTAGTTCGATATAAGGAGGAAAAACTATGGTCGACTTAACAAAACATATGAAAAAAGGCTTGGTTGAACAAAAGCCAGGGCAGATTTTAGCCTTTGCGGCTTACACCAACAAAATTCCCGACATTATCAAATTCACAATTGGTGAGCCTGACTTTAACACACCAGAGCATATTAAAAAAGCGGCCGAAGCCAGCATCGCTAACAACCACTCGCACTATGCGCCATCTAACGGGACTCCAGGTTTGCGCAAGGCGGCAGCCGATTTTTTAGCTGAAAAATATGGACAAAAATACGACCCAAGCGAAATTTTGATCACCAATGGGGTAACGGAGTCGATCTACGACTTTTTGACTGCGGTGCTTAATCCAGGCGACGTTGTTTTGGTGCCAACACCAATTTTTCCGCTTTATATTGGGGATGCCCTATCCATGGGTGCAACGGTTGAACAAATTGGCACTTCTGACGATGACTTCAAATTAACGCCGGATAAATTGCAAGCAGCTTTAGACAAATACGGCGATCGAGTAAAGGCATTGGTGATGAACTATCCAACAAACCCAACGGGCGTTATGTACACGCAAGATGAGCTCGATGCATTAGCTGATGTGGTGCGTGACAAGCCAATCTTTGTTCTTGCCGATGAAATTTACAGCGAACTCAATTATGATCAGCTACATGCTTCGATGGAAAAGACCTTGCATGATCAAGTCGTATTGATGAACGGTGTGTCCAAGGCATGGGCGATGACAGGTTACCGGATCGGTGTGGTGGCTGCACCTAAGCCGATTTTGGATCAAATTGCCAAGATTCATCAAGCGATTACCACGACGGAGCCAACGCCAATGCAGGATGCGGCTGAAGAGGCCCTGGCTGACGGCAAAGACGATGCTTTGCCAATGAAAAAAGAATTCCAGAAGCGTCGCGATGTGCTTTATGATGGTTTAACCAAATTGGGCTTTGAATGCGTCAAGCCAAAGGGTGCCTTCTACATTTTTGCTAAGATTCCGGCAGGGCTTGAACAAGATGATACCAAGTTCATCTATGATTTAGCTGAGAAAGGCCGCGTGGCTGTGGTTGCTGGTTCATTCTTTGCCAAGGGCGGCGAAGGCTATATTCGTTTGTCTTACGCAACTTCGATGGACAACATTAAGGAAGGGTTGAAGCAACTGGAGCAGTACGTTAAGGAAAATAAGGCTTAATTAAATAATTTAGACCGAGTGATGAGCTCGGTCTTTTTTTGTATTAAAAAACAGCTTTGTTATGAGTTGATATTCCTTTTATATGGCGTTTTTTAATTGTTATAAATTTTATAGTAGAAAAATTGCATAAACACTTGAAATTACTATAAATAACAAATATGACAAGAGATTAAACACTAGGTTGTCTTCGAGGGACGCAAAATGAGACAAATGAGAAATATTCAACAACACTTTTCTATTCGTAAGTTAACTATTGGTGCTGCTAGTGTATTAATTGGATTAAGTTTTTTAGGCTTTGGTGCACAAACTGTACGTGCTGATGCCAATGATACTGCAGTGCAAGCTACTTCTGAAAAGGCTGATGCTTCTACTAGTGAAGCAAAGAATGATGTTAAGACAGAAGATGTAAAAGTTGAAACTCCTGTAACAGATGATAAAGCTGCTACTGATCCAACTACAAATGCAGATGTAAAGGAAGAAAAGACTACAGAGCCAGCTGACGAAACATCAGCTGCAGATAAGACTGAAGCTCCTACAGATGCTACCAAGCAAGCCGGCTAAGCCAACTGAACCAGCTAAGAAATACACAAATAAGCCGGTAGCTCCAAAGAAGGGAATTACAACTCTTCAGTTCATGGCGAAACTATTAAAGGTAGAAACAAGGCTAACGGCACTACAAACAACGTAATGCCACATGCTGAAAATACTGCTCGCCCAAAGGGTGTAGCAGCTCCTGATGGTGAAACTTTACCAAATGGCTACACCATTAACACCAAGGGTCAAATCCTCAACGCTAAAGGTCAAGCAGTTGGTTACGTTGATAAGAGTGGTCACATGCACTTGCCACAAACCAGTGAAAAGAGTACCGCTTTCTTAGCATGGCTCGGCCTCGGCATCGCATCCCTCGCCGCAATCATCGGGTTAGCCGCAGATCGCAAAAGAAGATAACTTAACACATTCTTAACTATGATTGTGAATAAAGTTCAAGTATAATATTACATATAAGGGAAAACTAGGATGAGAATTTTTAATACTTTTTTGGTATGCAAAAATTCTGCGAGCTAGTTCCGGAATAGACTAAATAAAGCTCCAGAGATATGCTCTGGGGCTTTTTATTTTTAACGAAACGAGGAAAGGACCTATGCGAAAAGATTTCAAAGAAAACCTTTTAAACATATTGAATGGTGTGAGTTCCGGCGTGGTGATCGCGCTGGTGCCGGGTGCGCTGATTAATGAGCTGATGAAAGGAATGTCCAGCTTCTGGCCAGGTGCGCAAGATATCTTGACGATGACGACATTGATGCAAAACTTGCTGGCTGTGTTTGCCGGTCTGTGTGTGTCATACCTGCTCAAGTTCAACTTGATTCAGTCGGGTTCAGTTGCGGCAGCTGCAATGATTGCCAGTGGTGCGTTTGAAATGAAAAACGGCCACATTATGTTGAACGGATCAGGGGATGTCATCAACATTGCGCTTACGATCTTTATTGCGGCAACGCTGGTTAAGTACTTAACGCCAAAGCTTGGCAGCTACACTGTGCTCTTCCTGCCATTGTCAGTAGCTGTGTTTGCTGGAGGGCTTGGTCAATTTGCACTGCCTTACACCAAGATGATTACGGGCATGATTGGTAGCGTCGTTTCTGTTTTGACTGACTTCCAACCACTTGTGATGGGTATGTTTATGGGTGCGATCTTTGCGGCATTGATCGTTTCTCCGATTTCCTCTGTGGGGATTGCGATGGCGATCGGAATCGAAGGTATTGCGTCAGGTAGTGCCAACCTGGGCATCACCGCCGGTGCGTTTACTTTGGCTATTATGAGTAGCAAGGTTAACGGCTTCGGGACAACGATTGCGCACTTCTTGGGTACGCCTAAGATTCAGATGGCTAATATTTTGAGAAATCCTAAGTTGTTCGTGCCAGTGGTTGTGTCCGCTGGGATTGCCGGCTTGGTTGGTGCGATCTTCAACATCACAGGTACGGCTAACTCTGCTGGCTTCGGTTCAGCAGGATTGATTGGTCCGCTTGCGGCTTATCAAAATATGGCGAGTGGTCCGATTACGATTGTGTTCTTGGTAGCGATTTTTGTGGGGATGCCACTGCTGCTTGGCTACCTCATGCGTTACATTTTTATTCAAAAGTTGGCTTTCGTTAAGGAAGAAGATCTTTTAGTTAAAAATGAATAAAAATAACTCATTGGTGGATTAAAAGTCAATAGTTTGAGACAGAATTCACAAAACTGTAAATTTATGAATTAAAATTGTAATAGTGTGGTAACTACAGTTTAACGTTTTAGGTATAGGATATCTGTAGCGGTCTGAGGGGAGGGTAGCCCTGAAGATCGCGTACCTGATCTAAGCGTTGTTTTTATACAATAATAGGAAAAATGGTATAATAGATTCACAAGCGAGTAAGAGATAAAGATAGCGAGAATATTTCTTATCGATCGCTTGCATAGTGATTTTTCTGAAAAGGAGACCACATAATGAAGAAGAATTTAAGAATTATTAGTGTTGCAGCTGCTGCTTTGTTAGCTGTTGCTCCGGTCGTTTCTACGGCTATTCCAGTTAATGCTGATACTGCTGTAAATGTTGGCTCATCAACAGGTACTGGTGCAAATACTACTAATACAAACACCCAAGCACCTCAAAATAAACCATATTTCACTTATAATAATGAAATTATTGGTGAATCTACTCAAAGTAATCCTTTAGGTAACGTTGTTCGTACTACTGTAAGTTTTAAGAGTGGTGATAAAGTTTCAGATTTAATTAGTAAAATTTCTAAAGCCGTTCAATTCCACAAAGATAACTATGCTGGTGGCGAAAATGTTACTATTAATGAACAAGACTTCATTAATCAATTGAAGAATAATGGTGTAACCACTAAGACCATTAATCCTTCTAAGAAGGGTGAAAAATCTTACGAGGAAATTGATAAGGTACCAAGCACTTCATTTAATATTACTTTAAGTGCAAGTGCTAACAATCAAACTGCTACTATTCAAATTCCTATGGTGCCAGAAGGTGCTTCCGCTCCGGTAGATACCACTCAAAATCCACAAATTAATTGGACTAAGGGCGGTCAAGCACAAAGTGCTAGCTTAAATGGCCAAGTATTTCAAGTTGCTGTTGGTTCAAGCTTCAATCCATTGAGCTTCACTAACAGTAATGGTGATACAATTTCTATTTCAGCACAACAAAGTAAAGATAACTCAACTTACGCAAGTATTGAAGCAACTTCCAACCCGGTTAATACTTCAGAAGCAGGTCGTTACTACAACGTAACTTTAACTGCAACTGGTAACACTGGTAAGAAGACCACTGCAACTTATACTGTTTTGATTACTTCAAGTCAAAAGCAAACTTTATATGCTAATGGTGCAAGTTCAATTCCAACTTACAGCATTTACGGTGGTAATGTTTTGAGTAATTCAACCACATTCAAAGATGGCGACCAAGTTTACGTTTCAGACAAGACTGAAACAATTGGTAATGTTTCATACTCACAAGTTTCAACCAAGTCTAAATCAGATGCTAATGGTAGTAATATGTGGGTAAAAACTTCAGCACTTGTAAAACCGGCTGGTGATACTAACGTTAAGACTTACCCAGTAATGATTGACTCACGTGCTTACGACAAGAACGGTAACTATTTAGGCCACATGTATTACGCATATGACAACATTGATGTCGTTCCAACTGTTGTAACCATCAACGGCAAGACTTACTACAAGGTTGCTAACAAGGATGAATACGTTCGTGTAACCAACATTACTGGTAACAAGCGTACCTTGACCCACAACGCTTACATTTACTGGTCATCATACCGTCGTACCCCAGGTACTGGTAAGATGTACAAAGGCCAAACTGTAACTACTTACGGTCCTGCAATGAGATTCAAGAACGGTAAGAAGTACTACAGAATTGAAGGCTGCAGAAACAACAACAAGCGTTACATCAAGGCAGCTAACTTGAGCGCAGCTCAATAAAATTGATGTAAAAACTGAATAAATAAAAATTGAATAACAACAGAAACCACGCTCCAATTCAGCGTGGTTTTTTGGCTCTTTGTCAAATGGTGTTGATAAAAGTCAATTAAAAATTAAATAATAGGGAAAGGCATTAGGCTGCTAAATAGTAGTCTGATGCTTTTTCTTTAATAATGGCATCCTTTTCTTCTAGCTTGATC
>NZ_CDLD01000012.1:0-257736 GCF_001006945.1 Lactobacillus sp. OTU4228
TCACCTTAATTTCTAAAGAGTGGTATCAAAGGACATTATGCAGTGAGGCTTGTGCCTCTTTTTTAATGCAAAAAATCCTATTGATAGAATATCATAGAAATCTATCAACAGGATTTATCATAGAACCGGTTTTTTTAGTTTGGTTTTTGATTGAGGGAGTTTGTATTAATAATTAGCAAATATTAGTCCAAATCAATGTTGTTTGGAAAATGTGCTAAACGTTCATCTTTGACACCAATCTCTTCTTCGATTTCAAGCAAGCGGTTGTACTTTTCAACACGTTCTGAACGAGCTGGAGCACCTGACTTAAGTTCTGCAGCGTTAGTAGCAACAGTGAAGTCAGCGATAAAGGTGTCGCCAGTTTCACCTGAACGGTGAGAAACCATCGTAGTGAAGTTGTTCTTTCTTGCTAATCTAATGGTTTCAAGGGTTTCAGTAACCGTACCAATTTGGTTCAACTTAATTAAAACAGCGTTGCAAAGCTTGTCCTTGATGGCTTTTCTAACTAGCTTAGGGTTAGTACATACATTATCATCAGCCACTACTTGCATTTGCTTGCCGAACTTAGCAGTGAATTTTTCGAAGTTGTCCCAATCATTTTCATCGAATGGGTCTTCAGCAGAGATGATTTCTGGGAATTCCTTAAAGAGCTTTTCGTAGAAATCAATCATTTGCTCGCCATCCCAAACATGTCCTTCGAAGTGATACTTACCATCATTTGCATTGTAGAAGGAACTTGCGGCGGCATCGAATGCAATAGCGATATCTTCACCTGGTTTGTAACCAGCCTTAACAATAGCTTCATGAAGCATCTTCAAGGCTTCTTCAGAACTGTTAAGGTTAGGAGCAAAACCACCTTCGTCACCTAAGCCAGTTTCAAAGCCAGCATCTTCAATAACTTTCTTCAAAGTGTGATAGGTGTTAACGATCTTTTCAAAGCCATCACGGAATGAAGTCTTCTTAACTGGTGTAATCATGAACTCTTGGATATCAATACCGTTGTCAGCGTGCTTACCACCATTGATTACGTTGTGGAAAGTTTGTGGGAGTTCTAAGTCGCAGCCACCAAGGTAACGGTAGAGTGGTTCATGCTTAGACTTGGCGGCAGCGCGAGCAATTGCCATTGAAACACCCAAGATTGCATTGGCACCTAAACGAGCCTTATTAGGAGTGCCATCTAGTTCAATCATCGTACGGTCAATCTTAGCTTGATTGAATGGATCAGCACCTTGTAAAGCTTTATTGATTTCTGTGTTAACGTTGTTGACTGCTTTCAAAACGCCTTTGCCGCCCAAACGTGAGCCGCCATCACGAAGTTCAACCGCTTCTTTTTCACCAGTTGAAGCACCTGATGGAACTTCTGCCTTAGCAACAGTACCATCGGAAAGGAATGCGTGGACTTCAACAGTTGGGTTACCACGTGAATCAAAAATTTCCATTGCACGAACTTTTTCAACATAAACAGTCATAATTCTTGTACCTCCAAAAACTACAAAAAAGAGCAAAACAAATAGACGCCTACTTTCTGTACACACCCAGTGTGTAGGTAAAAGTAGACGTCATTAGATTTTGCTCGTTTAAAGGCGAACGTCATCGCCGTATTCAATTTACAAGTTCAGTGTACAACATAAATTTATTATTGCAAGGTGAAATTTTAGATTAATTATCGTGATATAAGAATCAATATAGGGAGAATTTTTATTCAATAAATTCAATATGATTAATATTATCAATCAGAACCAGATTCCCCGAAATGATCGCCGTATCTTCCTGATAACCTTCGACAAAGCCCACAATATCAGCCTGTAAGTCATTATCTACAGACAGCTCCTTCAACTGCACCGATACTTTTCTATGTTCACCAAAAGACCGCATTAACATGGCCCTGATATCTTTCTGACTCCTCGTCTTCTTTTTGACGTAGACAGTATCTCTTCTGCGCTGTTCCTGATTAATCTTTACCGTGTGGTCACTCAAGTAGAAGCCAGCCCATTTTTTCATCCCTCGATCCTGATAGGTCCTAAAGAATTCCTCAACTCTTTTATCAAACTCGCTACTCATAAGCGTTACCTCCATTGTGGCCACCCACGAGTTTGCTACGTCTGATCGCTGTCGCTCCTGGCAGCAGGCTAGAGGCCTTCACCACACTAGAGAAGCCGTATTTTTTCCGCAGACTATCAACCGTTTTATCTAAAGTCTTCCGCTTCACCTGCAAATCCGGCTTAACAAACAAGTTGAATTGCTGACTAGTGTCCAGCGACAGATCACCATAATCAACGCCAATATTCCTGACGCCTTCTCCTTGCCATTTGTTTCTAAACAGAGCAATCAGCTGCGTAGTTAAATCATGATTATCGTTAGTCGGAGTAATTTTCTTTTGCACGTTAAAGCCGCCACGCGGATGGTCCGGATCGATCGAATCAAAAGAATAACCAATGAATAAGCCGATTTTACCAGTTCGCAGATCATGCGCCCTGATTCTCGCTGCTACTTGTTCACCAATCTCACGAATGACGATCTCAATCTGTCTTTGATCATAGTAGTCGCGATTCAAGACCTGGGAATTGCTGTAGCTTTTAGTTTTCGGAATGTATTTATTCATGATGATGCTGCGATCGACGCCCCAACTCATGGCATAGAGCTGCTCGCCAATCACGCCGAATTCTCTTTTCATAATTTCCGGATTAGAGTGGGCGAGGTCGTACATGTTGTTGATGCCAAGTCGTCTCAAGTGGTCGGCCGTTCTAGTGTTGATGCCCCAGACGTCTTCGAGCTTAGGGATGCGCCAGATCGTATCAGGGACGTCGATATAATGCCAGAAGTCGATCATCGACTCGCGATGCTTAGCCGAAATATCCATAGCAAGTTTGGCTAGCAAGGGATTTTCACCAATGCCGCAGGTCGTGTACAGCCCCAGCGTATCGTGGATATCTTTTTGAATTTTTCTTGCGACATAATACGGATCATCGCCGAAAAGCTTCCACGAATTAGTCATATCGATCATGCCTTCATCGATAGAGTACATGTGAATGTCCTCGTCCGCCGCATATTTATGGAAAATATCTAGCACCTGCATGCTACGCTTGATGTAAAGATTCATATGTGGGTCCACCAGCATCAAGTCAGGTGCTTCTTTTTTAGACGGTAAATTCCTTGCCCGCATTACATTGTGCAGCCCATATTTTTTCTTAGCCAAAGGGGATGCGGCCATGATTAACCCAGACCCCCAGCTGAAATCTGGCTGACGAGAGATTACGGCTAACACCGACTTCATGGGATTCAAACCCAATCTGATTGATTCGCAACTTGCAAAGAAGCTCTTATTATCGATCATGAAGACTAGCCTGTGTGGTTCATATCTATAGTCATACATGTGCATCCCCACCTTACTATGCTAAGCGAATATACGTTCACTTACTTGATAATGCTATTATACGAAAATATGTTTGTGTTATCAATGCTAGTCTGATATTTTTAGCTAAAAAATAAGTCTTCTTTTAAGCCAATCTTTAGAAAAGGTGTTATGTTATGGGTGTATTGTAATTCATGATGCAATACACTTTTAAATACTCAGTATGATCTATATGTGTAAAAAAGTCGTTACCATGGTCTCCTTAAGGTAATGATTTTTTGTGCCTAAATTAATATTTATTGATTTAGATCAATTTATTTACTAGCTTTTTTCGCTATAATTTAATTAACAAAGCCAAAAGGAGAGTGGACTTATGTTGAAAATTACATTTACTGATAAAGCACTTGATTACTTAAAGAGAAGAGAAATCGCAGACAAGACTTTGATCTTAATCACCGATGATGGTGGTGGCAAGTATTCTATCAAGGGTGGCGGCTGCAGCATTGGTTCCCACTTTTCAATCATCTGGGTTGATCAAGTTGATCCCGATTATCCTGTAGAGCTTGAAAACGATCAGGGCTTGAAGATCTATACTTCAAAGTATGATATGACGATGATGGGACCAAACATGGTGATGGATTATGATGCCGGCAGCTTGAATCTTCGTTCTGACGAAGGAATTCTTGACGGTGGCGTAGAAATCGGCAATGGTGCCGCATTAATTAAGGCTAACAAGAACGTTAAGATGGGCGCTGTTGAATGGCGTTGTTAATAAGCGTAAATTTTGATATATTAAAAGCGAAGGACAATTTGCCATAATTGCATTTTGATTCAATGCAAAGGCACAGAAGTCATTACTCTAGAAACCACAATAAGAGTAATGGCTTTTGTTTTTCAAACGAGTAAATATAAATGATTTTACGTGAATATAAATCTGCTGACTGTGCACAACTAGCCCAATTGTTTTATGAAACTGTACATACTATCAACATTTTAGATTACTCCCCAGAGCAAATGGATGCGTGGGCACATAAAGAGATTGATTTACCAAAATGGGATGCATCTTTTAGAGCGCACAAGAGGATTGTTGCAATTGATAAAAAACAAATTGTAGGTTTTGGTGATATTGATAAATCAGGATATTTAGATAGACTTTTTGTTCATAAAGATTATCAAGGACAAGGTATTGCAAGTGCTATTTGTGATGAACTGGAAAGTAGTATAAAAGATGGTAAAATTGTGACACATGCATCTATTACTGCTAGACCATTTTTTAAGGCTAGGGGATACATTGTAGTTAGGAAACAAAAAGTTGTAAGGGATGGAATAGAATTGATCAATTTCGTAATGGAGAAAAAATGAAAACTTTTTTCAATTTTTCCTTGCATTTGTCCTAGATATTCGTTATTATAATTAAGTCAGCTAACGGAGGAGTAGCGAAGTGGCTAAACGCGGCGGTCTGTAAAACCGCTCTCTCTGAGTTCGGCGGTTCGAATCCACCCTCCTCCATTGTTGAGCAACAAGTAAAAAGCTCAGCTGGTATTGGGTTATAGCCAAGTGGTAAGGCAATGGTTTTTGGTACCATCATGCGCTGGTTCGAATCCAGCTAACCCAATAGTTCTAAAAGAACACCCAACCCTAATCAAAGAAACGTCTTATGACGTTTCTTTTTTTACCTAAAATTAAATATCATCATTTGCGTAGATAGAACTTGATCATTTCGATCAGGTTCTATTTTTAATAGGAAAAAATTAACCATTATTAGTGGAAAACAAGTACAATATAAGAGCTGTCTTTTTAAGTAAGGGGAAATTTGAATGGCTAGAATAATCAGAGTTGGAGGTTCAAGCAGCGAAACAAGTTGGCACGAAGCGTTAAAAGATTTGCGTGCCGATGACGTTTTAATGCTGGGGCCTGGCTTTTACTATTTGCCACAAGGCTTAACACTAACAGATATTACGATTAAAGGGACAGGATCCGTCCCAGAAGATACGACAATTGAAGGCTACATTAGCGTTTCAGATGATAGCCGCTATGTCACTTTAGAAAATTTATGCATTAATACCAGCACTGACAACAACAGTCTTTTCGTCCCAGTTGAAAGTGATGGTTATTTGACGCTACGTAATTGCTTTATCAAGGGTAACGGCACCGACACTGCTGCGATCGCTGTGAACGGGAAGGTAACCGTTGAACTTTATTCAACTAAGGTGATTAACGGCTCTGTTTCCATGTACGAAAATGCTAATTTCCGTTTGGAAATGAATGATTCCGAAATCGACTACAAGTCTGATAAATACTGTGCTTTGGCCTTAGAGGGACAAGGTACCGCGATTATCAATAATTCCAACATCCACGGTAGCATCAACACTTTTGCCAAAACCAATGCAGAACTTGATATTAATAATTCCGAAGCCGATTATATTTTATTGCACGGACAAACCTGGATGAACATGCTCAACAGTACGGTGCGTGCTAAGGATGATTCATGTCTTTACCTCAGTGACGACTGCTGGAGCAACATCATGAACAGCAAGTTCAACGGCGGCGTTTATATCGATAAAAAGACGCGGACGATTATCCAAAACTGCACCATCAACCGCATGGTGGTTATTAATGAGGCAAAAGTCACAATGAGCAATTCAACTGTGACCGCCCACAGTGATTTTCAAGATCAATCCAGCTGTGAAGCAACACGTGTCAGCTTTATGGGCAACATGGATTATGAATACTTCTTGGCATTGAGCGGCAACGCTAACTTGCGCGGTCATGATTTACTGCTTCATCCCAACGGCGCCGATTTGGCTATTCAAGACGAAGCCAAGTTGCACACCAACGTCATCGCCGACAAAGGTGAGAAGCTCAGCGTGGAATGTGATAAACGTCCGAATGTGTACATTTTAGGTGTTCAATGGACCGCTAAAAGAAAATAGCATGGTAAAATTATTCTACCGTATTAAATGCAATCTAGACCAATTTACTTTATAATAACAGGTAGTATTAGAGGACTTTGGAGGGCGACATATTATGGAAGAACCTATGTATATCAAGATCCATAATCAGATCAAGCGCGATATTGAAAATCATGTGTACAAAGTGGGAGACAGAATTCCAGCTGAACGTCAATTATCAGTGAAGTTTGGCGTTTCAAGAATGACTTTGCGTCAAGCAATCAAGACACTGGAAGAAGAAGGGATTCTTGAACGGCGCCTGGGCAGCGGTACTTATGTAGCTAGCCAAAAGGTGCAGGAAAGAATGTCAGGGATCATGTCATTTACCGATATTACTAAGGCAAATGGTCAAGTTCCTTCCAGCAAGTTGACATCTTACCAAATTGGCAACCCATCATTGTCAGAAAAGGAACGTCTGATGCTTAAGAAGGACGAAAAGGTTCTACGCATGGAGAGAATTCGTTACGCTGACGATGTGCCAATTTGTTATGAAGTAGTTACTGTGCCTTACTACTTGGTTAAGGACTTCTCAAAAGAAGAAGTTTCCAGCCACCTTTATGAAACACTTGAAAAGCGTGGCGGTTTTGAAATAGGCCGAGTAACTGAACATATTTCTGCCTCAATTGCTAATGAACAAGATGCGCGCTTGTTAAAAGCTAAGAAGGGCGAAGCTTTAATTACTAGACGTCAGGTTACTGAACTGGCATCTGGACAACCATTTGAATATACGCGTGCTCGCTATGTTGCCGAAAGATTTGAATTCACTTTCTCTAAGTAATAGATAGGACAAAATAAAACTCCAACCTCATTCAAAATTTGAGTGAGATTGGAGTTTTTGTTTTACTTCAAATCTTCTTTAATTTTAGTAGTTGAAATACCTGGCGTTCTTGGCAAGTAAACGACGTCACAGTAAGGTTTCAAAAAGTCGAATTTACCTTTCCAGTCGTCACCCATCACGAAGGTGTCGATGTTGTATTTCTTCACGTCGTCGATCTTCTGATCCCAGTCTTTTTCAGGGATAACCTTATCAACGTAGCGGATAGCTTCCAAGATGTATTTTCTTTCTGGGTAAGTGTTGTAGGCTTCCTTGTGCTTCTTGAATTCGTTGAATTCATCAGTTGAAAGCCCCACGATTAGATAATCGCCTAATTCTTTTGCACGTTTAAGCAGGCGCACATGACCATAATGAAGCAGGTCGAATGTGCCATAAGTAATTACTCGTTTCATGTTCTCTCCTTTGATTAAAACAATCTTATCATGTTTAAAGAAAATATGAAACTTGGACTTCGTTAACGTACTTGTCTGATCAAATGGTAAAATAGAAAATAGATGAGAATACGCGCGAGGTGTACAAAAATGGACAAAGTTAATGTTTTAGGCGTTGATTTTGATAATAAGACTTTTAATCAATTTCAAAATGAATTTATTGAGCGATTGAATAATCACTTATCTACTTTTGTAGTAACAGCCAATCCCGAAATCGTGATGGCAGCTAATGAAAATCCCGAGTTTATGAAAATCTTAAAAAACGACACGGATTACATTACCGCTGATGGGATCGGCATTGTTAAAGCAGCTAAGATGCTTAAGCAGCCTTTGCCTGAGCGAGTAACTGGCTATGATCTTTTTACTTGGTTAATGAGCGTGGCTAACGACCGCGGCAGTCGAGTTTACCTAATCGGTGCTAAGCCACAAGTAATCCACGCAGTCCAAGCAAAAGTGGCTAAGGAATATCCTAATATCAACTTGGTTGGTGCCGAAGACGGCTACTTTACCGACGATTTAGAGTTGGTAGCTCGCAGAATCGCCAAGACCCAACCAGACATGGTTTTTGCGGCACTAGGTTTTCCTAAGCAAGAGCAACTACTCGCAATTTTGCGCAGAAATGAACTTCCTGCTCTAATGATGGGAGTTGGCGGAAGTTTTGACGTCTTTTCCGGTATGGTTAAAAGAGCGCCAGAAGCGTTCCAAAAGACGCACTTAGAATGGTTTTATCGTTTAATTACTAATCCAACTCGTTTCAAGCGAATGCTGGTTTTGCCGCAGTTCGTAGCACGAGTTCAACAATCGAAGAGAGGAAAATAATCACAGAATGAAGGTTTTGCATGTAAATGCTGGTCTTGAAAATGGCGGCGGCCTATCGCATATTGTAAATTTATTAACCGAGGCCAAACAGGAAGGCAAGGACTTCGAATTATTAACTTTAGCAGAAGGTCCTGTTGCGCAGGCAGCACGTGAACACGGGATTGAGACTCATGTTTTGGGCGCAAATAGCCGTTATGATTTAGCCAGTTTGAAGAAATTAACCCGCTTTATCAATGATGGTGACTACGACATTGTGCATACTCACGGAGCTAGGGCCAACTTATTTCTCTCACTGATTCATAAGAAGATTAAGGCAACTTGGTGCATTACGGTGCACTCTGATCCTTATTTGGACTTTGCTGGTCGCAGCCTTTTAGGCAAGATTTTCACCAGTTTGAATATCCGTGCCTTAAGAAAGGCTGACTGTGTTTTTGCGGTGACTGAGTGTTTTGCCAGATTGCTCATTAATAAAGCACAGGTGGATAAAAATAAGGTGCACGTCATCTATAACGGCATTGTTTTCCACAACGACAGCGAAATCCCTGCTAAATATGAACACACATACTTCAATATTATCAACGTTGCTCGTACCGAAAAGGTAAAGGGCCAAGAATTGCTGCTTAAGGCGGTTAAACAGCTCAACGACCAGCATATTCGTTTGCACATCGCAGGCGACGGCAGTCAGCTTGAGCCGCTTAAGGCTTTGACGAGACAATTAAACATGGCTCCACAAGTAACTTTCCACGGCTTTATGACGCATCATCAATTAAGCAGCTTGTATAAACGCATCGACCTTGCCGTTTTGACCTCATATTCCGAAAGTTTTCCACTTGTGCTTTTAGAGGCAACCGATAATTTAATTCCTATTTTATCCACAGACGTAGGCGACATTCATAAGATGATCCCTGGGCCAGAATATGGTTTTATCGCTAAAGTGGGCGACATTGATTCCATTGCCAAGCAGGTTAATTTAGCAGTAAACAAGTCAAATAAGGAACTCCGTCAAATGGCTCATGCCGAAAAACGTTACGCTGAAGAACATTTTTCAATTAAGAATCAATTGGATTCAATTTTGGCTGTATATCGTACGTTTTGAGTCGAAGAATAGTCATACGTTCGTAATGGTTGTATAATAAAAAACAAAATCATAATTTTTTAATTAACAGAAAGGGAAACAATGTTTTACCCAGAATTAGACAAAGACGATTCTTTGGCTTTACACACTGATTTATACGAAATTAACATGATGTACACCTACTTCAAGAAGGGCATCGCAGATCGCAACGCCGTTTTTGAAGTCTTCTATCGTAAAGAGCCGTTCGGCAACGGTTATGCCGTTTACGCAGGTCTTGAACACGTCATCGATTACTTGAAGAATTTAAAATTCAAGGAAAGCGACCTTCAATATTTGAAAGAACAAGAAGATTACGATGATGACTTTATTGACTACTTGCGCAATTTAAAGCTCAAGCTCACCATCCGTTCAATGAGAGAAGGGGAATTGGTCTTCGCTAATGAACCAATCCTTCAAGTTGAAGGTCCTCTTGCTCAATGTCAATTAGTTGAAACTGCTATTTTGAACATCATCAACTTCCAGACTTTACTTGCTACTAAAGCAGCACGTATTAAGTTGGCTGTTCAAGATGACAGCATAATGGAATTTGGTTCACGTCGTGCTCAAGAAACTGACGCAGCTATTTGGGGTACTAGAGCCGCTTATATTGGCGGTTTTGACTCAACTAGTAACGTGCGTGCTGGTAAGTTATTCAATATTCCAATTTCAGGTACTCATGCTCACTCTTTAGTTGAAGCATTCGGCAGCGAATACGAAGCCTTCAAGGCATACGCTGAAACCCACAAGGATTGTGTCTTCTTGGTTGATACTTACGACACTGTTAGAAGTGGTGTGCCTAACGCGATCAAGGTTGCCAACGAAATGGGCGACAAGATCAACTTCTTGGGTGTTCGTATCGACTCCGGCGACATGGCTTACATTTCTAAACAAGTTCGTAAGGAATTGGACGATGCCGGCTATCCTAACGCTAAGATTTTTGCTTCAAATGATTTAGACGAAAATACCATCACTAACTTGAAGATGCAAGGTGCCAAGATCGATGTTTGGGGTATCGGTACTAAGTTTATTACCGCTTATGACCAACCAGCCCTTGGCGCAGTTTACAAGTTAGTTGCCATGGAAGATGACGTTCACGCAATGCGTGACACTTTGAAGATTTCTTCAAACGCAATCAAGGTTTCTACTCCAGGCAAAAAGCAAGTATGGCGTATCAGTGCCAACACTGCTAAGAAAAATGAAGGTGACTGGGTATCTCGCTACGACGAAGACCCACGTAAGTTTGATGCATTGTTCATGTTCCACCCTCAATACACTTACATCAACAAGGTGGTTACTGATTACACTGCTATTCCGCTTTTGCACGATATCTTTAAGGAAGGTAAGCTCGTTTACAAACAACCTAGCCTTGATGAAATTAAGAAGTTCTGTGCTGACAACCTTGATGGCTTATGGGATGAATACAAGCGTAGCTTGAATCCACAAGAATACCCAGTAGACTTGTCACAAAACTTATACGAAAGTAAAATGAATCTTATTCAAGACATTCGTCGTAAGATTAGAGAAAGAAGTATTGGTCGATGAGAGAATTACAAAAAGAAATTATTGCTTATGAACATGTTCAACCTGAAATTGATCCTAAGAAGGAAATCAGACGTTCAATCGATTTCTTAAAGAATTACTTGAAGGCTAACCCATTTCTTAAGTCATATGTTTTAGGTATTTCTGGTGGTCAAGACTCAACTTTGACTGGTAAGTTATGCCAAATGGCAATGGAAGAAATGCGTAAAGAAACTGGCGATGATTCTTACCAATTTATCGCTGTTCGTTTGCCATACGGTGTTCAAGCTGACGCAGATGATGCGGCTGATGCTGTTAAGTTTCAACACCCAGATCAAGATTTGATCGTTAACATCAAAGAACCAGTTGACGCCATGGTTAAGGTAGTTGAAGCAACTGGCCAAAAGATTACCGACTTTAACAAGGGTAACATCAAGGCCCGTGAAAGAATGGTCGTTCAATACGCTATCGCTGGTGCTAACAACGGTGCAGTTGTAGGTACTGACCACGCCGCTGAAAACTTCTGTGGTTTCTACACTAAGTTCGGTGATGGTGCTGCCGATTTGACTCCATTGTTCCGTTTAGACAAGCGTCAAGGCAAGATGCTTTTGAAAGAATTAGGTTGTCCTGAACACCTTTACGAAAAGGCACCTACTGCTGACCTTGAAGAAGAAAAGCCAGACTTGCCGGACGAAGTTGCACTTGGTGTAACTTACAAGGAAATTGACGATTACCTTGAAGGAAAAGAAGTTTCTGACAAGGCTGCTAACCAAATTGAAAAATTATGGAACAAGAGTAAACACAAGCGTCATTTGCCAGTTACTGTTTTCGATGATTTCTACAAAAAGTAAAATTATTCGCTAAAACTTGTGAAAGTTTAAAAATTTTCTTATAATAAACTTGTCATAAGGGAGTGACGGCAATTTGCTTGCGATAAACTCAACAGCCGAAGCTATTATACTTCTGGGTTTATCTTAATTTGTGAGACTTATGTGCTACAAGCATGTAAGTCTCTTTTTGTTTATATTAAGGAGGAAACTAAATTGGCTAAGAAATATTACACCGAGTCAGTACCCGATGTGGAAAAAGAGCTAAAAACATCCCTCGATGCCGGACTAAGCGATAGCGAAGCCAAAGCCAGACTTGAAAAGTATGGCCCCAATGCTTTAGCTGCTAAAAAGAAGGAGAGCATGTTTATGCGCTTCATCGATCAATTCAAGGATTTCATGATCATTGTTTTGATCATCGCCGCCATTTTATCCGGTGTAGTTGCTAAAGAATGGACCGATGCAGCAATCATCATGATCGTTGTTATCTTGAACGCCATTTTAGGTGTCTTTCAAGAGGCAAGAAGTGAAGCTGCGATTGAAGCCCTAAAGGATATGGCCACGCCGGAAGCGCATGTCCGGCGTAACGACGCAATCATTACGATTCCAAGTACCGAATTGGTACCAGGCGACATCGTTTTGCTTGAAGCCGGTGACGTTGTTCCAGCTGACTTGCGTTTGAATTTGGCAAGTAGTTTGAAGATTGAAGAATCAGCCTTGACTGGTGAATCTGTCCCAGTTGAAAAGAAGATTGAGACTTTATCTGGCGATGATATTGCTTTGGGTGACCGTGTGAACATGGCATATTCCAACACTAACGTTACTTACGGACGTGGTGAAGGTATTGTGGTTAGCACGGGGATGCACACCGAAGTTGGTAAGATCGCTACAATGCTTAACAATGCCGATGAAACTGACACTCCTTTGAAGCAGAACTTAACCCAGTTGGGTAAGACTTTAACCATCATGATTTTGGCAATCTGTGTGATTGTCTTTGCCGTTGGTGTATTAAAAGCAAATCCAGCCGACCGTAATTCTACTTTGATGATTAACATGTTCTTAGTTGCCGTATCACTTGCCGTAGCTGCAATTCCAGAAGGACTTCCAGCTATTGTTACGATTATTTTGGCATTAGGAACCCAAACGATGGCTAAACATAAGGCAATCGTTAGAAAATTGCCTGCCGTTGAAACTTTGGGTGCTACCGACATTATTTGTTCAGATAAGACTGGTACTTTGACCCAAAACAGAATGACCGTTGAAAAGGTCTTCCATGACGGCGCAGTTCACGACAACAGCGACGAGATTAGCGAAACTAATCCTGCACTTTTGTCCATGGTTTTAGCCAACGATACTCAAATTGAAAACGGTGGTAACCTTTTAGGTGACCCAACCGAAACTGCTTTGATTCAATTTGCTTTCGATCAAAGTATTGACGTAGAAACTTTGCTTAAAAAGTACAAGCGTGTCCAAGAAGTACCATTTGATTCAGAACGTAAATTGATGAGTACTGTTAACGTAGATGGTGATAAATACTATGTTGCCGTTAAGGGTGCTCCTGATATGCTTTTGAAGCGTATTACTAAGATTGATATTAACGGTAAGATTGAACCAATCACCGATGAAGACAAGAAAAATATTCTTGAAACTAACAAGAATATGGCCAAGAAAGCTTTGCGTGTGCTGGGTTTGGCTTACAAGACCGTTGATGAACTTTATGATGATCCGTCCACTGACAATGTCGAACAAGATTTGATCTTTGCTGGACTTGTCGGCATGATCGACCCAGAACGTGGTGAAGCTAAGGACGCTGTTGCCGAAGCTAAGAGTGCTGGTATTAGAACCGTTATGATCACTGGTGACCACCAAACTACTGCTCAAGCTATCGCAGAACGTTTGGGTATTATTGGAAAAGGTCAAGACGAGCGCGTTTTAACCGGTGCTGAACTTGATAAATTGAGCGACGACTACTTCACCAAGCACGTTGGCGACTACAGTGTTTATGCCCGTGTTTCTCCAGAACACAAGGTAAGAATCGTTAAGGCATGGCAAGCAAACAACAAGATCGTTGCTATGACCGGTGACGGTGTTAATGATGCTCCAAGTTTGAAGCAAGCCGACATTGGTATCGGTATGGGTATCACTGGTACTGAAGTATCAAAGGGTGCCAGTGATATGGTTTTAGCCGATGATAACTTCGCTACGATCGTTGAAGCTGTTAAGCAAGGACGTAAGGTCTTCAGTAACATCCAAAAAGCTATTTTGTACTTAATGAGTTGTAACGTTGGTGAAGTCTTAACTGTCTTCATGATGACTATGCTTGGCTGGGACATTTTGGCTCCAGTACAACTTCTTTGGATCAACTTGGTAACTGATACTTTGCCAGCTATCGCCTTAGGTGTTGAACCAGTTGAAGATGGGATTATGAAGCGTAAGCCTCGTGGTAAGAATTCTAACTTCTTCAGCGGCGGTGTTGCTAGCTCCATTGTTTACCAAGGTATTTTGGAAGGTATCTTAGTCTTGGGTGCTTACCAAATCGGTCTTCACGTTGGTCCACACGTAGGTGATCCATCCATGCAACATGGGGATGCTTTAACCATGGCCTTCCTTACTTTGGGACTTATCCAGTTGTTCCACGCAATTAACTCTAAGTTTATTCACCAATCAATTTTCAGAAAGCATACTTTTGCCAACAAATGGTTCAATGGTGCGATTATTATCTCAGCTTTGATTATGGCAGCCGTTGAATTGCCATTCATGACTAAGTTCTTCGATGTAACTGAACTTGACGGTGATCAATGGTTAGTCATCCTTGTTGCTGGTATCTGCATTATCTTGATTGTGGAAATCGTCAAATTCTTCCAAAGAAGAATGGGAAAAGAATAAAGTTTAACAAAAATAAATAAAAAAGCTTGAGTTTGTTCAAGCTTTTTTATTATGCTTAAAAGTAAGATTATTTTTTTAGGAAGTTGTTTAAATGAAAAGTTTTTTGTTTCGTCTTTATTTAGCCTGGATGAAGTTTCGTGCGCGTTTTACCACAATGGAAGACAACACGATCGTGGTGTTAAACGGTTCGGGTCGTTCAGGTTCAAATGGCTATGCTTTTTACAAGTGGCTCTTAGTTAACCACCCTGAATTTAACACTACATTGGTTGAACCATGGCCATCATCTCACCTTAAGTGGGAAACTTGGCAAAAGATTGGGGCAGCGCGTTATGTAATCACCACGCACCAGCCTTTTAAGGTGCGCAAACACCAGATTAATGTGCAATTGTGGCACGGTGTTCCACTGAAGCGAATGGGCATCATGGCCAACAATACTAAGTACCGTGACAACAAGCGCAATGAAAAACTGTGGCACAAAACAGCTGATATCGTGGCCTCAAGTTCTGATTTATACGAGACCTTAATGAGTGCCTGCATGGCAATTGAGACTAAGAAGTACCACAAAATTGGTTTTCCTAGATTGGACTTGCTTGATTCGCCAGTAATTTCTAAAAAGCAGCTGTTAAAAGACCTGTTCAAGACTGAAGATGATCAAGCACAAATCGGCATCTACATGCCAACTTTTAGATATGAGCTTGAAGATAAGACCATCATGGATAAGATCAAGGAAGGAAACTTCTTTGCCTTTGAAGATTTTGATGGCGAAAGGTTAAATGAAGCGCTCAAAAGGCGTCACCAATATTTAATCGTGAAATTGCATCCCTACGAGATGCGCTTATTTAGTGCTTTCAAGAGTAATTACTCTAACATCGCATTTTTGAACAATGACTACTTATTTGATCATGACTATGACTTGTACGAATTGCTCGGCGATACCGACTTCTTGATGACCGACTTCTCATCAATTTACTTCGACTATTTGCATTTAAACAAGCCGATCGTGTTCGTAACCAACTTCCTGAAGCAATATGAAAAAACACGTGGCCTGTTGATGGGACCATACAGCGAGATTACGCCAGGGATCAGCGTAAATTCTGAACAAGAATTGATTAACAACCTTGATCACTTGGACAACCAACAAATTGCTAACCGTAGGCTTTACTGGCTGCATTTGACTAGTCAAGTAAAGGGACCATACTGTGAAAAGGTCTTTAAGTATATGACGCAAGAATATAGAGGGTAGAATATGCGCAAAACGTTTTTAAATATTCTTTATAACGCGATCTATCAAATTTTTATTGTCTTGGTGCCGTTAATCACGGTGCCATATTTGTCTAGAGTTTTAGGACCAAAAACCTATGGGATCTACAGCAGTGTTAACAACACTGTGCAGTTTTTGATGATCTTTTGTATCCTGTCAGTTTCTTATGTAGGGATGCGGACGATCTCGTGTACGCGGACTTATGGTACGCCTGAAGAATTGACTAGAGCCTTCTGGGGTCTTTGGTACTTCCAAGGTATTGCCGGTTTAATTACGATTGCCATTACGGTCTTTGTAACGACAGTCTTTCACATTCAATACTGGTTCTACCTTTTACTCATGGTGCCATATTTAATTTCAGCGCAGGTCGATATTTCCTGGTTCTTCCAAGGATTAGCCGACTTCGGTCGCGTTGTTTTGAAAAACACGGCGGTAAGGCTGGTCAGCGTGGTTTTGATTTTGCTTTGGGTAAAATCACCAGCCGATTTGTGGAAGTACTTACTGATTATGTCGGTATCAACGATGCTGGGTTCATTCGTCTTTTGGTTTGACATCCACCGTTACGTTGGCAGACCCGTAGCTCATTTTTATAAATTCAAGAAAACGGCCATTGCGATCGGAACTTTGATGATTCCGCAGATTGCGACGCAGATTTATACTTCGCTTGATAAACCAATCTTAGGTCTGTTTGCCGGTTCAGCACAGGTATCTTTCTACGATAACTCGCAGCGTATCTCCAACATGATTTTAGGCGTTATCACTAGTATTTCCCTGGTTATCATGCCTAAAATGGCCAGTGAAGGCAAAGAGACGCAAAAAGTGGTCATGAAAAAATCACTGGAAGCTACTGTTATGTTAGGTACATTGTTTGCCGTGATCATCATGGCTAATACCAAGCAATTTGTACCGTTCTTCTTTGGTGATAAATATATTCCGATGACGCCACTCATGTTTTGGTTTACTTTGACCATCATCATGATTCCAACCGGTGGTGTTTTTGCCAACCAGTTTGCCTTAGCTAACCAGCGTGATAAGGATTATGCTTTTCCTGTAGTGATCGGTGCGATCGTTGAAATCGTGTTAAGTTACATCCTTGACCGTCCATACGGCGCTTGGGGTGCCATGATTGCTATTTTGATTACGGAAGCCGTAGTTTTAGTATTGCGTTTGTGGGTAGTGCGCGACGGCTATGACTTTGCTTATGTCTTCCATGATGTGCCAAAGTATTTCTTGATCGCTATTATTACGTTAGCTGTTGGCATGTTTATGCCTAACTTGATTCATTCAGCCTTTTTCAACATGGCAGTTAAATCAATTATCATGTTAGTAATTTACCTAGGTTTGATGTTCTTACTAAAGCTGGACTTCAACGAAGACATTATCAAGTTAGTCAAAAATTTCTTTAAACGAGGTTAAAAATGATTCCTAAAACAATTCATTATGTTTGGGTTGGGCATAATCCGAAGAGCAAGATCATCCAAGAATGTATTGCGACTTGGAAAAAGAATTTGCCTGATTTTAAATTTGTGGAATGGAACGAAGACAACTTTGATATGCACGAAAATAAATATATTGAACAGGCATATCAAGCTAAAAAATGGGCCTTTGTGTCTGACTATATTCGTGCCAAAGCTATTTATGAACAGGGCGGTATTTATTTGGATACTGATGTGCGTGTAGTGAGCGACTTAACGCCGCTGTTAAATGATCGTGCGTTTATCGGCTTTGAAAATAATGACTACTTGTCTGCCGCAATTTTTGGCGCAGAAAAGGGCCATCCTTTCATGCAGGACATTTTGGACTACTATAAGGACCGCAACTTTGAATACGACGTCAACAATCAAATGGCCGGGGTCAACAGTGTTTCTGTGACCGACATGTTGATTGATAAATATGGTTTAAAGATTGGCAATAAGGAGCAAATGCTCAAAGAGGGCATCCACGTTTATCCTGATGGCGTTTTGTGCAATCCATCGGCGGATTCTAAGAGCATTCACTTGTTTACAGGAACTTGGATGAACGGCAAGCACTCTTTTAAGCATAAGATCGTAACGGATTTGAAGCGCCACATTAATACGCCAAAAGGTGCCGGTTTATATGCGAAGTGGATTCGATGAGACAAGAAGAATTACAAAAATTAACAGAACAAATTTCAAGGGACTATTTTCATCGTCCCTTTTTGCATATGGTGAAAATTGATCACCGGATGAGAACAACGGGTGGCCGCTATCATTTAGATGACCATCATATTGAAATTAATGCGCATTTTTTAGAAGCAAAAAATCAAAAATATTTGGTGGGCATTATTAAACATGAACTGTGTCACTACCATCTGCATTTAATGGGGCTAGGCTACCAGCATAAAGATCGCGATTTTAAAATTCTGCTTAATAGGGTAGGCGGCAGTCGCTATGCACCTGATATTGGTTTAAGACGCCGGAAAAAATATAAATATCTTTATGTCTGTGAAAACTGCAGGCTAAAATATCCACGCATGCGCAGAATAAATACGATCCGCTATAGGTGTGGCAAATGCAAGGGGCGCTTGCGTTTAGCGCGTACTTTTTAAAGAAAATAACAAATAAAATTAAATTATTTTCGAAATTTACTTGCACATCACTCGAATTTAGTCTATTATAGTTACTGTTCCGCGGGCGTGGCGGAATGGCAGACGCGCAAGACTAAGGATCTTGTGATCGCTTTAGATCGTGGAAGTTCGAGTCTTCTCGCCCGCACAAATTAAGAAGTCGCAGTGAGCGACTTCTTTTTTTTATATATTTTTCGGATATACTTTAATTAATGGATTAAAGGAATTGGAATTATGGCAAAAAAGCGTAAATCAAGAATACCAAAAAGTGTAAAGTTAGTTGTTCGCGTATTTATTATTTTGTTTGTGTTGATGATTGCCTTCGTGGGCTTTCGTTACTACAGACGCTATGCAATTCAATCTGAGCAGATCAGACAAGCGCAGTTGCAGCGCCAGCAAGAACAGGCAAAATTACTTAAACAAAGAAAAGCTTTTATTAAAAAGATCGGGCCAATTGCGCGTGAGGTCGACAAGTCTTATGATCTTTTGCCAAGTATCACGATTGCTCAGGCCTGCCTTGAAAGTAATTATGGCCAAAGCGATTTATCGCAAAAGTACAACAACTTATTCGGCGTTAAGGGGACTAACCCGAATACTTCGGCCGTGATGACGACAAAAGAATACGTTAAGGACAAGTGGGTGACTGTGAAGGCGCGTTTCCAAATATACGACTCATACGAGGCTTCTATTCGTGCCCATGCTAGATTATTCCAAAACGGGACAACGTGGAACCACGACCAATATAAGCACGTTTTAGCGTCAAAGGATTATAAGACGCAGGCCAAGGCTTTGGTTACCGATGGCTACGCGACCGATCCGGATTACGCTGACAAATTGATTAATTTAATTGAACAATTTGACCTCGAAAAATATGATAAGTAAATCTTTAAAGCAACGAATGTTCGTTGCTTTTTTGGTATAATGTTTAAGTTGCATTAATGAATTATTTTTTGTGAAGGGGACAATAATGAGCGAAAAATCTATCTTAGCTGGTTTGAATCCGCAACAAAAGAAAGCTGTCGAGACGACCGAAGGTCCGCTTTTGGTTGTTGCTGGCGCGGGTTCAGGCAAAACTTCTGTGTTGACAAGGCGTATTGCTTACTTAGTTGAAGAAAATCAAGTGGCACCATGGAATATTTTGGCCATTACCTTCACTAACAAAGCCGCAACTGAAATGCGTGAACGTGAACAAAAGTTGCTTGGCCCAGCTGCCGAGAATATTTGGATGTCAACTTTCCATGCCCTCTGCGTCAGAATTTTGCGTAGGGATGCGGACAAGATTGGCTACAGCCACAACTTTTCAATTGCGGACTCAGCTGAACAATTGACTTTGGTGAAGCACATCGAAAAGGACTTGAACATTAATCCTAAGATGTACGACCCACGTGGCGTTTTAGCTGCAATTTCTAACGGTAAGAACGACTTGCTTGATCCAGAAGCATTTGAAACTACTGCTTCTTCACCTTTTGAAAAGATGGCGGCCAAGATCTACAAGGAATACCAAAGAAGATTGCGCAGAGATCAAATCATGGACTTTGACGATTTGATCATGCAGACCTTGGTTTTGTTTAAAAAAGATCCAGAAACGCTGCATTATTACCAAAACAAGTTCCGCTATATTTTGGTTGACGAATACCAGGATACTAACGAAGCACAATACCAATTGTGTCATGCTTTGGCTGCCCAATATAAGAATATCTGCGTTGTTGGGGATGCTGATCAGTCAATTTACGGCTGGCGTGGCGCTAATATGGAAAACATCATGAACTTTGAGCATGATTACCAAAAAGATGGTGTAAGAACCGTCAAGCTAGAACAAAATTACCGTTCAACTGGCCACATTTTGTATGCCGCTAATTCAGTGATTAAGAACAACCAAAACCGCAAGGACAAGAACTTGTGGACTGATCAAGGCGAAGGACAAAAGGTTACTTACTACCAAGCTCAAAGCGGCGATGATGAAGCGCACTACATTATTTCCAAGATCCAAGAAGAAGTTAAGGACAAGCACCGTTCTTACAAGAATTTTGCCATTCTTTATCGTACTAACGCCCAATCGCGTACAGTCGAAGAAGCTTTTGTTAAGTCAAACATTCCTTACCAAATTGTTGGTGGTCACAAGTTCTACGACAGAAAAGAAATTAAGGATGTCATGGCTTATTTGAAGTTGGTGGCTAACCCTGCCGATACGATGAGCATGAACCGCATCATCAATACGCCTAAGCGTGGAATTGGTGCTGCAACTGTGGATAAGTTGTTAACATTTGCTGATGACAACCACTACACCGTTTTAGATGCGATGGACCATGTGGCAGAAAGTCCAATTAGTACGCGAGCTGCTAAGAAGTTGAGCGACTTTGGCGCAAAGCTGAGGGATGCGATTGCTTATGCGCAAACTAGCAGCGTTACCGGTTTAACCGAAAAAATCTTAGAAGACTTTGATTATACTGATGCTTTAAAGGCTGAAAATACCATTGAATCTGAGACACGTCTTGAGAACTTGGACGAATTCTTATCTGTAACCAAACGTTTTGACGATCATTACGAACCTGAAGAAGACGATTCTAATCCACTAAGCGACTTCTTAGCTGAAGTATCACTTTTAAGCGACCAAGACGATCTAGACGAAGACGATAACCAAGTAGCCTTGATGACTTTGCACGCTGCTAAGGGTCTAGAATTCCCAGTTGTCTTCTTGATCGGCATGGAAGATGGCCTCTTCCCATTGCAAAGATCAATGATGGACGATAATGAATTAGAAGAAGAGCGACGTTTGGCTTATGTTGGTATTACCCGTGCCAAGCAAGAACTGTTCTTAACTAATGCCTACTCACGTATGATGTACGGCAGAATGCAGAACAATCCGCCTTCAAGATTTTTGGATGAAATTGATTCTAAGGACCTTCATAAAGAAGAAAACGAAAAGCTCGAAGGCAGTTTTATCAAGTCCAGCTTTGCGGCTACTTCTGCTCCTTTTGCTAGAAAGGCAGAACGTGCTCGTGCCACAGTTTATACTGCTAAAAAAGCCAGCGGTGCTGTCGGTGCCGAAAAGAAGGGCTGGAGCGTTGGTGATCAAGTAGAACACAAAGCTTGGGGCCGCGGCGTAGTAACCAAGGTCAATGGCACTGGCGAAGACATGGAACTTGATATTGCCTTTCCAGGTAAGGGCATTAAGAGACTTTTGGCTGCGTTTGCGCCAATTAAGAAGGTATAATTGGAATAAATGAGATTTTAATCAGGAGGGCAAAAATGGCAGAAATTACTCTTGATGAAGCCAAAAAAGAGGCTGCTTCACTTAGAACCCAATTGAATGAATGGGCCGATGCATACTACTCAAAAGATGCACCTGAAGTTGAAGATAATGTCTATGATCAAAGCTATAATCGTTTGCTTGAACTCGAAAAAGAGTTCCCAGAGATAGTCACACCCGATTCAATTACGCAAAGAGTTGGTGGACAAATTGACAACGATTTTACTAAAGTTGAGCACCCGATTCCTATGCTTTCAATGGGGGATGTCTTTTCAAAAGAAGAATTGAAAGAATTTGACCAACGGATGCAAAAATTGGTTGGCCACCCCGTTGAATACAACGTCGAATTAAAGATCGATGGTTTGTCATTATCGCTTGAATATGAAAACGGTAAGTTGGTTCGTGCTTCGACTCGTGGTAACGGTTATGTAGGTGAAGATGTAACGGCTAACGCGCATTACATTGCCGACATTCCGCAAACTTTGCCAGAGCCTTTGACTACGGAAGTGCGTGGCGAATGTTACATGGGCAAGGAAGCCTTTGCCAAGCTTAACGAAGAGCGTGAAGAACAAGGTTTGAGCGTTTTTGCCAATCCACGTAACGCCGCAGCCGGTTCGCTTCGTCAGCTTGACCCTAAGGTAACGAAGAAGCGTCAACTGAGCACCTTTATCTATACTTGGGTTAATCCACCAGAAGGTATTACTAGCCAGCACCAAGCCATTGAGCGTATGCACGAATTAGGTTTTCACACTAATGAAACCGGTCGTAAATTAGCTACGCTTGATGAGATCTTTGACTTTATTGATGAATATACGGCTAAGCGTAACAGTTTGACCTATGGCATCGATGGGATCGTATTGAAGATTGATGATTTAAACATTGAACAAGAATTGGGTAATACCGTAAAAGTGCCACGTTGGGAAATTGCTTATAAGTTCCCACCAGAAGAACAAGAGACAATTGTCCGCGACATCGTTTGGACGGTTGGCCGTACCGGTGTCGTAACGCCAACTGCTGTGATGGATCCCGTTCAACTTGCTGGTACAACTGTTGCTAGAGCTTCGCTGCACAACCCTGACTATTTAAATGAAAAGGGCGTTCGCATTGGCGATACGGTTAAATTGCACAAGGCCGGCGACATCATTCCAGAAATTTCTGAAGTTGTTTTAGCAAAGCGTCCAGCAGATTCAGAGCCTTACAAGATTCCTGATACTTGTCCATCATGTGGTCAAAAACTGGTTCACTTAGAAGACGAAGTAGCTCTTCGCTGCATTAACCCATCTTGTCCAGCCCAAGTAGAAGAAGGAATTACCCACTTTGCATCGCGTCCTGCGATGAATATTGCCGGCTTAGGTCCTAAGATCGTTAAGCAGTTAATTGCCAAGGATTTGGTGCACAACGTTGCCGATCTTTACCACTTAACTGCCGATGATTTGGCCGAGCTTGATCACTTTAAGGAAAAATCGATCAATAATTTGCTTACTGCAATTGATAATTCCAAGTCAAATTCAGTAGAATTGTTAATTACAGGCCTTGGAATTGATCACGTTGGAGCAAAAGCAGCCCGTTTAATCGCCCAAAAATTTAAAAATCTGTCAAAGATTATGGCTCAAGGGGTGCAAGATATTGCTTCAATAGATACAATAGGCATGACGATTGCCGAATCGATGACTACGTATTTTGCTCAGCCTGAAGTACAAAAGCTGATTGAAGAATTGCGCGAAAGTGGTTTGAACATGGATTACCTCGGTGAAGATGAAGAAGCTGCACCTGATAACCCATTCAAAGATAAAACGGTTGTATTAACTGGAAAATTAGAGCATTATACAAGAAGTGAATTTACCAAGAAGTTGCAAGCCTTAGGTGCTAAGGTTACCGGCTCAGTTTCTAAGAAGACCAATTATGTAATTTATGGTAAGGATGCCGGATCTAAGTACAATAAGGCCGAGCAACTGGGAATTCCGCTTTTAACCGAAGAAGAAGCAATCGCACAAATTGAATAAAGGGACAATTATTGTGAAAAAATATTTGCAGATTATGGCTTTGGCTGGGGTGATGATTACCCTAAGTGGCTGTGGCAGACTAAAGGACTCAAGTTTAGCCAACAATGCGACAACTACTTCTACAACTAAGAGAAAAAGTTATCAAACAACTAATACGGGCAATAGCGGCTACAGCGTTTTGTTAAAGAACGGCCGCTACGTTACTAGCCCTATTTCTGGTTTGACTGCTACTGATAACGACAACTCAGTAGATACGCGTGAACTTGAACGTGGTTTGATTCAAATTTCTAAGAATCAATTTTCAACTAACCAATACGTTTTCCAAGAAGGTCAATATTTGGATTCTTCAACGGTTACCGATTGGCTAACCAGAAAATCAAAATCTAATCCCAAGGGCTTGAACCCTGTTAATAACGGCAAGACCGGTACTGATACCAGAAATCCAATTTATTTGGAAGAAATTATTGAACAAGATTACTTGACCGGTTCCGGTTCTAAGTATTCAATTGGCGGTATGAGTTTGGGTCTGGCCATGAATTCCGTTGACTACTTCCAAAAGAAGCGGAATGGTGCAGAATTCCAAACCGATATTTCAAGAGCTGAACAACGCGCACAAGGCGAGAAGATGGCTAATGAAATCGTCGCTCGTTTGCGTAAAAAGAAGGCTTTGAAGAATATTCCAATTACCGTTGGTTTGTTCTCAAAGACCGGAAAAGACTCATTAGTTGGCGGAACTTACTTCGCTTACGGGACAGCGGCGTCTAATAGTAGTAAAATAACTAAATGGAAATCCGTGTCGGAAAAAATACAGATTTTACCGACAACTGGTAATGAAAAGGCAATTAATAGCAACGACGCATCGCACTTTAATGATTTCAAGACGTCTATTCAAAATTATTTCCCTAATATTAGTGGGGTAACGGCAACTTTGCGTTATGATAATGGCAAGCTGGCTCAAGAAAATATTTCAGTAACGACCCAGTTTTATGGCTACGAGCAAATTCAAAGTTTTACTCGTTTAGCTTTGTCAACAGCAAAGAAGTATTTGCCTAACAATATTCCAATTGAAATTAGGATTGGATCGGTTGACGATGTTCAAGCATTAATTGCCAAGGAAACCGGCGATAGTGATTATCAAGTCCATGTTTATGGCGGCGAATAGGAGGTATTTGCGTGGAAATCACAAAAGATACCATTAAACACGTTGCGACTCTTTCGCGACTTGCGTTTAATGAGGAAGAATTAGATAAATTTACTGATCAAATGGGATCAATCATCAACATGGCTGATCAACTTAGCGAAGTTGATACTGAAGGTGTTGATGAAACTGTCCAAGTTGTTGATCGTGATACTGTCTTCAGAGAAGATAAACCTGAACACTGGCAAGGACAAACTAGAGAAACATTAATGGCAAACGTTCCTGAAAAGGCTAACGGCTACATTAAGGTTCCTGTAATTATTAATAAGGATGAGGACGAGTAATGAATTACTTAAACGAAGATATTGATTCATTAAACAAAAAGCTTGCCAGCGGTGACTTGTCAGCAGATAAGTTAGCGAAAGACACTGTGGCAAACATTAAGGATACAGATAAGAAGTTAAACGCTTGGATCACTGTTTTAGATGATGCAAAGCCTGCAGAAAACCTTGACTACTCAAAGAGCAAGTTAGCAGGTATTCCAATTGCTATCAAGGACAACATTATCACTAACGGTATTAAGACTACTGCTGCTAGTCACATTTTGTACAATTACATGCCAATGTACGACGCAACAGTTATTTCTAAGCTTAAGAAGGCTGGCGTAACCTTGGTAGGTAAGACCAACATGGATGAATTCGCTATGGGTTCATCAACTGAACACTCATACTACGGTGCTACTCACAACCCATGGAACTTAGACAAGGTTCCTGGTGGTTCATCCGGTGGTTCTGCAGCTGCAGTTGCCGGTGGTCAAGTTGTTGCAGCCCTTGGTTCAGATACTGGTGGTTCAATTCGTCAACCAGCTGCATTCAACGGCATTTTTGGTATTAAGCCAACTTACGGCCGTGTATCTCGTTGGGGTCTTATCGCATTTGGTTCTTCACTTGACCAAATCGGTGTAATGACTAAGCGCGTTAAGGACTCAGCAGAAGTATTGAATGTTATTGCTGGTGCAGACGAACACGACTCAACTGTTTCAACTCGTGAAGTTCCTGACTTTACCAAGTTTATTGGTCAAGACGTTAAGGGCCTTCGCGTAGCTGTTCCTAAGGAATACATGGAAGCAGTTAGCGGTGAAATGCGTGAAGTTATCCAAAAGCAAATCGATACTTTAAAGGATGCTGGCGCAATCATCAACGAAGTATCATTGCCACACACTAAGTACGTTGTTCCTGACTACTACATCATCGCTTCAAGTGAAGCTTCATCAAACTTGCAAAGATACGATGGTATTCGTTACGGCTACCGTGCTAAGGATACTAAGAACTTGCTTGACGTTTACGTTAAGTCACGTTCAGAAGGCTTCGGTACAGAAGTTAAGCGTCGTATCATGCTTGGTTCATTTGCACTTTCAGCCGGTTCATACAACAGATTCTTCAGACAAGCTGCTAAGGTTAGAACATTAATTTGCAATGACTTTGACAAGATCTTTGCTGAAAATGACGTAATCGTTGGACCTACTACTACTGAACCTGCATTTGGTATTGGCGAAGAAGTTTCTGACCCAATCAAGATGTACAACAACGATATTTTGACTATTTCTGCCAACTTAGCAGGTATTCCTGCAGCTAGTGTTCCAGCTGGTTTAGTTGATGGTATGCCTGTCGGCTTACAAATTATGGCTAAGCGCTTTGATGAAGGTAACGTCTTCAAGACTGCTGACTTTATTGAACGCAGCAACAAGTTTTACGAAAAAACACCAACTGGAATGGAGGATTAATTGAATGAATTTTAAATCGACTATCGGACTTGAAGTCCACTTCGAATTAAAGACAAAGAGCAAGATTTTCTCTCCTTCACCAGTAACCTACGGTGCTGAACAAAACACGGAGACTAATGTTATTGACTGGGCTATGCCTGGTACTTTGCCAATGGTTAACAAGAACGTTTACCGTTTAGGTATTATGGTTGCCATTGCTACTCATGCTCACATTTTGCCAACTACTCACTTTGACCGTAAGAACTACTTCTATCCTGATAACCCAAAGGCTTACCAGATTACTCAGTTCTTCCAACCACTTGCTCGTGATGGTTACATCGAAGTTGAAGTTCGCGGTAAGAAGAAGAGAATCGGTATCCACGAAATGCACATCGAAGAAGATGCCGGTAAGAACACTCACGGAACTAACGGTTTCTCATACGTTGACTTAAACCGTCAAGGTGTTCCACTTCTTGAAGTTGTTTCTGAACCTGACATGGAAGACCCAGAAGAAGCTTACGCATACCTTGAAAAATTACGTAAGATCGTTCAATTTACTGGTGCTTCAGACGTTAAGATGGAAGAAGGTTCAATGCGTGTTGATACCAACATTTCCATCCGTCCTGCAGGTCAAAAGGAACTTGGTACTAAGGTTGAAATGAAGAACTTGAACTCATTTGACCATGTACGTCGTTCACTTGCTTACGAAGAAAAGCGTCAAGAACAAGTTCTTTTAGCTGGTGGTCACATCCAACTTTCAACTCGTCGTTTCGACGAAGCAACTGGTAAGACTGTTTTGGAACGTGTTAAGGAAGGTGATTCCGACTACCGTTACTTCCCAGAACCAGATATTGCTCCTGACCACATTAGTCAAGAATGGATCGATCAAATTGCTAAGGAACTTCCAAAGAGCCCATTTGATCGTTACGATGACTATGTAAACAAGTACGGTTTGAAGCCATACGACGCAAATGTTTTGCTTCAAACTAAGGAAAGTTCAGACTTCTTCGACGCAGCAGTTGCAGCTGGTGCTGATCCAACTCTTGCTGCTAACTGGATGAACACTCAAGTAAATGGTTACTTGAACGACCACCGTGTAGGTTTGAACGACATTAAACTTACTCCAGAACACTTGGCAGAAATGATCCAGTTGATCAAGGATGGTACTATTTCATCCAAGATCGCTAAGAAGGTCTTTGCTGAAACTATTGCTAACGGTACTGATCCTAAGAAGTACGTTGAAGATAATGGTATGGTTCAATTGTCAGATACTTCAGTCTTAGCACCAATGGTTAAGAAGGTTGTTGACGATAACCCACAATCAGTAGAAGACTTTAAGAATGGTAAGGACCGTGCAATTGGTTACTTAGTTGGTCAAATCATGAAACAAACTCGTGGTAAGGCTAACCCTAAGATGGTTAACAAGTTGCTTAACCAAGAATTGCAAAGTCGTTAATTTTTAGAACGTTAAGGTAGTAATTATGACTAGTAAAGCAAGATTAATTTATAATCCTGTATCCGGTCACGAGCAGATGCCCAAAAACGTGGCCGATATTTTAGATGTGTTAGAGCAAGCTGGCTATGAAGCTAGTGCGTTTAGAACTACACCTGAACAAAATAGTGCTCGCAATGAAGCTACGCGTGCTGCAAAAGAAGGTTTTGACCTGATCGTTGCAGCCGGTGGTGACGGGACAATCAATGAAGTAGTTAATGGGATTGCCTTTTTAGATAAGAGACCTAAGATGGCAATTATTCCAGCAGGTACGACTAACGATTATGCCCGTGCATTAGCTATCCCACGTGACAATATTCCGGATGCCGCAAAGGTTATTTTGAAGAATAAGACACGCAAGATGGATATCGGTAAAGCGGTTTTTGGTGATCAAACTCAATATTTTGTAAATATTGCTGCCAGCGGTTCTTTAACAGAATTAACATATGGCGTGCCATCCGAAGTAAAATCAGCTTTAGGTTATGCAGCTTACCTCATTAAGGGTGCAGAAATGTTGCCTCACTTAACTGAGAACGAAATGCGTTTAACTTATGATGATGGCGTTTATGAAGGCAAGCTCTCAATGTTCTTGTTGGGAATGACCAACTCAATTGGTGGTTTTGAACAAGTTATGCCTGATGCGCAACTTAGTGACGGACTTTTCCAATTGATCGTTGTTAAGCCTTCAGATCCTGTTAGCATGATGAAGTTGATGGCTTTGGCTTTGAATGGTAAGCACGTTGATGATCCTAACATCATCTATACCAAAACTAGAAGCTTAAAGGCTGAACTTATTGGTAAGAATGCAGGACGAGATTTGCCAGTTAACCTTGATGGTGAAATTGGTGGATATTGTCCAGTTGAATTCCATAATTTACAACAAAGAATTGAATTCTACGTTGGTAAATAATGATGATAAGAATCTGGGAATTTCCTAGATTCTTATTTTTTCTATTTAATTCTGAAAAGGGTTATTAGAAAAATGACACACAAAAGTATTCAACCAAAATGGCTTGTCATTACTCAGTTAGTGCGCAAAAGTCACATGGAGAGTGGACTGTCTATGTACAAAAGGAACCTTTTGGTAAGGTGAAAAAATATCAAATTAAATAATTTTAATATTGCAATTTACGTAAAATCTTTAAAGCAAGTTGCGATGAATTTATGCAGCGTGTTGGCACTATGGCCGGGAATCCTCAGTTAAAGCTCACCGAAAAGGAACGGACCCTCATGACAATTAATGTACGAGTCTTCGTTCACAGTATGATTGGGCTGGTTGAAGTTTTGTTAAATTATGGCGATATTCTTTTACCATATGATGTGCGTCAGAGCATTATGGCATTCTTACACCAGTCTCCGGTAGAATTGATGAGCAGCATGGTTCCTAATAAAGAAGAAAAAACAGAGCAATAAAAAATCCTGTTGGTGTAAAAACCAACAGGTATTTTCTTATCTTCATTAAATTAGTTACGGTCGTTGCCCATGCCAAAGATTTGAAGCAAGAACAAGAAGATGTTAATGAAGTCTAAGTAAAGTTGTAAAGCACCCAATACAGCAAGGCCGTTAGTAGGAACTTGGCTGCCGTAGTTGTTGTAGATGCTCTTCATCTTTTGTGCATCATAAGCGGTCAAGCCAGTGAAGATTATAACACCGATGATTGAGAATACGAATGAAGCAACTGAGTTGCGCAAGAAAATATTAACAATCATAGCTACAAGCAAACCAATCAAAGCAGCGCCCATGTAAGAACCTAAGTTGTTTAAATCTCTCTTAGTAAATGTACCGAAGATGGCCATTGCACCAAAGACAGCAGCCGAAGAAAGGAATGCCGTACTGATTTGAGCGCCAGTGTAGAAACCAGCTAAAAGTGCAAATTCAAATCCGTAGATGACAGCCAGAATCATTAACATTACAAAGCCAGCAACTGGATTTCTTGTAGCTCTGAAGCTGATCCCCATTGATAAACCAAGAGGTACGATCAGAATAATCCACATCAATGCAGTTGGCATTTGCATCACAGCTGCTCTGAAAACAGTCATGGTCAAAAATGCGGTGATAGCTGATACAAGAACAGCTAAGCCCATGTAGCTATACATCTTGGAAAGAAAACCATTAACTTCTGAGACGTCGTGAACTTGGCGACGTTCAGGACTTGAAAAGTTCATGTTGTCCATATATATGTCACTCTTTCTATTTAATTGTCTTATCTATTTTAACGTATTTGTTTAAAAATTATAAATTTTTTGGATCTTTGGGCAAATACTTAACACTTTCTTGAAGATCTTGCTATCCTTGAAATAAGGAAGTGATTTTTATGGATAAGAAATATACTGATAGTGAAGTGCGCGGCGAGCGTAGCGACCATCCTGATAAGAGTTATGCGGCAGATGAAGTGAGAAAATTATTCTTTACAGAAAATGCTAAAAAGAAATATGACATTTTAACTGGTTCGCAAAAGACCTTTATTGATAGGGAACTTGATGATTTAAGATTGAGTCGAAGCAGTTCGGTAAGCCGCAAAGATAATTCTGAATTGCAACAAAAAATTGTTTTTGAAGAGCAAAATAATCAGGTGATTGTGACGGATATTTTGTATGATGATTATCGTAATTCAAAAGAATATAAAAAAGCGCAAGTTCGCATGTATGATATGAATAATTAAAAGGCCTGCAAAATTAATTGCAGACCCTTTTTAATATCTAGTTATATCCAATTATTTGTTTTTCTTAGCCCATTTTAAGCCGATGCCTGTAACACCACTAAAGATTGAGAAGACAGGTGATAACAAGCTGAAGAAGACGAATGGCAAGAATTGAAGCACAGGTACACCCAATGCAGATGCAGCGAATGAACCGGCAACGCCCCAAGGAATTAAGTAGTTGATAACACTACCACCATCTTCAAGTACACGACTAAGTGCTAATGGTGAAAGACCGATTTTATCAAAGGCTGGCTTGAATGCACGACCAGGCAAAATTACTGATAAGTATTGTTCACCAACGAAGAGGTTGATACAAATACCTGAAAGAATAGTTACGGTGATTAAACGACCAGGTTTGTTCAGATGCTTAACGAGTGGTTCCATCGCACTTTGCACGATGTTGAACTTCATGAGCATCCCACCAAGTGACAAAGTTGAAATGATGAGCGCTACAGTAGCCATCATGCTGGAAATACCACCACGGGTAAGCAATGCGTTAACTGAAGCATCGCTAGTTTTGGCAACGAAACCGTTCATGATCAAGTTGTTCAATGATTGAGCAGATTCATGAGGACTTTGGATAAAGATCATGACCACAGTAATTGCAATGTTCATGAACAAGGTAGGAATTGCAGGGATCTTACGCCAAGCACAGATCAACATAAGAACGATTGGCAAAAGTGCCCACCATGAAATGGTGAAGTTGTTTTGTAAAACTTGTGAGGTACGTTCAATCTTGGTTGGGTCCATATGGCCGCTGTTACCCAAGATCCAGAACAGAATAAGTGATACGACGAATGAAGGAATAGTGGACCACATCATGTTCTTGATGTGTGAGAAAAGTTCACTTTCGGCAACGGCTGATGACAAGTTGGTTGAGTCTGACAAAGGAGACATTTTATCGCCGAATACCGCACCGGAGATGATAGCACCGGCAACTAAGGCAGGGTTGGCACCCATACTTGAACCGATACCAAACAAGGCAATCCCGACAGTTGAGATGGTGGTAAAACCACTACCGATGGCGACACCAACGATTGAACAAACGATGAAGACCGATGGTACGAAGAAACTACCACTGATCATGTTAAAACCAAGAACCATGATGGAAGGGATGATTCCGGCTTTGATCCAAACACCAATTAAGGCACCGATCAACATGAAGATGAAGATAGGAATGATCGCAACGCCGATACCTTCTTTAATCCCGTTTTGAACGTCTTGCCAACTAAAGCCGCGCAATCTTGCCCAAAAGGTAAGAAGTAGTACAGTGAACAAAACTGGCACTTCTGGGGACAAACCGAATTTAATTACGGAAACACCCAAGATAGCTAGTAGAACTATCAGAATGATAATTGATTCTGCAAAAGATACCTTCTTTTTTTCCATATTTCTATTCCTCCAAATAAAAAAGCCCCGCTGACCTAAGTCAACGGGACGACGATAGCCGTGGTACCACCCACTCTTTCAAGTCTAAGTACTTGAATCTCTATCAGATGGTAACGGTTCTGAATATTTCCGAGCGATAAAAATTACGATGTAATTCGTCTAGCTTCGCCTGTCTGGTTCGCACCTACCACCAGTTCTCTGAACGCTGAGCGAAGTAGCTACTGTTTTCGTTAATTGTTGGAAATTATGATAGCAATATTAAAAATGTATGTCAATACTTTTCATGAAAAATAATTTTCAAGACACAAAACTAGTCAAGTATTATAATGATTACAGTATTGATTTATTAAAAAGGTTGAAGATAATACATGAAGAAAAACCAAATTGTTGACTTAGAGATTACCGACCTCTCATACGAAGCAATGGGGGTTGCTCACTATGAAGGTTTGACAGTCTTCGTTACTAACGCTCTTCCAGGTGAAATCGTTAGTGCAAAAATTTTAAAGGTCAAAAAGAACTTTGCTTTTGCCAAAATCGAAAAAATTAAGAAAGAGAGCCCAGATCGAGTAAAGATCAAGCTTAACCAATGGGTGCAAACTGGCTTGGCATCTTTGGCACATATCAAATATGACAAGCAACTTGAATTTAAGCGTAATCAAGTAGTTAACTTGCTTAAAAAGGCGCACTTAGATGACATTGAAGTAGGGCAAACTTTGCCAAGTCCTGAACAAACAGGCTACCGTAACAAGGCACAAGTGCCAGTGCGTGAAATCAATGGTCAGCTTGAGATCGGCTTTTTCAGACGTCATTCACACGACTTAGTGCCACTGACTAATTTCTTTACTACTGATCCTGAAATCGACCGTGTGCTTGTTGCCGTACGTGATATTTTACGTAAATATAGAGTGCCTGCTTATGATGAAATCAATCATAAAGGTGAAGTACGCTATCTTGACGTGCGTAGAAGTAAGGCAACTGGCGAGATCATGGTCATTTTGGTCTGCTTGCACAATGACTTCCCACAACTTTTGGGCGTTGCTGCTGAAGTGAGCCAAATTCCTGGTGTTACTGGCTTGATTTTGAACCACAACCCTAAGAAGACCAACGTAATTTTGGGTAAGAAGGACTACTTGGTCTTGGGTAACGATCAAATTACTGATCAAATTGGTGATTTGAAATTCAGAATTTCACCACAAAGTTTCTTCCAAATCAATTCATTGCAAACACCACGCTTGTACGATTTGGCTATTAAGAAGGCTGATTTGAAGCCAAGCGACGTTGTGATTGATGCTTATTCAGGTATTGGGACAATCGGCTTGAGTGTGGCTAAGCACGTGAAGGCGGTCCGCGGAATCGAAGTTGTACGGGATGCCATTAAAGATGCCAAGGATAATGCTAAGTTGAACGATATCGATAACGCTAAGTATTACTTGGGTAAGGCCGAAGAAATTATGCCACGTTGGGCTAAGCAAGGTCTTAAGACCGATGTTGTTTTCGTTGACCCACCTAGAAAAGGTTTAACGCCTGAATTTATTGATGCGACTGCGAAGACTGGTCCTGAAAAAGTTGTTTATATTTCATGTAACCCTGCAACCATGGTCCGTGATTTGCAACTGTTCCAAGAACAGGGCTATGAATTTGATCGCATCGATCCCGTTGATATGTTCCCACAGACTCCACATGTTGAAGCCGTTACTGTTTTGACAAAGAAGTAAAGTAGAAAAATGATTATTAAACCGTTAATTTCTGAAGACGAAGCAAGACAAACTAGTAAACTTTTTCAAAAATGTTGGCAAGATGTATATAAGGAAATTTTGCCCGCTGAATTTTTAGACAATATTCCAGAAAATGCCTGGGTTAAGAGATTTAATGAGAGCGGCCGTCACAATCTGATTTTTGAAGACGACAAAAATATTGTGCGCGCTGCTGTCAGCTATGGCCGCCCACGTGATACCAGAATGCTTGGTTGCGGTGAATTGATGGCCTTATACGTTGAACCAGATTTTCAAGGTTATAATGTCGGCAAGACCTTGCTTAACGCCGCAGAAAACGAATTGAAGAAGATGGGCTACGGCAAGATTTATTTATGGTGCCTTGATGGTAATGAAAAGGCTCAAGGATTTTATGAACACTTCGGCTGGCGCAACATCGCAACCGAAAGATTCGTTGAAATCGTCGGCAAAGAATACAAATACTTGCTCTACCAAAAGAATTTACGTGACTAAAAAAGACTGCAGATATTGCTTAAATTGCAATATCTGTATTTTTTTACAAAAAACACTTGCGCTTTTTCCTCAGTCTAGTATAATAATATCTGTTCGGCTATGGAGGATTACCCAAGTGGCTTAAGGGGACGGTTTTGAAAACCGTTAGGCGGTTCTGCCGCGCGTGGGTTCAAATCCCACATCCTCCTTTGATTGGTCCATTGGAGCAGTGGTTTATCTCGCCTCCCTGTCACGGAGGAGATCGTGGGTTCAAATCCCACATGGACCGTAATATGGCGGAATTGGTGAAGGGGTTAACACACTGGTTTGTGGATCCAGCATGCGTGGGTTCGAATCCCACATTCCGCCCCATAATGGAGGATTAGCTCAGCTGGGAGAGCATCTGCCTTACAAGCAGGAGGTCACAGGTTCGAGCCCTGTATCCTCCATATTTTTTTACCCAAAAACGTTAGATGATGATTTATCTAGCGTTTTTATTTTGAAGTTGAGAGGGGTTTGAATGAATAAGAAGCAAGTTACGATGGTTACCATCGCGTTGATGCTGGGCAATGTGATGTCTGGACTAGATGGTACGATTATTAACACGGCGATTCCAGCGATTGTTGCATCCCTGCACGGAATCCAATTCATGGGTTGGATTGTCGCTATCTTTTTGCTGGGGATGTCCATTTCCATTCCCATCTGGACCAAGGTAGGGGAAAAGATCACCAATAAACGTGCCTTTGAAATCTCACTGGCACTGTTTGTTATCGGTTCTGTCTTGCAAGGTATGGCGCCAAATATCATCTTCTTCCTATGTTCTAGATTTATCATGGGTGTTGGTGCCGGTGGTATGGGGTCACTACCTTATATCATCGCTGGTTACGTTTTTAAAAACATTAAGACTAGAACTAAGGTCCTGGGCTATTTAACCGCTAGTTGGAACGGTGCCGCTATTTTAGGGCCACTTATTGGTGGTTGGCTGATCGATGCTTTTTCATGGCACTGGGTCTTCTACATCAATATCCCAATTGGCTTGATTGCATTTTTAATCTGCTTGATCTACTACAAGCCAGTTACGCCAAAGCAAACGCCAGTCTTCGATATTCCAGGCGCAAGTTTATTGGTAATCGGATTGCTTCCATTCTTGATGGGCGTGCAATTAGTCGGTTTGACCGCTAGCTGGATTGTCATTAGTTTGATCATCGTCAGCTTGGTCTTTATCGTATTGTTTTTTATCCGTGAAAATCATGCGCAAAATCCAATTATTCCGGTGTCTTTGTTCAAGAATAAAGATCTAGATGGTGACTTTCTTTTATTTGCCTTCACTTGGGGCGCATTTATCGCCGTTAACACTTATTTGCCAATGTGGGCACAGGCGCTTCTCGGTTTATCAGCACTTCTTGGTGGGATGACCTTGATTCCAAACTCAATTGTGGAAATCATTGCTTCACAAAGCGTGGCTGCAATTCAAGATCACTTGACCACCTTTAAGCTGGTCTTCATCGGTATTTTTGCAATGCTTATTTCTTCGGCAGGCATGTTCTTTGCGGACTTGCACACGCCGATCCAACTTTTGGCTGCTATCGGTGCTTTTTCAGGTATCGGAGTTGGTTTTATCTTCGTTGCCTTGCAATTGAAGGTGCAAATCGACGCTGGACTTAAGAACATGGCCACGGCTACCTCAACTTCATATTTGATTAGAATTTTGGCGCAGACTGTGATGGCCGCTGTGTATGGCGTAATCATGAACTTGAATTTGGCTAGTGGTGTAAGCAGTCATCCAGGCATTACGATTACGATGATGAACAAGTTGAGTGATGCTAAGAGTGCGAAATTGTTGCCACAAAATTTAGTACCAACGATGAGAAACATTTTACATTCAGGTATTAAGGAGATTATGTTGGTATCAGTGATTTTGCTGGTCATTGCACTTGTTTTGAACTTTTACTTCAACTTTGGCAAAAAACAGAAGAAACTGCAATAGTAAATGAAAAAGCTAATTCCGATTGGGATTAGCTTTTTTAGTATAAAAGGGACAGACCAGCAGCATGTAAATACTGCCAGACTGATAAGCGATAGCATAATCTGGCAAGTTTAAATCCGGGTGATAAACGGTGAAGAGCTTCCTTAAATAGCGCGTTTGCAAGTTAAGCAAACTGCCTTCGAATCCCGCATCAAGCAAGGTTTTCATAGTACTTGGATTCTCTTTGAAAAAATTAAGTAAACGGTCAACTGCTCAGTCAGCGACTTTAATTTATGCTCGTTAATGTCATCGATAAATTTTTGATACTGATTAGCCAAAAATTGTACTAATACTGAATCTTTATTTTCATAATTGCGGTAAAAAGAAGTCCGCGAAACATCTGCCTTACGTGTAATCTCAGCAATGGAGATCTCTGCGTAAGGCTTTTTTTGTAGCAATGAAAAAAGAGATTGTTCAATCTGCTGCTGAGTACGTACGCTTTTCATATTCATAGAAATTCATCCCTCTATAAGTAAATATTGACAAGTGAAAACGCTTACACTATTATTATAATTGTAAATGGTTACAAGTGTAAGGATTATTTGAAAGAGGTGTTGATCTATGCATTATAGCAATGGTAATTATGAAGCTTTCGTAAACGCAAGTAAGCCAAAAGACGTTGATCAAAAATCAGCATATATCGTCGGTTCAGGTTTGGCCGCACTTGCTAGTGCTGTATTTTTAATCCGTGACGGTCACATGAAGGGTGAGAGAATTCATATCTTTGAAGAATTAGGTCTGCCTGGTGGCTCAATGGACGGTATTTATAATAAACAAAAAGAAAGTTACATCATCCGTGGTGGTCGTGAAATGGAGCCACACTTTGAATGTTTGTGGGACCTATTTAGATCAATTCCATCACCAGAAAACAAAGACGAATCTGTCCTTGATGAATTTTACCGCTTGAACAGAAGAGATCCAAGTTACGCTAAGACTCGTGTCATCGTTAACCGCGGCGAAGCTCTCCCAACAGATGGCCAATTGCTCCTTACTCCAAAGGCTGTCAAAGAAATCGTTGATCTTTGCTTAACTCCAGAAAAAGATTTGCAAAACAAGAAGATTAATGAGGTCTTTGACAAGGAATTCTTCCAATCTAACTTCTGGCTTTACTGGTCAACTATGTTTGCCTTTGAGCCATGGGCAAGTGCAATGGAAATGCGTCGTTACTTGATGCGTTTCGTTCAACACGTTGCTACTCTTAAGAACTTGTCATCACTACGCTTTACCAAGTATAACCAATATGAATCATTAATTCTGCCAATGGTTAAATACTTGAAAGATCATGGCGTACAATTCCACTATGATACGGTTGTAGATAATGTGTTTGTTAACCGTTCAAATGGTGAAAAAGTTGCTAAACAAATTATTTTAACCGAAAATGGCGAAAAGAAGAATATTGATTTAACTGAAAACGACCTTGTCTTTGTTACTAACGGTTCAATTACTGAAAGCACCACTTATGGTGACAACCTCCACCCAGCTCCAGAAGAGCATGAATTAGGTGCGAGCTGGCAATTATGGAAGAATTTAGCTGCTCAAGATGAAGACTTTGGTCATCCAGAGGTCTTCTGCAAGGATATTCCAAAGGCTAACTGGAGAATGTCAGCTACGATTACCTTTAAGAATAATGATATCGTGCCATTTATTGAAGCAGTTAATAAGAAGGATCCACATAGTGGCTCAATTGTTACTAGTGGTCCAACTACGATTAAGGATTCTAACTGGTTATTAGGTTACTCAATTAGTCGTCAACCACACTTTAAGGCACAAAAGCCAAATGAATTGATTGTTTGGCTTTATGGTTTGTTCTCAGACACTAAGGGTAATTATGTAGAAAAGACCATGCCTGACTGTAATGGCATTGAATTGTGTGAAGAATGGCTTTACCACATGGGTGTTCCTGAAGAAAGAATTCCTGAAATGGCTGCAGCTGCAACTACTATTCCAGCACACATGCCATATATTACTTCATATTTTATGCCAAGAGCATTAGGCGACAGACCGAAGGTAGTTCCAGATCATTCAAAGAACTTAGCCTTCATCGGTAACTTTGCAGAAACACCAAGAGACACCGTCTTTACTACTGAATATTCAGTTAGAACTGCGATGGAAGCTGTCTATACATTGCTTGATATTGATCGTGGCGTACCTGAAGTATTTGCTTCTGCCTTTGATGTCAGAATGTTGATGAATGCGATGTACTACTTGAACGATCAAAAGAAGCTCAAAGATCTTGATTTGCCAATGCCTGAGAAGTTGGCAATTAAGGGGATGCTCAAGAAGGTTAAAGGCACCTACGTAGAAGAATTGCTTAAGAAGTACAAGTTGATTTAAATGAAAATTATATAACATAGATAAAAAGAACAGGTCGAATGATCTGTTCTTTTTGCTTGTTATCGTATTTTTTTGATAAAATATGTGTGTAAAAATATTATATTTTTTAGTTTAATAGAAAAGAAGGATACTATTTTAGATTCTAAGCCCGCCCGATGGGGTACAAAAGCATATCGTGACGCTAAGCAGTTGTACATGAAGGCATTCCCTGAATGGGAAAGATTCTCAATGTTTTCACTATTAGCAATGTCACTTCACCGTAATGTAAAGTTTCACGCAATTTATGATGATGGCAAGTTCTGCGGCATTACCTATTATGCTGAAAATGACAACACCGTCTACCTGACTTATTTAGCAGTCAGTGAAAAGTTGCGCGGACAAGGATATGGTTCCAAGATTTTGACTATGCTGGAAGATAACTTCCCAGATAAGCAAATCGTGATCGATATTGAACCGGTAACTAAGAAGGTAAAAAATTACAAGCAACGTGTTAGTCGGCTGAAGTTCTACGAGAGAAATGGTTTCCATAGAACAGACCAGAAGTTGAAGGATCCAGATGGAGAATTTGAAGCTTTGACGACTGGTGAAAGATTAGATAAAAATAGTTTCATTAAAATTTTACGTCAAATGAGCTTTGGCTTTTATCAAGCTAGGGTCGAGAAATAAAAAGGAAAGCACTGCTGTCGTTTATGCAAGCAGTGCTTTCTTGTTAGGTTTATATAGTTCTGCCAAAATTAATTTATGAGGTGAAAGAGATGGAATTTAGTGATCAAATTAAGCAGCTAAGAAAGGAAAATAATCTGTCGCAGGTGCAGTATGCAAAAAAATTGCACGTTACAAGACAGGCGGTGTCCAACTGGAAAAATAACCGCAATTTGCTCGACTTAGAAATGTTGATCGAGATCAATCGTGTCTTTCACATCTCACTAGATCAGTTAATTTTAGGAGACGATAATATGAACAAGATGACACAAAAATTGATTAAAGATACTGATGAAAACCGCAAAGCTAAGTACAATATGATTACGACCTTGATTGGTGGATTCTTGATGATTGTTGGATTTGTTTGTTTCTTTATCAAGGCTAATTCGGTAGAATACGTTGATAAGCAAGGCTTTTTACACGAAAACTTCTATTTGATTCTGGTCGGCTATTTATTTCTCTTTGCGGGAATTATTGTTCTTATTGCCGGGGGAATAGTTTACTTGAGAAATAAACATAAGCATAAAAAAAGAGCTCCGTAAGGAGCTTCTTTTTTGTCTTTAACCCAAAATGTGGAAGTATGATAAGATGATACCGAGGATCAAGACGAACCAGATCATCTTAGTTGATGTAACGCCTTTCTTACCAAGTAGCCAGTAAACAAGTGTTACGAGTAGTACTGGTACCAAGGATGGCATGATTTGGTTTAAAATTGTTTGCATCTTCAGCGTGATTTTACCGGTATGGAAAACGTATGGTACTTTCGCCTTAATAACGGTAGGGATCAACGCACCAACCACCGTTACACCAAGCAAAATAGCTGAGTCAGTGATAGCATTCAACTTACCAGAAGCTGAATCGATCAACTTAGTACCTTGGTAGTAACCCATTGGCAAGAATGAAAAACGAAGGAACAAGATGATAAGATCAACAAGGATCCAAAGGATAGAACCAAGTGGATTGCCTCTAAGTCCCATGTAAGCACCAATTGAACCACAGATAGTTGGAATAATCGCACTAAAGATCGTGTCACCAATACCGGCAAGTGGTCCCATTAAACCAGTCTTAATACCAGCAACAGTATCTTTAGACTTTATACCTTGACTTTCTTCAAGGGCTAAGTCAACACCAATGATGAAGTTACCAACATAAGCGTTAACGTTGAAAAATTGAGTTTGCATCTGCATCATTTCGACTAATTCGTCGTCTTTGTACCAGCGCTTAAGAAAAGGCAAGACAGCGTAGAAGTAACCAGGTGCCATCATTCTTTCGTAGTTCCAAGATAATTGACTGCCCCAAAGCCAACGCCAGTTAGCTCTGAATAAATCTCTCTTGGTTAACTTACCTGAATTAGTTTTCGTATTCGCCTTCGTCATTTTCATATTCCTCACTTTCTGTATTATTTGTGTTTGTAGTAGCAGGTTTTTCTTCTAATTTAGCAACTTCGCGTTGGTAGTGAATGTAGGCAAGAGCTGCACCTAGTAAGGCAACACCAAGCATCGGAATCTTCATGTAGGAAGCTGCGATAAAACCAATTGCTAAATATGAAATGAAACGCTTAGTTGGTAAGTATCTAAGCAAGATAGCGATACCAACAACAGGTAAGATACCACCGGAAACTTTAAGACCGTTAGTTAACCAAGTAGGGATGATGTGTAAGATCATTCTGACAACATCGTTACCAACAATTAAAAGAATGAAGACAGGGATCGCACGTGAAAGTCCCCATGAGAAAGTTCCCCAAAGGGCGTTTCTTGCGGCTGCATCTGGATTGTTTTCCTTAATAAATTTGTCCATTCTGTGTTGGAAGATGGTGTTGATGAATCGAGCAAGCACATCGAGTTGCACCATTAATAAACCAACTGGAACGGCTAAACCGATCGCAAATTGAATACCTTTACCAGATAAAACGGCATAAACGGTACCAACGATCGCACCAGTCATAAAGTCAGGCATTGAAGCACCACCATAGGTTGATACCCCAAGGACCATCAATTGCAGGGTGGATCCTACGGCAAGACCTGTAGTGATGTCACCCATAATAATTCCTGAAACCATACCAATGGCTAAAGGATTGTTCAAAATCGATACAGTTAATTGATCGATAATTACCCAAAAAGCTAGGCAAGTTAATAGTAAAATTTGCCACCAAGCTATTGTCATTTTTAACTCCTTACTTAATCATTTCCATAAAATCTTCTTTAGGTTCACTAGGTACCATTTGATGGTAGATGTGGCATCCCTTTTGATCCAAATATTCAAAGTCTTCTACATCTTTATCAAGCACTGCGACACTCTTAGCGACTTGGCGTGAGTGAGGCTTAGTTGACATGTTGCCGACGTTGATTTCAGGTAGTTTTACATCAAAGTCGACAAGTTGACGCAATACGCCGGGGTTCTTAACCAGTAATAAAACGGTTTGACCAACGTATTTGCCAGAGTTAATTCTGCGAGCTGCACCGTGAGCAGTAAGAATACTGAGGTGAACGCCGTGTGGACAGGCAGTCTTAAGGCCGGTCTTGAGCACGTCATTTTTAACGATGTCATCACCGACAACCATGATGCGAGTTAATTTCAAGGCGTTGGTCCACATAGTTGCAACTTGACCGTGAATTAACCGTTCGTCGATACGCACGTTTTGCATCGTGTGAGGAGTTAGGGTCACGTTCTTGTTAGGCGTTTCTTCCTTCTTAATTGTCTTCTTTGGTTCTTCCTTTTTCTTGGTTAAACCAACAGGTGCCATGTTGTCGATTGCTTGCTTAATTGCTTCATCGATTGGCGTGCCCATAACGACAGCGAGCAGTAGCGGCATTGATAAACCGCTGTAAACCGCAACGTCGGGATGCTTTTGTTGGTAGCGTTGCGCCGTGTTGGCTGGCGTACCACCTGCAATATCGACGAGGATAGTTGGTGCTTCATCGAACTCGCTGGCTGCTTTAGTAATCTCTTCAAGTAAGTCATCTTGATTCATGGTTTGTTTGAACGCGATTGCCTTGACGTTTTTGTGTTCGCCGGCAATCATTTCTACGCTGGCTTTGGTTGCCTTAGCGTATTCGCCATGACTGACAAGTAAAAAATTTGCCATTCTTTCTTCTCCTTTTGTACATAACAAATAGATATTATACACTAATTGGTCTAATTAACAAAAAGGCAGTATCACACATTTGTATTGAATTAATTATTATTGGTCTAGTCTATTTATTATGTAAGTGATTACATTGGTGGTAGAATGGGAAAGTTGATAGAAATGAGATTTATACACTGAGATTATTAAACGCCTATATTAATAACTACTTGTTAATGGATTTCAATTAAAAGATGTTCTTAGCTTTTCTTAAACCAAAGTTTATTGAAATTAATATACTAAAGAAATAAAATAAAGACGTAATTTTAGAAGAACGAGTAAAAGAAAGTTAAAGGTTGTAATATATGGGAATAAAGAAGGTAGAAGTAACTAGTGCCATAGCACTAGCTTTATCTGCAGTAGCTTTAGTAGGGACACAAACTAATAATAAAGTTCAAGCTGCGAGTTCTAATGTCGAGAATAGCTCTGTCGTTAAAGAAAGTAGCAATGCAGACATAGCTACTATTCAAAAAAATTATCAAGTAGCACAAGATCAATATAAAAAAGCAAATGATGCTTGGAATCAAATTCAACAAAGTGAAAATAGTAAGCTAAATCAAGCTGAGACTAATGCTGAACAAGCTAAGGCAAATTATGATTCTCAAGTTAAATTAAATGAACAAGCCAAAGCTGAAAATGAAACAGCTCAAAATAATCTCGATCAAGCTCAAAAGGTAAAGGAACAAGCTGAGAAAATGCTCAAGAGGCTGTGAATGGTGGCCTGGATAAAGCCAATTCTGCTCGGAATGCTAAACAAAAAGAAGTAGATTCAGCTCAATCCGATTTAAATAAAACTCAAAGTGATGCAAAGAAAAAACAGGAAGAAGTAAATAAAGATCAACAAGATTTTGATAATAAATCTAAAGCAGTCTCCGATGATACTCAAAAGTTAAATCAGGCTAATTCCGAGCTACAAACAAAAACTGATGCGAAAAATGCCGCTGATACTGCTGTAGATCAAGCCAATGAGGAAGCAAAAAAGAATCCGGACTATAAATCAGCTAGTGATCAGTATGAATCTGCTACAGATAAATTAAATGAAGCTCAAAAGAATAAGGACGCGGCAGATAAGGCGTTAAGTGAAGCAAATGAAGCAGTCAACACCGCTACTGCAACCCAGAGCGCAAAGCAAACCGCAGCTGATAAAGCTAAAAATGAATTTGATGGTATAACTTCTCAATATAATGCTGCTAAGGATATTTTTGAAAAAGCTCAAATAAGTGAAAAGAATGTTGAAGCAGCATTAAATAAACAGAAACAAGCTACTCAAGAATTAGCAAATGCTGTTAAAGCTCAAAAACAAGCAACTGATAATTTAAGAAAAGATACTATTGCACAGCAACTTGCACAGCAAGTTCTCGCTACTGCTAAAACGCAACAACAAACTTTGGATTTTGCAGTTAAACAAAAGTCTGATAAGCTTAATAATTTACAAACAGAATTAGATCAACTTAAACAAACTGCCACAGCTTTACAAAAGAAGGTTGATGATTTCACTAACGCTACTAATGCTTTAATCATTGCTAACCAAGAAGCCGAAACTGCTGCTCAGAATGCTAAAGATGCACAAGAAAAACTTCAAGAATTAGATAAAATTAATGAAAATGTTCAAAGTAATTTGGTATCAGTTCAAAAAGAATACAATGATACCATTGCTAGAGCACAATCAGCTTTGAAAGAAGCTAAAAGTGCTTTGGATAATGCTCAAGCCGAATTAACTAATGCTCAATTAGCAGAGGCACAAGCAAATAAGCAAAATGAAAATAATTATTCTCAAACAATTGGTGATGAAAACAGCTCAAATTCAAATAACACTAATGTAAATGTAGCCAATAATAATTCAGATTCACAATTTGTTACAGATAATAACGCAACTAATGAGCACCAGGGATCCATTTTAACTCCGACTACTAAAACTTCTAATGCAGATAAAGAAAGTAAGGCAGTAAGGGTTATACGTAAAGCATATGTTTACACTTCAAACCATAAAGTTGCTAAGAAGAATGGAAAGAAAATTTCCCTTAAAAAGCGTAGTTTAATTAAAGTGTTAGATAATGCTAAAGTATATAGAATTAAGGGCGGAAGATTTTATCGTATTGGTAAAAATAGATTTGTAAAAGTTGGAAACGTTGAAAAATTCACAATCCAAATTAACATGCATGCTACTATTGCAGGTCGTAAGAATCGTAAAGTTCATGTTTCAAACTCTAATGGTAAGCGTATAAATAAGTATGTAATTGCTGGTCATAATTATAGATTTGATCGTAAAAAGGTTATTAAAGGTAAAGTTTATTACCGAATCGCTAATAAAGATCAGTGGATTAAAGAAAATAAGTTGATTTTTAAATAAAATAAATAGTATTTATTAATAAAGTTTAGATTGGTATGCAAAAAGAGGAGAGATTTTTTATATCTCTCCTCTTTTTGCAATTATTCTGTGAAAATGATCGTCTTTTTTCTTTTCCCAGGAAATAGATGCTAAAATAAGTTAAAAATTATCTTTCAGAGGAAAACAACATGGAAAATTTCGTCACATTAAACAATGGAGTAAAAATGCCACGCCTTGGCTTCGGCGTCTATCAAATCGATGATCTCGCACAAACGCAACAAGTTGTCGAAGATGGTCTAGAAATCGGCTATCGTCTGGTTGATACAGCACAAATTTACGGTAATGAACAGGCAGTCGGGGATGCAATCAAGCGTAGCAACGTCCCACGTGAAGACATCTTCGTTACTTCAAAAATCTGGGTCAATGATTACGGCTACGACAACACGCTCAAGGCCTTCGATGATTCAATGAAGAAACTGCAACTCGATTACATCGATCTTTATCTGATCCACAAGCCATACAACGATTATTACGGCACCTGGCGCGCACTTGAACGCTTATACAAAGAAGGTCGCATTCGTGCGATCGGCGTCAGCAGCTTTTGGAATGAACGCCTTGCCGATCTGATTACTTTTAATGATGTGAAACCAGCCGTGAACCAGATTGAAACTAACGTCTGGAACCAAGAGTGGAAGTCACAAAAGTACATGGAAAAAGAGGGCGTGCAGCCTGAAGCCTGGGCACCATTTGCGGAAGGAGCCAACCATATCTTTACCAATCCAGTTCTAGAAGAAATTGCTGCAAAGCATCATAAAAGTACTGCTCAAGTAATGCTGAGATGGTTCTTGCAAAGAAACTATGTAGTGATTCCAAAGTCAGTTCATAAGAAGAGATTGGCAGAAAACTTCGATGTTTTCGATTTTGAATTAGATGCTGAAGATATGAAGAAGATCAAGACCTTGGATCAAGGTCACAGTATTTTAGAGGATGAAATGGATCCAGAAATTGTTGAGAGTTTTAGATAAAAGACTATAAAAAACAGGAGTCCAAATTTAGGACTCCTGTTTTTTATAGTCAGTTAAATTCTACATTTATTGGTAAATCTTACCGTCTTGTTTTTGCTTATTCTTTTCTTCAAGTGCCTTTTCACTAGCAGCCTTCTTAGGTAATAACCAGTTCAAAAGCATCCCGATAATAGTGGAAAGAGCAACTGAAGTTAATTGGAAGTTACCCAATTGGAGGTAAGCACCACCAATACCGATAACCAAGATAACTGAAGCAATCAACATGTTACGCTTTTCGCCAAAGTCGATTTGGTCATCAACCAAAATTTTCAAACCGTTTGAAGCGATAGTACCAAAGAGCAAGAATGAAATACCACCGATAACTGGCATTGGAATTGATTCAATCAAGGCAGCAAGCTTACCAACAAAACTGAAGATGATGGCACAAACTGCGGCACCAGCAAGGACCCAAACTGAGTGAACCTTAGTCATGGCTAACACACCGATATTTTCACCGTAAGAAGTGGTAGGAGGACCACCGATGAAACCGGCAATAATTGTGGAAATACCGTCACCCATCATGGTTCTGTGAAGACCAGGGTTCTTGAAGAAGTTACGCTTAGTCAATGAGTTAAGCACCATAATGTGGCCCATGTGTTCAGTCATCGTAACGAAGGCAATTGGTGCCATCGCAAGGATGGCTGCTGGGTACCATTTGAAGTGGTAGCTGATGCCCATTACGTCAAGGGCTGGCACTGAGAACCAGGCAGCTTTTTCAACGCCTGAGAAGTCAACGATGCCCAAGAAACAAGAGAGAACATAGCCACAAATGATTCCAAGCATGATGGAAACCAAACTAGTGAAGCCCTTGAAGCACATTTGGAAGATCAAAGTCATTACCAAAGTGAAGATGGCAACACCGAAGTAAGTTAAGTCATACTTTTGGTGGTTCATCATGGCGTCGTTTGCGGCAGTAGTAGCAAGTGACAAACCAATAACGATAATGATTGGTCCAACCACGATTGGTGGCAAAACCTTGTTAACCCAACCAGAACCAACCTTGGCAATGATCAAAGCCACGATTACGTAAACTAAACCAGAAGCAATCGCACCTTGAGCAACTGCAGGATAGCCGTCAGTCTTCATCAATGCTTGCATAGTCGCAACGAAGGCAAAACTTGAACCTAAGTATGCTGGGATCTTAAAGTGGGTCAAGATCATGTGGACTAAAGTACCGACACCTGATGAAAGCAGGGCGATACTTGGGTTGATTCCGATTAAGATTGGAACCAAAACGGTAGAACCGAACATGGCAAACATATGCTGCAAGGAGAGCAGGATACCTTGACCAAGTTCAGGCTTTTCGTAGACGTCTAAAATCGCGTCCGGGTTTCTAAACTTTTCTTTTTCACTCATTCAAATACTCCTATTTGTTCATGATATCAATGCCGTCTTTATCATCGACTTCGGTCATTGATACTTTAACTTCCTCATCCATTGCGGTAGGGATGTTCTTACCGATAAAGTCAGGGCGAATTGGCAATTCACGGTGACCACGGTCGATTAAAACGGCCAAGTTGATCTTAGCTGGGCGACCTTGATCCATGATTGCGTCAAGGGCAGCTCTAATTGTTCTACCGGTGAACAAAACGTCATCAACTACAACAACGTTCTTGTCAGTGACATCAAAGTCGAGTTGTTGACCATGAATCATCTTTTCCTTTTCGCTTTCTGGCAGGTCATCACGATATTGAGAAACATCGATTGCTCCAACGGGAACATCAACGTCTTCAAGATTCTTAAGGTTCTTAGCAATTCTTTGAGCTAAGTAAAGGCCTCTAGTTTTAATACCGATTAAAACTAAATTTTCCGTACCTTTGTTGCGTTCGATAATTTCGTAGGTCATTCGCATTAAGGCACGTTTCATACTAATTGCATCAACAATTTCTTTTGCCATATATTTTTCCTTTCTCGGATGACCAAAAGAAAAAGACCACCAAGGACACTGAGTCCAAGACGGTCTTTCTGTTTCTGCTAGCACAAAAAAGACTAGCTCACGCAGATTTCCTTCTTAGCCTCACAGGACTAACTTTAAAGGTCATCACTATGCTTTTCTTATATTAAACTAGCAAAAACGGATATTGTCAAGCAGATTCTAAAGAATGTTCTTTTCGATGTAATTCAAAACTCCTTCGTCGTCGTTAGTGTCAGTTACGTGGTTGACCGCTTCAAGAACTGCTGGAACGGCGTTCTTCATTGCAGCGCCATCGCCGACTTCACGCAGCATTTCCAAATCGTTGCCGCCATCACCGAAGGAACACATTGTAATCGGTGAAGAAATCCTTGAGTTGATAATATTGGTTGCCGCTAGCTACGATGAAGTGAATGCCTTTTTCATCGAGCTTAGAATGAATTTCCTTGAATCTAGCTTCGTTGTATTTGCTTTGTGAATTTAAAAAGTTCCGTCCATGTCGACAGCGATTAATTTGATCATAAAAATTGCTCCCTTTGAAATGATATTTTTATTTCATCATGAAATCGCTTACCATTTTGACAATTATGGAAGATATCCTGCATACTATTTTTAGTTGAAAGTTTTTAAGTAAAAGGGTGAGATTGAATGAATAAAAAGCAAATTTCAATGGTAACTTGGTCCTTGCTTTTAGCAAATATTATGTCAGGACTGGACGCTACCATTATTAATACTGCAATTCCGGCGATTGTTTCTGACTTGCACGGAATTCAATATATGGGCTGGATCGTTGCCTGCTTCTTGCTGGGGATGTCCGTTTCAGTACCAATTTGGAGCAAATTAGGTGAAAGAATGGGCAATAAATTTGCTTTTGAACTTTCACTTGTCCTCTTTATTGTAGGGTCGCTGCTTGAAGGGGTAGCGCCAAACATTTACTTCTTCTTAATTGCCCGGATCTTGATGGGCGTTGGTGCCGGCGGGATGGGTTCACTGCCTTATGTCATCGTTGGGTATATTTATCCAAATATTAAAAGAAGAACAGTCATTTTGAGCTACATTGCGGCCAGCTTCAGTGCGGCATGTATTGCGGGACCGCTTGTTGGTGGCTGGATCGTTGATGCCCTTTCTTGGCACTGGGTCTTCTACATCAATGTCCCATTAGGACTGATTTCCATTATTTTGAGTTTTATCTTTTATCGCGATGTGCACAAGGCTAAGGAAAAAGTACACTTTGACAAAATGGGTGCCTTCACTTTGATCGCTGGCTTGTCCTGCTTTTTAGTTGGAATTCAGATGCTGGGGTTAGCTAGTGGTATCATGGTTGCAGCTTTCGTCATTATCGGAATTGCCTTACTTGTTGCCTTTATCTTTGTGGAAAAGAAGGCAGATAGTCCTGTTGTACCGTTGAGTGTTTTTATGAATAAAGCGTTGGTGGGCGACTTTATCCTGTTTGCCCTAGCATGGGGTGCTTATATTTCAGTTAACACTTATTTGCCAATGTGGTCGCAGGCCATTTTAGGGACCTCCGCTTTAATCGGTGGGATGACCTTGATCCCTAACTCCATTTTGGATATCGCCGGTTCACAAAGCGCGCCATATTTCTTGCGTCACTTTAGCAATTATCGTTTGCTCATTATCGATTTTACTTTGATCGTCATTACCGTTTTAGGCTTGATCTTGGTGCCAATGAACACGCCATATCAAATCTTGATGATCATTGCAGCTTTATCTGGTTTAGGTGTAGGTTCGATCTTTGTTATTTTGCAGATCAAGGTGCAGATTGACGCCAGTGAAAAAGATATGGCACCGGCTACGTCACTGAGTTTCTTGATTCGAATTCTTGCTCAAACTGTGATGGCTGCCATTTATGGGGTCATCATGAACTTGGCTTTGGCTCGAGGAATCGCCGGCCATCGCGGCATTACGATGACCATGATGAACAAGTTGAGTGATGCGGAATCGGCTAAGAGTTTGCCAACTGCATTATTGCCAATCATGAGAAGAATTTTCCATTCAGGAATTATCGAAATTATGTATGTGGCACTGTTTTTAATGATTTGTGCGTACGTAGTTAACTTTATTTATAACAGACATGAAGCCAAAAAAGTGGCAGAATAAAAAGCTTGAGATTTTTCTCAAGCTTTTATTTTTACTGTAAATTGCGAATGACGTTGATTCTGAACAAAAGTAGATTGATTAATACGATCACCGTGGTGACGATGAAGACCATGCTATAGTTGAACATCCCTGATACGAATGAACCAAGTAGCGGTCCTACGATGTTGCCGATGTACATAGCCGACTGGTTCCATGAAAAGATACGGCCAGTAACGGCGGCAGGTGAGTTTTTGGTTAACATCGTTTGTACTTGTGGGAATAAACAAGCGTCAGAAAAACCAACTAAGAAGCGCAAAATTCCTAATTCAACTGTGTTTCGTACAAAAGCGGTCAGGAAGAAGAAAATTGATGCCGCAATAAAACCAGCCACGATGATTTTGTGAGTACCGATTTTATCACCGAGTGCACCGAAGCGGGAGGCCACTAGGAAAGTAGCAATCCCAGGAAGGGCGGCGATAACACCAGAGATGAAGACAACGTTGCCATGGCCATTAAGTAATTGGCGGATATATAGTGAAACGATTGGGTTAATGGAGTTATTAGCTGCTTGAATAATTAAAGTTGTTAATAGCAAACCAAAGATCAGATGAGGCGAACGAAGCGACTTAATTACGCCGCTGGCCTTGTCCAATTTTTTCGCGGTAACTGGCTTAAAGTCGTCTTCATGAACGAAGAATAGAACTAAGATTGAGCATAATAAGAGCAAGCCACCAGTGATCATAAAGGTAATGCGGTATGAAAAAATTGATGTTAAAGCACCACCAACAAGTGGTCCCAGCAAGGTACCGGCAGTGGTCGCTGAAGCAATCGTTCCTAGAGCTTGTCCAGAATTTGTCTTCGGCGTTTCGGTGGCAACTAAGGCATTAGAGTTAGAAATAAAGCCGGCAAATACACCTTGCAGCATTCTAAGCAAAAGCAATTGCCAAACATTTTGGACTAACCCCATGCAGGCGATAACGACGGACATCCCGATTCCAGCCCGCAAAATCATTGGTTTACGTCCTTTTTTATCAGCTAATTTGCCCCACCAAGGAGAAACAACCGCTGAAACGATGAACGTACCAGAATAAACGATCCCGGACCAGAAGTTAAGTTGTTGGTGAGAGAAGTTGCCTAACGTGTTAATGTATAACGATAAGAAAGGCATAATTTCTGAAAATGCGATCCCTGCAATGAAGACCGCGATCGATAAGACGAATAGATTTTTCTTCCAAATAGGTTTTTCTTTCACGATGCAAACCCTCCTATATTTTAGTTTAGCAAAAAATAAAGATAAAGAACTATGATAAAATTTGATGTAAGGACTTACAGAAGGAGAAAATTATGGAAAAAGCACAAGAAATCGAAATGCTTAAAGAATTCTCAGATGCTAACGCTACATCTGGTTTTGAAGAAGAATTCGTTAAACTTTTTACTAGCTATGCAGAAAAGACAGCCAATATTGAGACTGACGGGATGCTCAATGTTTATGCATCAAAGAAGGAAAACAAGGGCAACCGTCCTGTAATTCAACTTGATGCCCACTCAGATGCGGTTGGTTTCATCACCCAGGCCGTTCGTCCAAATGGTTTAATCAAGTTTGTTCCACTCGGCGGCTGGGTAAAATACAATATCCCTGCTTTGAAGGTTAAGGTTAGAAACCGCGATGGCGAATACATCCCTGGTGTTGTCGCAACTAAGCCACCACACTTTATGACTGCTGCTGAAAGAAACAACGTGCCTGACGTTGCCGATATGTCAATTGATGTTGGTTCAAGCAGCCGTGAAGAAACAATTAAAGACTACAAGATCGACACAGGTTGTCCAATCTTTGTTGATGTAAAATGCGAATACCACGAAAAATCTGGTTTGTTCTTTGGTAAAGACTTCGACGACCGTTTTGGTGCCGGTGCGATGATTGACGTTTTGGACAACTTGAAGGGTGAAGAAACTAACTTTGATGTTGTTGCCGCTTTGTCTAGCCAAGAAGAAGTAGGTCTTCGCGGAGCTTACGTAACTGCTAGAAAAGTTAAGCCAGATCTATGTATTGTACTTGAAAGCTGTCCAGCAGATGACACCTTCACTCCTGATTGGCTTTCACAAACCGGTTTAAAGCGTGGACCAATGCTTCGCGATATGGATACTACTTTCTTGCCAAACCCTAAGTTCCAACAATATGCTTGCGACTTGGCTGACAAGATCAACATTCCATACACTCGTTCAGTTAGAACTGGTGGTGGCCAAGACGGTGCCGCAATTTACTACGAAAATGGTGCACCAACGATCGTTATTGGTATTCCAGTTCGTTATGAACACTCACCATATTGCTTCAGTAGTTACAAGGACTTCAAGGCATCTGTTGATTTAGCTACTGCAGTTATTCGTGATATTACCCAGGAAAAGTTAGACAGTTTCAAAAAGTTTTAATCTTAATAAAAATTAAAAAAGCAGGTTTTCTATTTATTAGAGCTTGCTTTTTTGCTATACTTAGACATTATTTTATATTAAAAGTGAGGTATAACGATTGATTACAGTATCCGACTTAAGTCTTAAATTTGGCGGCCGCACACTTTATGAAGACGTAAATTTAAAATTTACTCCGGGCAACTGCTACGGCGTAATTGGTGCAAATGGTGCCGGCAAGTCAACTTTTCTTAAATTATTAGAAGGCAAGCTTGAACCAACTACAGGTTCAATTAGTATCGATCCTAATGAGCGTATGTCTAGCTTGAATCAGGACCACTTCGCCTTTGATGATTTTTCCGTAATGGACACCGTAATTCAAGGACATAAAGAACTTTACCAAGTAATGAAGGACAAGGATGCCCTTTATGCTAAAACTGATTTTAGTGATGAAGATGGGGTTAAGGCAGCTGAACTTGAAAGTAAATTTGCTGAACTCGATGGCTGGAACGCCGAAGCCGATGCTTCAAAACTATTGCAATCTTTAGGCATCCCTGAAGAAGAGCATCAAACACTCATGAAGGAATTGCCAGAATCCGAAAAGGTTAAGGTGCTTCTTGCTCAAGCGCTCTTTGGTAATCCTGACATTCTTTTACTCGACGAACCTACTAACGGTCTTGACGTGCACACCGTTGAATGGTTGGAAAACTTCTTAGCAGATTATCCTAATATCGTGATCGTAGTTTCCCACGACCGTCACTTCTTAAACCAAGTATGTACTGAAATGTGTGACGTTGACCGTGGCAAGATTCAACTTTACGTTGGTAACTACGACTTCTGGTACGAATCAAGCAAGTTGGCTAACGAACTTGCAGCTAACCAAAATGCTAAAAAAGAAGAAAAGATTAAGCAATTGCAAGAATTTATCGCTCGTTTCTCAGCTAATGCTTCTAAGTCTCGCCAAGCTACTTCACGTAAGAAGCAACTTGATAAGATCACTTTAGATGACATCAAGCCATCTTCACGTAAGTATCCATTCGTTAAATTTGAAATGCACCGCGATTTGGGTAATGACTTAGTTAAGGTAGAAAACGTTTCTTATTCAGTTGATGGTGAAAAGATTTTGGACAACGTTTCATTTATCGTACGTCCTGGAGATAAGGTGGCCTTTTTATCACGTAACGCCTTGGCTACTACTGCATTACTTGATATCGTTGCCGGTAAGATTAAGCCTGATTCAGGTACAGTAACTTGGGGTCAAACTACTGCCTTTAATTACATGGCGCGTGACTTGAACGCTAACTTCAACAACGATGATTTGACTATTCTTGATTGGCTTCGTCAATATGCCACTAAAGAACAAGATGACAATACTTTCTTGCGTGGCTTCTTAGGTAGAATGCTCTTCAGTGGCGATGAAATTGAAAAGAAGATCAAAGTTTTATCCGGTGGGGAAAAGGTACGTTGCCAATTGTCACGCATGATGCTTGAACCAGCCAATGTTTTAATCATGGACGATCCAACTAACCACCTTGATTTGGAATCAATCACCGCATTGAACGATGCTTTGGTTGCATATCCTGGTTCAATTTTGTTCACTTCTCACGACCACGAATTCATTCAAACTATTGCTAACCACATTATTGAAGTTGGTCCTAAGGGTATCGTTAGCCGCCAAGACACAACTTACGATGAATTCTTGGACAAGGACAGCATTCAAGAACAAGTTGAAAAAATCTATTAATAAGTAAAAGCTGATTTATCAATTAGATAAATCAGTTTTATTTTGCTCAAAAATAGCGCATAATAAAGGCAAAATAGTAATGAAAGGACTTACATTATGAAGCAAATAAAGATGGGTTGCACCACTTTGGATATTCCTGCCATGGCCTTAGGTATTATGCGAATGGACAAAAAGAGCATTCCCGAAGCTCAGGTTGCCATTCAAGCCGCTTATGATTCAGACATCAACTTTATCGATTCTGCCGATATTTATGGCGGTGGCAAATCTGAAGAAGTATTTGGTCAGGCTTTGAAGCAAATGAATCTTAAACGTGAAGATTTGTTTATCCAATCTAAGACAGGCATTGTTCCTGGTAAACGCTATGATTTTTCAAAAGAGCATATTCTGAAAGGTGTCGATGGCATTTTGGATAGAATGGGGATCGACTATCTTGACGCCTTGGTACTTCACAGACCTGATGCCTTATTTGATCCAGAAGAAGTGGCAGAAGCCTTCGATCAACTTCAAGCTAGTGGTAAAGTACGTTTCTTCGGTGTTTCCAATTTTGATTCTGCCCAATTTGAATTGTTGCAAAATTCACTCAGTCAACGTTTGATGTTTAACCAATTGCAGTTTGGTTTGAAGCACACAGGAATGATTGACTTCGGGATGCACATGAACATGCTTGATAATCCTTCTATTGATCGTGATGGCCAATTCTTGGATTATGCTCGCTTGCACCACGTAACTGTTCAAACCTGGTCACCATTCCAATATGGGATGTTTGAAGGTGCTTTCATTAACAATGACGGCTTCCCTAAACTGAATGCGGAATTGCAAAAGTTAGCTGACAAATACAACGTAGGTAAGAATGCCATCGCAGCAGCCTGGATCTTACGTCACCCTGCGAACATGCAAATGCTAGTTGGTTCAATGAATCCAGAACACATTAAAGATTCCGCAAAAGGCAGCGATATTGAGCTTACTAGACAAGAATGGTATGACTTATATCTTGCAGCAGGTAACTATTTAGCTTAAAAATTAGTTATAAATTTAATATTTTTAACTAATTTTTTGTTATAGTACGGCTGTAGATAGAGGAAGGAGGGGAGACTTATCATGCAAAAACAAGATATGATCTATGAAGATTTTATGGAAGATCGTGCAATTAAAATGTTCAAGGATGACGAATTGAACTATTCCGTTTATGTTCAGGTTTTTACTACTGATAACTTGCCGTTTTCACCAATTACCGGTGATAAAAAACATATCTTTTTTGACTATGACCAAGCAGCCACAGATGGCGTTGCAATTAGTGATGTGTGCGGCAACAAGTTCAATCAAGTTACACAAAAATATGAAGTTACGGACCGCACCTATGTTGTTGGAAAAGTAGTTAAGCAAAGTCTTCCTGAAGATAAAGCGCTCTTATTGATGAAGAAGGCCGCTCATAATATTATTGCGGAACTAAATAAACCGGTTCTCATGTCTAAGATGAAGCACCGGCCGCATATTATGAATGATGTTGAGCGTTGCACTCAGCTATTAACCGATGAAAGCATAGATCTGGGCACTTTAAGCAAAGAAACCGGCATTGCCGAGGATACTTTGCTTAGTTACCGTGATCAGCCTGATTTGCTTAAGAATGCTTATCATATTGAGCTTAAGAAATTAGTAGCTAAGTACTTTGAGGTCTTCTTTAATCGTAATGAAATTGAACGTTTTCGTTTCATGTTAATCGATATTGTTGGGCTTACTTGAAAGAGAATAAGGATAATCCAGCTGTTTATGATCCAGCATATGAACTATATATGATGTGCTAAGTAGGAGATTGGCATGGCCTGGCCAAGATGGAAGAAACTTGGCGTGCAATGTATGCGACACATGAATAGCCAAAGTTGCTATTTTCGAGTGGCCTAGGTTAAACTATTTACTGGGAAATAATGATTTGTATAAAAAAGCATAGAGCTAACGAATTGCTAGTTCTATGCTTTTTAATATTGCTCAATTTCTTTGATGTTGAAGCCAGGAATATTGCCGAACCATTTTTTAGCAAGACGGGTGTAAGTACCGTCCTTTTTTAATTCATCTAAAGCAGTATTGATGTGCTTCATCATTGCCGTTTGTCCTTTGTTGACGGCAATACCATATGGCTGGTTGGTAAAGGTGCCACCAGTTAGCTTGTAGCCAGGGTTATCGTGCAAGATGCCGGCTAAAATACCGTTATCTGTAACTAAAGCATCCCCTTGGTCTGCCTTTAATGCGGCAAAGGCCTGACCATAATCGTCAAACTGCAAGATCTCTGCTTTCGGTGCAAATTTATGCACGGCATCAGCGGCTGTCGTTCCTTTAACGATGAGTACGCGTTTATTATTTAAGTCTTTGACGTTCTTTATTTTACTGTTTTTAGCAACCATAATTGATTGGCCAGCAGGAAAGTAGGGGTTGCTAAAGTTGACCTGCTTTTTACGTTCCGGCGTGATTGTCATAGCGGCAATGACTGCATCGATATTTTTATTTTTTAATAATTGAATCTTAGTGTTTGCGGTCGTTGTGACAAAGTTGGCCTTGGCATTTTTACCAAGCATCTTATGCGTTAAAGCTTCGGCTAAGTCGATTTCAAAACCACGAATTTTACTGTCTTTGACGCTCATTGAGCCAAACAGTGGCGTATCTGCTTTGACGCCCCAATTGATGGTCTTAGTTTGTCTAACCGTTTGATAAACACTCTCATTTTTCTTTTGGCCACATGCAGATAGTGTGATAGTAATTAAAGCAATTAAAAAAGTTAAGTAGAATTTTTTTCTATTCATATACCTCCACCTTGTCTGGATATTGATTTTTTAATTATAGCAGACGGTTCTTTTTTTAAGGAAAGATATTTTCATTTTAAATTATTTCTTAAATTTATTTGACAATAGTCCACATGTGTACTAATATATTTTAGTACATGCAGAGACTAAATATAGAGGCGAGAAAATGGATATTAGCGATACAGCGAAGTTAAATTTAGCAATTGTTCATGGCAGTCATGGCTATGACTATTGGGATCAAACCCATGGAATGACTAGTTACTTAAGTATGATTTTATATGAGTTAACCATTCGTAAGAAGTTAACTCAAAAGCAACTAGTTGATTTAACGGATTTGCCCAAACAGTCAATCAACAAGGGGATCAAGCAGTTAATTGAATCGGGCTATTTATCGATGACAGTTGACCCACAAGACAAGCGAGTCCGCTTTTGTGAATTAACACCAACTGGTGAAAAATTTGCTCATGAAAAATTGCATTCTTTATTTGAGATTGAAGATAAAACAGCTAAAAAATTAGGCAAAGAAAAAATGAAGCAACTCACTGCTTTAAATGAAGAATGGAGTAATACTTTTTGGCATTTCTTAACTGAAGAAAGGAGTAATTAATGCAGACTTTTAAAATCTTAATGCCGTACTTTAAACGCTATAAAAAAGATGTTTTTGCGGCTTTTGTAGCGATTATCGTATCAGCGTTTGCGACACTTTATCAACCACGTTTACTTGAAAATATTCAACGTGCAATCATGGCTGATCAAAGACAATCAGTCATTCGCTACGGGATTATCTTAATCGTTTTAGGAATTGTGGCAATTATTTCAGGTATTTTCAACGTTTACTACGCTGCCCGTATCGCCCAGGGTGTAACGAGTGACTTGCGTGAAGATACATATGCTAAGATTCAAAGCTTTTCTTTTGGTAATATCGAAAAGTTCTCAGCAGGGTCACTTACTACACGACTCATCAACGACATGAACCAGATCATGAACATGATTATGCAGCTTTTTATGCAGCTGCTTAGAATGCCGATTTTAATCGTCGGTTCCTTCATTTTCTGTATTGTCATCATTCCACGTTACTGGTGGGCAACAGTTGTGATGGTCGTCTTGATCATGGTTTTTGGTACTTACGTATTACGCCAAATGAATAGCTTGTTTGAAAAGTTCCAAAAGACCATGGATAAAATTTCTGGTCAAGCACAAGAAACTTTACAAGGTGTACGTGTAGTTAAGTCCTTTAACCAAGGTCCACAAGAAATTAAGAAGTTTGATCAGACCTCAGATAAGTTGAATGACTACAACATCGTAATTGGTTACTGGTTTTCTGCCATTATGCCAGCCTTCCAATTGATTGCTTACCTGGTAATTACTTTGGTTGTTTACTTAATTGGCCGCAGCATTACACAGCACCCAACCGATGTCGCCGTAGTTAGTCCTTTTGTTAACTATATTTTGACACTTCTTTGGACCATCATGATCGCCGGAATGACCATGATGCAATTTGCCAGAGGTAACATTTCTCTTGGCCGTATTAAAGAAGTGCTTAATACCGAACCAGACGTTAAGTTCGTTACTGAAGGTTCAACTCAACCTTTGAAGGGTAGCGTCGAATTTGATCACGTTTCCTTCACTTATCCTGATGGTGATGATGAAACCTTGAAGGATATTTCTTTCAAAATTAAGCCTGGTGAAATGGTGGGTATCGTTGGTGCGACCGGTTCAGGTAAGTCTACTTTGGCCCAATTGATCGCCCGACTTTACGATCCAACCAAGGGTGAAATCAAAATCGGTGGCGAAAACGTTAAAGATGTAACTGAAGACGCTTTGCGTAGCACCGTTTCATTCGTCTTGCAGCGTGCCGTTTTATTCTCAGGAACGATCGCTTCCAACTTGCGTCAAGGTAAATCACATGCACATTTACATGAATTGCAACGTGCTGCCAACATGGCGCAAGCTTCAGAATTTATTGAACGCTATAACGACTCATATGATCACGAAGTTGAAGAACGTTCTGCCAACTTCTCTGGTGGTCAAAAGCAAAGATTATCAATTGCTCGTGGTTTGATCGCTAAATCACCAATTTTGATTTTGGACGATTCAACTTCAGCCCTTGATGCCGAATCCGAAAAGAAGGTTCAACAAGCCTTAGAACATGACTTGCCAGATACAACGACCTTCATCATTGCGGAAAAGATCGTCTCAGTAGTTCATGCAGATACTATTTTAGTTTTGGATGATGGTAAGTTGGTTGCTCAAGGGACTCACGAAGAATTGCTTAAGACTTCACCTGTTTACCAAGAAATCTTCAAGACGCAAAAAGGCAAGAAAGGGGTGGAATAATGGGAGACACAAGAAAAGAAATCAAGTACTTTGTTAAATATTTAAAGCCCTACTGGAAAGGTATCACCATCGTTGTTGTTCTTTCCCTAGTTTCAAGTGGTGCACAAGTTATCGCGCCAACTTTCTTGGGTAGAGCCGTAACTGATTTGACCACATACTTATCCGATTTAAGAAAAGGTACTGCTAGTTTAAATACTTTCTATGGTGCATTATGGTCAATGCTGGCCTTTTACGTATTGAGTCAAGTTGCCATCTTTATTGCTTGGATGGTCATGTCCAAATTTAACGCGGACTCAACCAATGATATGCGTGAAAATCTTTTCGCTAAGTTACAAAGAATGCTCGTGCGTTACTTTGATACGCACCAGGACGGTAAGCTGCTTTCACTCTTTACTTCTGACCTGGACAACATTTTCAACGCGATGAACAACGCGATTTTTGAAATTATTTCCCAGGGAATCATGTTCATTGGAACAATTGTGGTTATGTTTATGGTTAATGCTCAACTTGCTTGGACGACCATTGCCGCCACGCCATTAATCTTGATCGTCAGTGTTTTAATTATGAAAAAAGCTCGTGTATATCTTGATAAACAACAAGATGAAATCGGGGACTTGAATGGTTACATCACTGAACAAATCAACGGTGAAAAGGTAATTATTACCAACAACTTGCGTAAAGAATCAATCGGCGGTTTTAAGACCTACAACAATCGCGTAAGAAACGCTATGTTCAAGGGACAATTCTACTCAGGTATCTTGTTCCCATTAATGAACGGTTTGAACTTGCTTAACTTGGCGATCGTTATTGCCATGGGTGCCTGGATGATTATTTCAGGACAAGTTACGCAAGCAATCGGTCTTGGTTTAATCGTAACTTTCGTTGAATACTCACAAACTTACTTCCAACCTTTAACGCAAATTACTTCAATCTACTCTATGATCCAACTTGCCTTAACTGGTGCTAGAAGACTTGCGACAGTTGAAGAACAAAAAGATGAAGATGATGTGCCAAATGGTAAGCAAATTCACGGCTTAAAGAATGGCGTTAAGCTTGAAGATGTTCACTTTGGCTATGACAAGAATAAGGAAATCTTGCACGGTGTGAACATTTCCGTAGATAAGGGTCAGTCTGTGGCCCTAGTTGGACCAACCGGTTCGGGTAAAACTACTATCATGAACTTGCTTAACCGTTTCTACGATGTCAATTCCGGTAAGGTAACGTTCGATGGTACGGACGTGCGTGATATTCAATTGAAGTCGCTGCGTGATAACGTTGGGATCGTGCTCCAGGATTCTGTTTTATTCAGCGGTACGATTGCCGACAATATCTGTTACGGTAAGCCGGATGCTTCAATGGATGAAGTAATTTCTGCAGCTAAGCAGGCTAATATCCACGACTTTATCGAAAGCTTGCCTGACGGCTATAACACTGAAGTAAACGACAGCAGTTCAGTCTTTTCAACTGGTCAAAAGCAGCTAGTTTCAATTGCGAGAACGATTTTGACTGATCCAGACTTCTTGATCTTGGATGAAGCTACTTCAAACGTTGATACTGTGACTGAAGAGAAGATTCAAAAGGCGATGAATGCCGTGATTGCAGGGAGAACTAGTTTCGTGATTGCGCACCGTTTGAAGACAATTTTGAATTCCAACAAGATTGTCGTCTTAAAAGACGGTAACGTCATCGAAGAGGGCAGTCACGAACAACTTTTGAAAGAAAAAGGATTTTACTACAAACTTTACACAGACCAGACATCATTTAGTTAAAGTGGTATACTGAGACTAATTGAATAGTTAGTCACTAGGGGTGCTTGAATAAGCTGAGAAATACCCTTTGAACTTGAACAAGGTAATGCTTGCGATAAGGAAAGTGTAAATTAAAATAGATTATTAATGTACTCCTACTGGCTAGAATAGTTAGTTAGGAGTATTTTTTATGTTTACACGTTCATCGAAATGGAATGTTAAGTCGATTATTTTAGTAGCCTTGATTGGGATCATCATGGGGGTTATCTACACCTATGGTTTCAACAATGTGTATAACTTGGTTAAGTTGAGTTTTTTGCCAACGGGTTATGCACCAGTTGTGGATAATATCTTCACGGGTCTTTGGTACATGGCAGCACCGCTTGCAATGTACTTTGTGCCCACAGTGGGTTCCGGTACGATTGGCGAATTAATTGCTGCGACAGTAGAAATGGCGATCGGTGGCCAATGGGGCACACTTACTATCTTGGAAGGTTTAATTCAAGGTGCTACTAATGAAATCGGCTTTTTCCCTAAAAAGTCCCGCTATGAAAGATTTTCTTGGGGTAGCGTTTTAACCGGTGCTTTCTTTGCTAACCTTGGTGGTTTTATCCCATCATATTTCATCTTTGGCTGGAGTCACTATCGTCCAAGTTTGCAGATCTTGATGTTTATCACCAGTATGATTTCTTCATTATTGTTTGATGGTGTTTTGGTCAAATTAATCACTAATTTATTTGATAAAGCACTTAAGCCTAAGACAAAGTAACTATAACCAATCCCTTTTTAACGTATACATATAACTATGCTAGAATGAAGTCAAAAGATGTATGCGATTTCATAACGAAGGGGATAGTATGAAACGATCTAATGAAGAAAAAGAAGCTGAGGCGGAAGCCATAAGGAACTGGAATCCGCGTTATAAGCATAATGTCATTATTTATTGTGGATTTATGGCATTTTAGGTGCGGTTACTGGGATTACCAACGATGCAGCTTTGTCATATTATAAAATCGTTGCGCCGCACCTGATTTCCGGGTTAAACATTTTTAATGCAGCAACTGCGATTTTGATGTCCATTATGATCGCAACGGTGCACAAGTGGGGTTATCGTAAGATCTTGTTTATTTTGCCGCCAATGACCGCGATCTTTATGGCTTTAACCTGTGTAACGACCAATCAGTTTATTATCATGATCGCCTATGCCATTGTGGGTGTCATCGATGGTTTGTTCACTGAATTCTACTTGTTCAATACACCAAATGGCTATGCTAATGCTTACTACATTGCAGCTGTCATTTATGTCATTGCCAGTGTCTTGCTTCTGGTCTTCTTTGCCAAGAAGTACAACAGAATTTTGGATGATGAAAATAAATAATTGAAAGTGCAAAAATAGCATGGGCAATTTTCCCATGCTATTTTTTTATTTTCTATTGATTCAAAACTGATTGAATCTTTGTAGTTAACATATCGATAGCTACGTCGTTTTCTCCGCCTTCAGGAACGATGATGTCGGCGTAACGCTTAGTTGGTTCGATAAATTGGTTGTACATTGGCTTAACTGTGCCTAAGTATTGGTTGATAACTGAATCAAGTGAACGACCACGTTCCTTCATGTCACGTTCAAGACGACGGATAAAACGAATGTCGTCATCAGTATCAACGTAAACCTTGATATCCATTAAGTTACGGATGTCTTCGTTAAATAAAACCAAGATACCTTCTAGAATAATAATGTCGGCAGGTTCAACGTGAATGGTTTCATCGCTTCTTGTGTGAGCAGTGAAATCATAAGTTGGCATTTCAATTGGCTTTCTGTGCATCAATTGACTAAGTTGTGCTTCAAGTAGAGGCATATCAAAAGCGTCAGGGTGATCGTAGTTGATCTTCATTCTGTCATCCATTGATACGCCGGTGTTGTCTTTGTAGTATGAGTCCTGCGTCATGATCATAATACGGTCATGATCAGTGTCATTAATATTGTCAGCAATCTCGTGGGCAATGGTAGTTTTGCCACTTCCTGAACCACCAGCAATTCCGATAATAACGGGTTTTTCAAGTTTTCCCATGTCAAGCTCCTTTATTTTTCTATACATCATTAAATATTTTAAAGCATTTTCCGAATATTAACAGCAAAATTTTGCATTAAAAACGGATTCATTCTCAAATAAGCAAATATTGCTTGCTTTTTTGAGCAAAATACTGTTAAATACATATAAAGAAATTAAAAAGCTATGAAAAAGAAGAGTAGATGATCCATTCTTACAGTGAATTGGCGTTAGTGCGAAGCCAGTAGACCCTGAATTATTGAATAACACTTTTAGCAGCTCATCGAACTAACAATTCTTATAGTAGGTTGAGACGTCTCCGGTACGTTACCATGCCGGTAAAGCATGATTGTGCTTTATGAGGAGGTCTATTTTGGATAGACAATTTGGGTGGTACCGCGGAAAGCTTTCGTCCCTGCACAAGGGATGAAGGCTTTTTTTATACTCAAAAAAAGCCATAGTCATTTCTTGAAATAAGTTCGTAAAATAGCTAAATTGAGATTGCTTTCACTTGACAAATAGAAAGGAATATTGCCTAAAAGCGAATAAAAACAACAATTTTATCTACAAATGTATCATTTTAGCTCGAAAAAAGGTAGAATAAGATTATTATGAAAAAATGGAGGAAAGATATAAACCATGACAGCAATTATTGAATTTAAGCATGTTGATAAGTACTACGGAAAGCTTCATGCATTGAAAGATATTAACTTGAAAATTGATGAAGGCCAAGTGGTTTCAATTATTGGTCCATCAGGCTCTGGTAAGAGTACTTTAATTAGAACGATGAACGGCTTAGAACCAATCAACAGTGGTCAACTTATTGTGACTGGTCATGATTTAGCCGATAAAAAGACAGATATTAATAAGATTCGTAAAAATGTCGGCATGGTGTTCCAACACTTCAACCTTTACAACAACCACACTGTGCTTGAGAACGTAATGCTCGCACCTAAGATCGTTTTGAAGCGTCCTGACGACGAAAACCGTAAGATCGCCATGCAATACCTTGAAAGAGTTGGTATGGCTGACAAGATCAATTCTTACCCACGTCAATTATCAGGTGGTCAACAACAACGTGTAGCCATCGCTAGATCACTTGCCATGTATCCAAAGGTTATTTTGTTCGACGAACCAACTAGTGCCTTGGACCCAGAAATGATCGAAGAAGTGCTTGAAGTTATGCGCTTCGTTGCCGAACAAGGTATCACAATGGTTGTGGTTACTCACGAAATGGGCTTTGCTAGAAAAGTAAGTAATCGTTTGATCTTCTTAGATCAAGGTCACATTTTGGAAGACCGTGATCCAAGTGAATTCTTCGATCATCCAAATACTGAACGTGCACGTCAATTCTTAAGTAAGATTATTTCTAAAGACTAAGGTGGCGCGCCATGAAAAAATTAAGAAAATATCTTTTCTTACCTTTACTAGTGCTGCTGGCTTTCACTTTATCAGCCTGTGGCCATAAGGATCAGAATGTTTACCAAAAGGTAGAAGCAAATAAGCATATTGTTTGGGGCGTTAGAGCAGATACCAGATTGTTTGGTTTGACCAACGTTAAGACCGGTAAGATCGAAGGTTTTGAAATGGACCTGGCTAAGGCTTTAACTAAGCAAATGTTAGGTAAAAAGGGTACTGCAAGTTTTGTTACTACTACTGCCAACACGAGAATTCCACTACTTAAGAATGGTAACGTGGACGCGGTTTTGGCAACAATGACGATTACGCCAGAGCGTGCAAAGCAAGTAACTTTCACCAAGGCCTATTTCCCAGCTGGTTCATCTTTGCTTGTACCAAACAATAGCAAGATTACTAACGTTAAAGATTTAAATAATAAAACTGTACTTGCCGTAAAAGGAACTACTGCAGTTGATGATGTGCATAAGTCGGCACCAAAGGCACGTGTGCTTCAATATGATGACTATGGTCAAGCTATGTCAGCACTTAAGGCCAACCAAGGTGTGGCTTTAACTACTGATAACGGCTTGCTTGCCGGTATTGCCCAAGAAAATCCAGGCTACAAGTTAGTCGGTGGCGTTTATAGTGATGCTCCTTATGGTATCGCTGTTAATAAAGGTCAAACTGAAATGGCTGATCACCTTAATGAGGCTCTGAAGGAACTTGAAGAAAACGGCACTTACAACCGCTTAATTAAGAAGTGGTTCGCAGGAATTCCTGGTTTTAGTCTTAAGGGGGTATTGAAATAATGTGGCAAATTATTACGAACAACTGGGGAGCCTTTTTAACAGGCTTCTGGAATACTATTTTATGTAGTATTATTGCTTTGATTTTTAGTTTAATCTTAGGTGTATTCTTCGCACTACTTAAAGTTGCTCCACCTAAATTTGGTCGCGTAATTGCTAAAGTTTATATTGCAATTTTCCGAAACATCCCGTTATTGGTTATCGTAATGATCTTCTACTTAATTGTGCCACGCTATATTGTGAAACTTTCAGGTTTTCAGGCAGGTACAATTGGCTTAACTTTATATACTTCTGCCTTTATTGCAGAAACGGTTCGTGCCGGGATTAATTCGATTGGTACGGGACAAATGGAAGGTGCCCGTTCTAACGGGATGACTTATACGCAAGCAATGCGTTACGTTATTTTGCCACAAGCAATGAAGATTGTGATTCCACCACTTGGCAACCAATTTATAAACTTAGTTAAAAACTCTTCAGTTTTGGCCTTTGTAGCTGGTTTTGACTTAATGTACCAAGCACAGCTGATTGCATTTTCAACTTTCCAAACGATTGATACTTATATCATTGTTGGTCTGTTTTACTTGATCTTGACTTTGCCACTCAGTTATTACATGCGTCACCTTGAAAAGAAATTGGCTAACTAATAGGGAGGGGATAGAAAATGGAAACTTTTATTCATGCTTATTCATGGGTCGATATCCGCTTCTTATTACAAGGTCTTTGGGTAACGATTTATGTATCACTTATTTCAATTGCGCTTAGTTTTGTAGTGGGTTTGATCTTAGGACTTATCCGTTACATGAAGGTGAAATATCTTTCCGCAATCGTGGGCTTTATTATCGATATCATTCGTAACTTGCCGCTACTTTTGATCATCTTCTTTACTTACTTTGGTTTGCCACAATTGGGGATCGTCACGAACCCAACGACGGCTTCGATTACGGCCTTGGTAATTTTCGAAGGTGCGATGTTAGCCGAAATCGTTCGTTCAGGTATTGGCTCAGTTGACCCAGGTCAAATGGAAGGTGCTCGTTCAAACGGGATGTCATATGGCCAAGCAATGTATCACGTAATTATGCCACAAGCTTTGCACAACATGATTCCTGCGCTTTTGTCACAGTTCGTATCCTTGGTTAAGGATACTTCACTTGCAACAATCATCGTGTTGCCAGAACTTCTTTACCATGCACAAATCATCTACAGTCAAAATACGACTTACTTGATTCCAATTTACGTAATCATTGCGGTAATGTACTTCATCATCTGCTTCTGCTTGTCACAAGTGGCCAACTACTTACAAAAGAAGTACAACAATTAGTGGTTATAATCTTATTCAAAAAACTAACTCATGCTACTATGGTGGTAAGGTTAGTTTTTTTAGTAGGAAAAATATCATGGGCATAAACGAACAATTAACCGACCGTGAACGGGTCGAATTAACTAAGAAATCTTATGAACATTTGCAATTAGGCGATAGCATAACGATTGGCCAATACCATGTTGGCGTTGTTTGCCGAGTAGAACATGCTAAAGACGGGATGAGTGCGTTCGTCATTAGTAATCCTAGTGAAATTACGATCCTGTTTAAGGGATCTTATGGCATCAAAAAAGGCACTCCGCAGACTTGGCGTGATGAATGGTTTAAGACGAATATCCCGATTTTAAGGGCGATGCTATCACAGGAAAGACGCATTCCGAGTCAGTTAAAGACGGCAAGCACGTTTTTGAACCACGTGATTAATCAATTTAGAGGAAGCAGATTCTATATTTATGGACATTCCTTGGGTTCAATTAATGCGCAGTTTGCTTTGGCTAATTGTACGCATCCGGAGGCGATAGCGGCAGCTTATTTGTATGAAGGTACCAATATTTGGTTATTGCTTACACCGAAGGAGAGAAGACGTGTAGCACAGATGCGCGAACGGATTTTTAACTATGTGGATATTTATGATCCGGTAACTTTGGGCATTACGGAAACGCACCATATGGTTGGTAAGTTATGCTATGTTGATAGTGAGCCAATGCAGCCGATTAAGCAGCACATGTGGGGCGGCTACCAGTTTAATCCGGATGGCAGCTTGAAGTTGCGTAAGATTGACCAGGCGTTTTTAGCAGAAAGCCGCAGTGAGCATAAGCTGCTTAGCCGGTCGGGTGAATTGACGGACTTTATCGAAAAAATCAGCTCTAGCGATGAGATTAAAAAGATGGCAACGGAGAAGATAGATGAGCTGACGAAGCGTTATCCAGATCATAAGAGTCTGGTGAAGTTGGCTGAACTATTTAAGAATGAATTGTTAAAGGATGAAGATAAGTGAAACTAGATGAATTAGCAGCAAAGCAAGTAATTAATGATAAAGTGATTGATCATTTCGATGAAGATTTTTATGGCGACTTTTATGATTTCTTCGTGAACTTTATGAAGTTCAAGGAATTGACGGGGCAAATGAAGAAGAACCCTGATGAGGTGGAATTCGTTTTTTATTTGAAAAATGATGATAATCATTATGGCTATAAGTTGGTTTTTGATCATGATTTACGGTTTTTGCCCGAGGAGTCGGATATTAGTGCTGCAGTGCTTGGAGCAGAGTCGGTGGAAGATTTTGAGAAGAGTAGGGATGTAGTGATTGAGGAGTTTGCGCGGAAGTTTAGTGCGGAGAATCAGCATGATTTGATTCAGAATTTTAATGTGGAGATTGGTAAGCTCTTTGATAAGTATGACTTGGGTAAGGATAATACTTGCTATGTGTTGAGGTAGGAAATAATTCCCAATAGTGGGAATTCTGTACACTAATTTTCAAAATAATGGTGTAATTTAGTATGGGCTTTGAGTGAATAATTTAGAGTCCGACATTCTGACCACATAAAAAAGGGCATCCTTCACGGATGTCCTTTTGCTTATCTAAATTAATCTATCTTTATTGCTTCCAAGAAGCGTCAAGCTTAGCCTTACCGGCCTTAATATCACTGGTCCAGTTTTGACCCTTGCTTGCCTTAGCCAAAATATTTTGCATATTTACATTAACTTGGTCATATGCAGTGATGGAATTCTTAGTAACAGGTAAGAAGTAAAGTTTCTTAGAAGTCTTAGATAAAATTGCTGGAATCTTGCTGTCCTTAGCTTGTTGGTAAGCTGAGTCGTTCAAAGCAGCAGTGTTAACTGGCATGTAACCAGTTTGCTTTGCCCAGTAAAGTTGTGATGACTTAGAAGTTAAAAACTTAAGGTACTTGAATGCGGCAGCCTTTTGCATTGCGCTAGCCTTCTTGAACATGTAGATGTCAGTACCTTGTTGTACGTTCATTTGACTTGGACGAGGAGCTACACCATAAACATAACCCTTCTTAAGTCCTTGCTTCAAGTATGCTTCGTTAGCAGTAGAACCGATGAACATGGCAACTTGACCATTGTTGAATGGAGTTGACATGTACTTTTGTGTACCAGCTTGCATGAAGTAGCCAGCCTTAACACCATTTGCGTAGTAGTTGATAGCCTTGACAGAATCCTTAGTTGCAAAGTTCAAGTTCTTGTTGAAGTCCTTGCCGTAAGTTTCCTTCATTTGCATCATGTAGTAGTTGTTAAGTGCGTCGAAGCCCATACCGCGTACCTTGTGGTGACTCTTACGGTAAATTTCAGCAGATGCACTAGCAAGTTGACTCATGTTGCTTGGTACCTTTACGCCATATTTATCAAGCAAAGTCTTGTTGTAGAAAAGTACTTCAACAGACTTGTTAAATGGTACACCGTATTGAGTACCGCCAATGTTGGCACCATCCCAAAGTGCCTTCTTAATCCCACTGTTCTTGTATGAGCCCCAGCCGACTGACTTGTTGTTAACGTATGGAGTTAAGTTAACAAGCATGTTGTTCTTAGCCGCATTGTAAAGCCAACCTGGGTAAGCTTGCGTAATAGTTGGCAAGTCCTTTGGTGATTGTAAACCTGACACAAGCTTTGCTTGCAAGTCAGAGTAGTTACCACCTTGGCTTTGCAACTTAATGGTGATGTTAGGGTTCTTCTTTTCAAAGTCCTTAGTTAACTTTTTTAAAGCACTTTGTGAAGTACCAGTTAATGAATACCAGAAGTTAACAGTAGTCTTCTTGCTGATCTTAGTAGGGATCTTTGCAGAAGAACTTGAACTAGAATTATTATTGTTTGAACATGCACTAAGTCCAACTAAGCCAAGTGCTGCTGCACTAACAAGTGCGAGCTTTTTGTAGAATTTCATTCTTTTTTTGCCTCTCAATATTTCTTTCCTTCAAGTAGAAGTTTAACATAATTATACGTACTATTCATAGACAAATTTAATATAATATTTTTAAATTGATAATAGAGAAAATAGATATCAAGATGAGATTTAGTAGTTGATTTAACAGGTGAGAATTATGGATAAAAACCCTTTAGTTTATGAATATTCAATCGGTAAGCGTAAGCCTTATGACTACGACTACGGCAATCGTCAAGGTAACCAAAGCGCTGGCTGTCCCTTTTGTGATGTACGTCATTTAGTTAATATTTTCGATAAAGACGGTGACAAGATCTGGCTGAAAAACAAGTACCCAACTTTGAAGGATACCGATCAAACAATTTTAATCGAATCAAGCGACCACCAAGGTGATATTTCCACTTATACGCGTGAAGACAATCAAGAATTGATGAAGTTTGCCTTGAAATGTTTCCAAAAGATGTACAATTCAGGCAGATACAAGAGTGTGTTATGGTACAAGAACTTCGGTCCCAAATCCGACGGTTCTTTGACTCACCCACACATGCAGATCGTTGGGCTTTACCACAAAGATGGTTATAACGACATTGAGCCTGATAACTTTAAAGGCTTTGAGGTGGGCAAGTCCGGTTCAGTTGAAATGAATTTATCCGCTTATCCTGTGCAAGGCTACCAAGAAGTGAACATTATTACACGTGACAATACGAACTTAGATACCTGGGCTGATTTAATTCAAAAGGGGACGCAATATGTTCGTTCAGTTTTGTCACACGGTGTAGATTCCTACAACTTATTCTTTTATCCAATTAACGATGGCGAAGGTACTTGCTGCAAGATCATCCCACGTTTTTATGCTTCACCTTATTTTGTTGGTTACAAGATTTCGCAAGTCGACGATTCCGATACTTTAAAGTGGGAAGCCGAACGTCTCAAGGGCTTTGTAAACGGCGGTATTTTACATTAGGATTTCAAAAAACGCATTCGAAATACTGAATGCGTTTTTTTGTTATAATTAGAAAGGATTAAATACATTTCTAAGAAGGGATGCTCATGAAGAAGATTGTAGTTATTGGATCAAGCAATGTTGATACCACATTGCACGTAAAGGATTTCCCAAAACCTGGTGAAACGATTAATGCCACAGATGTTACTACTGCTGGTGGTGGTAAGGGTGCTAACCAAGCCATTGCTGCAGCTAAGAGTGGCGCAGAGGCTTACTTTATTAACCGTGTAGGTGAAGACAGCGATGGTGGCTACATTACCCACCAATTGAAGAGCTACGGTGTCGACACCACTTATGTTCAAACCACGATGGGTGCCAAGACTGGCCATGCTTACATTACTTTAAATGAAGCTGGTCAAAACGATATTATTATCGACCACGGTGCCAACTATGAATTGACCGTTGAAGATCTTAAGGCCGCTAGCGATTTGATTAATAATTGGGACTGCATTATTGCTCAATTTGAAACGCCAATTGATGTTACTACTTCAGCTTTCAAGATGGCTAAAAAGGCAGGCAAGGTTACTATTTTGAATCCTGCTCCTGCAATTGATAAGATTCCAGCAGACTTATTGAAATATACTGATATCATCATGCCCAATGAAACTGAAAGTGCTAAGATCACAGGTATTCCAATTAAAGATAATTCTACTTTGGCTACTAACGCTGAAAAATTGCACTTGCTTGGCGTAAAGAACGTCATTATTACTTATGGTGATAAAGGTGCATATATTTCTACACCAGATGTTGAAACATTAGTACCGGCTTACAAGGTAGATGCTACCGATACTACTGGTGCCGGTGACACCTTTATCGGTTACTTTGCAAGTAACTTGAATGCCGATATGTCTAACTTTGAAGAAGCTGCTAAGATTGCTAGCCGTGCTTCATCAATTGCTGTGCAACGTTTGGGTGCACAACCATCAATTCCTACTGAACAAGAAGTAAAGCAAGCAATGGAGGATGAGGAATAATGGATAAGACTGAGCAAGATCGTTTGAAAAAAGAAGTTGCCGAAAAAGCAGCCGACATGGTAAAGAGCGGGATGATCTTAGGTGTTGGTACTGGATCTACTGTCGCATTTTTCATTGATGCTCTGGGCAAACGCAAGGATGAAGATGGCTTAAAACTTAAGGCCATTGTTACTACCAGTAACAGAAGTAAGAAGCAACTTGAAGGCTTAGGCTTTAAAGTTAGTGAACTTGCGGACATCGATCAGGCCGATTTGACTGTTGATGGCTCAGACCGTGTTGCCGACAACCTTGATGGTATCAAGGGCGGTGGCGGTGCTTTAACCCTTGAAAAGAACGTTGCCATCAACTCAAAGAAGATCGTTTGGATCGTTGATGAATCTAAGTTGGTTCACCGTTTGAGCGGATTCCCTCTTCCTGTTGAAGTATTACCAATCTCTTGTGAGCAAAACTTCAGACGCTTTGAACAAGAAGGCTTGAAGCCACAATGGCGGATGGATGGTGACAAGCGTTACATCACTCACTATGGCAACTACATCATTGATTTAGCAGTTGATCCAATTCCTGCCCCTCATAGTTTAGCAGACTACCTTGATCATACTGTTGGTGTAGTTGAACATGGTTTGTTCCTTGATATGTGTGATGAAGTAATTATTGCTCATAGCGATGGTACGATTGAAGATAAGATTAAATAATAATTTTTAGCAAAAATGGTTAACTTTAACCATTTTTTATTTTGCCTTTTTAATATCTTTTGTTAAAAATATATTTTTATTGTAAACACTGGATTAATTATCTATACTAGTGAAGATTTTATTTTTAAGTGTTGTAGAGGATTATTAGACATGAATAAAATTACTAAAAAGCAAAAGATGAGTTTTGCGGGATTGTTGATCGCCATAGGTATTGTGTATGGTGATATTGGAACAAGTCCGTTATATGTAATGAAATCAATTGTGACTGAAAATGGCGGGATTGCCAACGTTAATCGAGAATTGATCGTTGGTTCAATCTCGTTAATTCTTTGGACAGTAACTTTGTTGACTACTGTCAAATATGTCATGATTGCTTTGAAGGCAACTAATCATGGCGAAGGAGGAATCTTCTCTCTTTATGCTTTAGTTAGAAAAAGAGCCAAGTGGCTGGTTATCCCGGCTCTGATTGGTGGTGCAGCTCTGCTTGCCGATGGTACTCTGACACCAGCAGTGACCGTTACCACTTCGATTGAAGGGTTAAAGAATATGCGCTTTGGTGATGTGATTCCGGTTCCTTCTCAAGAAGTTGTAATTATGATTACTATCATCATTTTGGTAATTCTATTCTCAATTCAGAGGATGGGAACCAGCGTTATTGGTAAAGCATTTGGTCCAATTATGTTGGTATGGTTTACCTTTTTAGGAGTAGTTGGCATTGCTAACTTGAGCCATGATTGGAGTCTTTTGGAAGCGATTAATCCCATTCATGCTATTCGAATTTTGTTTAGTCCAGCTAATAAAGTCGGGATTCTAATTTTGGGTTCTGTCTTCTTGGCTACTACTGGTGCTGAAGCGTTATATTCGGATGTTGGACACGTAGGTAAAGCGAATATTATAGGCTCTTGGCCATATGTATTTGTTTGTCTTTCATTAAACTACCTAGGCCAAGGCGCTTGGATTTTGCATAATGCTAGCTATCATGCTGGTAATGGTGACTTCAATCCATTCTTTGAAGTTGTTCCTAGCAATTTACGTCTTTTTGCCATCGCCTTGGCTACGATCGCAGCTATCATTGCTTCCCAGGCATTGATTACTGGATCGTTTACTTTGGTCGCTGAGGCCAGCAGTTTAAAGTTTTTACCAAGAATGAATATTATTTATCCTTCAACTGAAAAAGGACAAATTTATATTCCATCAATTAACAAAATGATCTGTGTGGTAACTGTAGCAATTGTGTTCTTATTCAGAACTTCACACCACATGGAAGCAGCATATGGTTTGGCAATTACTGTCACTATGTTGATGACTACAATATTATTGTTTGAATACTTGGGTAAAAAAGGCAAACCACTTTACTTACGCTTGATCTTTTTGATTGCATTCGCTTTTATTGAAGGGATGTTCTTAATCTCCAGTTTGACTAAATTCTTACACGGCGGTTACGTAACTGTTTTAATTGCTGGCTTTATCTTGGCAATCATGTATGTTTGGTTTTATGGAAATAAGATTCGTGACAAGCGTGAATCACGCAATGCCTACGTTCGTCTTGACGAATACACCGACATGTTGACTAACTTGAGTCACGATGAAGATTATCCTACCTACGCAACTAACTTGGTTTACATGGCTAACGTTAAGTACAACAAGTTCATTAAACGTGAAATCTTGTACTCAATTTTGGATAAACGTCCAAAGCGTGCTAAAGCCTATTGGTTTGTTACTGTCAATGTAACAAACGAACCATATACTGCAGAATATGCAGTAAATACGTACGGTACTAAGAACGTAATCAACGTTCAGCTTTATCTAGGTTTTAGAAAGCAAACTAGCGTTAACGTCTACTTACGGCAAATTGTTCATGAATTGATTGCAGATGGTACTATTGAGGCTCAACCACAAAGATTCACTACTACTCCTGGTAGAGATGTAGGTGACTTCTCCTTCGTCATTGTTAATGATGTAATTAGTCCATTAACTAAATTGACTGGTTATGAGAAGTTTATGGTCGAGGCTAGAGTCTGGCTGCAAAATTTATCTTCTAACCCGGCTTCTTGGTTTGGTTTAGAGTATGCAGATACTGTGGTAGAACGAGTACCATTGATCTTAGGCAAGCATCAAGAAAGCTATATTAAGCGAATTAAACCTAAGAAACAAACTAAAAAGTAACTGAAAAAAGTCTAGCCAAGCTAGGCTTTTTTCAGTTAGATTAGATCGAACCACTTTAATTATTGGTTCGGTTTTTGTATCATTAAGATAATGAATACGCTTAGAAGAGGTAAATTTTATGAACAAAAAACCTTTAATCATTAGTACAGATCCGGGTATTGATGATATTGCAGCAATGACAATTAGTCTTTTTGCCAAAGAACTTGATGTCAGAATGATCGTGCCAACCTGGGGCAACGTTGCACTTGAATATACTTTGCAAAATGCTTTGAATTTGGAAAAGTTTTTGCATACTAAAGTTCCTGTAGTAGTGGGGGCCAATCAACCGTTAGTTGCACCAATGATTAGTGCAGCATCAGTACATGGCAAAACGGGCATTGCTGGTTTTGATTTTGAAGAAGCAGATCGCAGTTTGGTTAAGCCAGGCCTTGCCGCAACTGTCATGGCTGAAGAAATTAAGAATAGCCCTGAAAAAGTAACTTTGCTTGGCATTGGTCCATTAACTGATTATGCTTTGCTATTTAAGCAATACCCAGAAGTAAAGAAAAATATTGATCAAATTGTGATCATGGGTGGTAACATTGGTCGCGGTAATCATAGTCCACTTGCAGAATACAATATTGCAGGAGACCCTGAAGCTGCTCAAGTTGTCTTTCACAGTGGTTTGCCAATTAAAGTGGCTCCCCTTGAAATCGGCAATAAGGCTCATTTAACCCAAGATCAAATGAGTAAGGTAAAGGAATGCGGTGAAGTCGGCAACATGCTTTACTCATTATTTTCACACATTCATGAGCCAGATGGTGATCCTCGCATTAAAATCTATGATCCAACAGCTGTGGGAATTTTACTTCATCCGGAAATGTTTACCCTGAAAAAAGCTAACGTAGAGATTGAATTGCGCGGTCAATTTACATATGGTGCAAGTGTAATTAATTTTATGGATCAAGAAAATGTTAATGCAGAAATTGCAACAGATGTAGATTTAGATCAATTTTCAAAATGGTTTATTGATAGTATTAAAAATTCTGATCAAGGAAGAGAATAATGGCAGATTACGTTTATCGGACAGTAATGCAGGATATTAAACAAAATATTTTAAATAATAAATATAATGGGATGCGGATTCCCGATGAGCGTAGTTTAGCTAAGCATTATGACGTTAGTCGTTCATCGATGAAGCGAGCCCTAGAATTATTGGCCCAGCAAGGAATCATTTTTAAAAAGCGAGGCAGTGGCACGTTTATTAACCCACTGTATTTAAAAAATCAGGCCATGTTTCGTTATGACGGCTCGAATTTGGGAATCACCGATAGTTTTAAGGTGCCTGGTAAAAAGCAGAAAATAAAGCTGTTAGATTTTCAAGTGATTAAGGCCACTAAGGAAATTGCGGAAGACTTATTTTTAAATGAAAATGCTTTTGTTTATGAATTCAAGCGCCTACGTTTACTCGATGAACAGCCATTTTTGATTGAAACAGGGTATTTGCCTATTAAGATTATGCCGGAATTGAAGCCTGAAACGTTGCAGAGCTCTTTGTTTAATTATTTAGAAGATGAGCAAAGCCAAACCGTAACTAAGGCGTTTTTGAATATTACGGTTGAACCTTCGAATGCTGAAGATCAAAAGCAAATGCATTTAAAGGGAAATGAACCAGTCGGCGTTATGGAGGGTATTTTCTTTTTAGATGATGGAACGCCGTTTGAAGTGTCTAACATGCGAGTTCATTATCATTACATGAATTTTAATACCTTTGTTAATTTGGGTAAATAAAAAACTAGACGATTTTTCGTCTAGTTTTTTGATTAATTATTTAGATATTTATCTAATACTTGTAAAACACCATCATCATTATTGCTTGGTGCAATATATTTAGCTACCTTTCTAAGTGCAGGCTCAGCATTTTCCATAGCGTAGCTATAGCCAGCAAGTTCCAGCATTTCTTTGTCATTCATGCCATCGCCAAACGCAATTAATTCGCTAGGCTTAGCATCGAAGTAACGTAAGAAGTATTTTAATGCATTTCCTTTATTTACACTGTAAGGGACAATATCAAGCAAGCCGAATCCGCTTGAAGTACAGTGGATTTTTTCCGCATGATGAGTATTAAATTCACGCTCTAGTTCCTCTGAAAAATCATGTTGATAGCTCAAGGTCAGCTTGGTAATTTGATCATGAGGACTTACGGCAGTCATTAAGTCGGGTACTTCCACACGATCAGGATAGTAGAAGTTCATTGTTTGTTTAAAGGCAGGGGATGCATCCATCGTTGTATATGAGCTATTGATACCAGTGACGATGACGGAACTCTCAGGATAATGAATTTGAATAAATTCTAGTAATTCCATTGTAGTTTTGTGAGTTAATAGGTGAGTGCTAATAATGTTGTCATCTTGAATAAGAAGTGAGCCATTGTCGGCAATCATATCGATTCTATCTAAAAATCCAGTGAAATCTTTTCTCAAACGAGAATATGGCCGACCACTTGAAACAATAAAGTGGGCTTTATTTTCATGAATTTGATCTAAAATTCGGTCAAATCTTTTATGATCAAAAGTCTGATTATCACGCATGAATGTACCATCCATGTCTACGGCAATAACTTTAAAAGGTAATTTGCTCATTTAATTTGTCCTCTTTTTATAAAATCTATATCTTTTCTATTTATTTACTATTATAAAGTAAAAAGCCGAGTAAATGTTCTACCCGGCTTTTTGGATTTCATTTTTTTGATCTAGAGCAGATATACTTTTCACTTTAGATCTTAACAAATTGTTCTGCTGAATTAATTGGACTTAAATAAACGTAAGAAAGATTTACATATTTTGTTTTTTCTGTTAAGTTTTTCATTATTTTTTCTTGATCAGGGGTTAAATGTAAATGATTCAATGCTACCTTGGCTTCAATATACATTACTAATTTACTTGTATATTCAAGTGGATGGTCATTACTATCGAATTTGTTAATAACCAGTCCAATAGCATCGCGAATAGGACGATAGCGTCCAATATTCATTTCATTATAAATATTGCTGAAAAAACTATTATAGAATTTTTTTAAATCTTGATAAACCTCTTTGGTATCTGAGCTATGTTTAAAAATGCCGAACATCATAATCACTCCTTTAAAACCGGTAGGATTTGTGTTTTATGATTAAACCAACTTCTCTGCTCATTGGTTAAAGGAGTATCTGTTATTAAGACATCCACCTTATCCAATGGAGCGGACATATATGGAGAAGATGAATCATTAGTGAATTTATATTTTTCTGCTACTAAAACAACTTGATTAGCGCGTGCAATTGCCGTACGTACAATTTCCGCGTCTTCCATTTTTGGCGCATATACGCCATCTGCTCTAATGCGGGAAGCACCAATGAAAGCTGTATTGAAATGAATCTTACGAATCGTTTCAAGAGCGACTTCCGAGTAAATGTAGCGCTGCGACTTATTGATTAATCCGCCTAGCAATCTAACAGAAGGGATTTCGGTTGTTAACATGCTTAAAGCATTGTCGATTGAATTAGTAACTACTTGCATATCGATTCCGTTAAGCATAGGACAAAGTTGCTTCAAAATAGTAGAAGAACCAATAAAATCACATTGACCAGGATGAACGAATCGTTTAGCCATTTTAGCCATCTTGAGTTTGATTGGAGATTGGACTTCGTTTCTAGCTAAAAAATCAGGTACGCTATTTTGATTGATTTCCATCAGCCCGCCGTGTACTCGGATTGCTTGTCCAGTTGTCGTTAAATGAATTACATCACGACGTGCAGTATCAAAAGATACATTAAAATGTTGGGCAATCATTCTAGTTGAAAGCTGATGTTTTTCTTTCAATAGCTTTTTAATTTGAATTAATCGTTCTTCTTGAGTCATTTTCTCTCTCCATGAATAAATCTAGCATTTTTATAATAAATTGTAATTGCTTAATCAGTACTTTATATTTATTAATCAGTGCTTTTAAGCATATCAAAGTATAAACACTTATATTCAATTATAAAAAGATGATCAGTTCAACTATAAGGCTATTCGGATTTAAAAATTAAGACTTATTTAAATTGGTAGGATCCAATTATAAAAATGATTGAATTATGAATAATAATTGGTATGATATAAGTATAAAGAAAAGGATTACAAAATAGAGTACTTAAACTTGCTCAAAGGAGAAAAAATGACGAATTACGACTCAAAAGAATATTTAAAGAGCGTCGATGCTTACTGGCGCGCTGCCAATTATTTATCAGTTGGACAATTATTCTTAATGAAGAATCCACTACTTAAGAAACCTTTGACAGCTGAAGACGTTAAGCCAAAGCCAATTGGTCACTGGGGTACCATTGCTCCACAAAACTTTATTTATGCTCACTTAAACCGTGTCCTTAAGAAATACAATTTGGACATGTTCTACATTGAAGGTTCAGGTCACGGTGGCCAAGTAATGGTTTCTAACTCATACCTTGATGGTTCATACACTGAACGTTATCCAGAAATTACCCAAGACGAAAAGGGTATGGCTAAGTTGTTCAAACGCTTCAGTTTTCCAGGTGGTGTTGCTTCTCACGCTGCTCCTGAAACTCCGGGCTCAATCCACGAAGGTGGGGAATTAGGTTACTCACTTTCACACGGTGTTGGTGCTGTTTTGGATAACCCAGACGTAATTGCTGCTGTTGAAATCGGTGACGGTGAAGCTGAAACTGGCCCACTTGCAGCAAGTTGGTTTAGTGACAAGTTCATCAACCCAATTAAAGATGGTGCTGTTTTACCGATCCTTCAAATCAATGGCTTCAAGATTTCTAACCCAACTATCGTTTCACGCATGAGTGATGAAGAATTAACCGAATACTTTCGTGGTATGGGTTGGGATCCACACTTTGTTTCAGTATTTAAGGGTGGCCGTTTCGATGGTGAAAAGGATCCAATGCAAGTCCACGAAGAAATGGCTAAGACCATGGACGAAGTAATCGAAGAAATCAAGGCCATTCAAAAGCATGCTCGTGAAAATAACGATGCAAGTTTGCCACACTGGCCATTGATCATCTTCCAATGCCCAAAGGGTTGGACTGGTCCAAAGAAGGATCTTGACGGTAACCCAATTGAAAACTCATTTAGAGCACACCAAATTCCAATTCCTGTCTCACAAGGTGATATGAAGCATGCCGACATGTTGACTGATTGGCTTGAAAGCTACAAGCCTGAAGAATTATTCAACGAAGATGGTTCACCTAAGGAAATTGTTACTGAAAACACTGCTGAAGGCGACCACCGTATGGCAATGAACCCAATCACTAATGGTGGTAAGGATCCTAAGCGTTTGAACTTGCCAGACTACCGCGACTTTGCTCTTAAGTTTGACAAACCAGGTTCAATGAAAGCTCAAGACATGGTTGAATGGGCTAAATACTTAGATGAAGTTGCTAAGCTTAACCCAACCACTTTCCGCGGCTTTGGTCCTGATGAATCTAAGTCAAACCGTTTGTTCCAACTTTTGGATAACCAAAAGCGTCAATGGGAACCAGAAATCCACGAACCAAATGATGAAAACTTGGCTCCAAGTGGTCGTGTGATCGATTCACAATTATCAGAACACCAAGATGAAGGCTTCCTTGAAGGCTACGTATTAACTGGTCGTCATGGTTTCTTCGCAACTTACGAAGCATTTGGTCGTGTAGTAGACTCAATGCTTACACAACACATGAAGTGGCTTAGAAAAGCTAAGGAACAATACTGGCGTCATGATTACCCATCACTTAACTTTGTTGCTACCTCAACTGTGTTCCAACAAGACCACAACGGTTACACTCACCAAGATCCAGGTATTTTGACTCACTTATACGAAAAGAATCGTCCAGATTTGATTCATGAATACTTGCCATCAGATACTAACACTTTGCTTGCTGTTGGTGACAAGGCTTTTAAGGATCGTGAATGCATCAACGTTTTGGTAACTTCAAAGCAACCTCGTCCACAATGGTTCTCAATTGAAGAAGCTCAAAAGTTGGTTGACAAGGGCTTAGGCTACATTGACTGGGCTTCAACTGATAAGGGTGCAAAGCCAGATGTTGTCTTTGCTTCAACTGAAACTGAACCAACTATCGAAACTTTGGCAGCCATTGACATTTTGCACGACAAGTTCCCAGATCTTAAGATCCGTTACATCAACGTTGTCGACGTGATGAAGTTAATGTCACCGAAGGACAACAAGAATGCTATTTCTGATGAAGAATTTGACCGCTTATTCCCAAAGGATGTTCCAGTAATCTTTGCATGGCATGGCTACAAGAGCATGATGCAATCAATCTGGTTCGACCGTAAGCGTTACAACGTTCACATCCACTGCTACGAAGAAAATGGTGACATTACCACTCCATTTGACATGCGTGTCTTGAATCACCTTGACAGATTCGATCTTGCAAAGGACGCTGTTGAAAGCGTTGCTAAGTTAAAGGGTAAGAACGCTGACTTCATTAGTCACATGGATGATTTACTTGAAAAGCACCACCAATACATTCGTGATAATGGTAAGGATATGCCAGAAGTTACCGAATGGAAATGGAAGGGCTTGAAGTAATTTCTAAATAAGAATAAATTAGACCTATGTTAGAAACATAGGTCTTTTTGTTTTTGGAAAGGAAAATATGGCAAGCGGATTGGTTCTAGAAGGTGGCGCAATGCGGGGACTTTTTACTGCAGGTGTGCTCGACGTGTTAATGGAAAATAACGTTACGTTTGACGCAGCGGTTGGTGTTTCAGCTGGTGCAGCTTTTGGCGTGAATATGAAGTCAAAGCAAATTGGAAGAGTATTGCGTTATAATCTGCGTTTTGCTGGCAAGCCTTATTATGCTAGCTGGAAGTCATGGCGCAGATCAGGCAATTTATATGCGGGAAATTTTTGTTTCCATATTATTCCTGATAAGTTGGATGTGTTTGATAAGAAAACTTTTGTTGAAAATCCAATGCAATTTTGGTGCGTGACAACGGATGCGGCAACGGGTGAGCCGGTTTACCATAAGTTGAGAGATGCTGGCTATGTTGACCTAGAGTGGATTAGAGCATCATCATCGATTCCATTTTTTGCTAATCCTGTTGCAATAGGCGGCAACTACTATTTTGATGGTGGTGTCTCGGATTCTGTTCCGTATGATTTTTTAATGAAAAATAATTTTGATAAAAAGGTAGTAATTACGACACAGCCTAAGGAATATCGCAAGAAGCAGAGCAAGCTGTTTCCGATTGAAAAGGTAGTTTTGCGTGAATATCCTGCTGTTTTGAAGAAATTGGCGACTAGAGCGGAGGACTATAACGCTGTTTTAGACGAGATACAGCGAGATGAGGATGATGGCCAGACTTTTGTAATTAGACCGCCGTATCCGCTTAATATCGGTACTGTCGAGTCAGATAAGAGTGAGATCAAGCGTGTGTATGAAGTTGGGCGTGAAGAAGGAAAAAAGATTTTGCCAGGATTGGTGGAATATTTGAAAGATTAATAGATAAAAAATCGGTATCAGTATTGATACCGATTTTTTTACCGAACAGGAGTCAAAAATGACCGAATTAGAATTCTTAGTCTTATTCTGAGCCAATAATTAGATAATAATGTTGAGCAAAGAAAAAGGAGAATGTAGATTGATGGATATAAAAAAGTGGAATATCTGGCTTAGGGCACTTGAAGCAGGAATTTTTGAGGAAACCTTCCGCTATTGATGATTATCGCATTGATTGCCGGTTTAGCTAAAAATAAGTATCGGCTGGAATGGACAATTATTATTAGTTCGGTGATTTTGGGGTTGATGCATTTTACCAACTTAGGGATGCAAAAATTCGCTGCAACCTTATCTCAGGCAACTTATGCTGAGCTGCAGGATTATTGTTTGCTGTCTTATATTTGTATACTGTCAAAATCCGGGTACCAATGTTGTTCCACTTTGCTAATGATTTCTTGAATTATGCTCAAGTTGGCGGCATGACGGCGCAAACTTGGAGAGGGGATGCAAACGACTGGCTCAATTTATTAGTTCAAGTGGTTGTTCCTATTGCCATAACTATTTGGATGCTAACAGGGCAAAGAAGATTGGTAATGGAACAAAATATTATGCGTTTGCTAGAAAATTAGTTAATTGAATAAATAAAGAAACGAGTGTGAAATTTTGCACTCGTTTCTTTTGTTTCAGATAAACCGAAATATTTTGCATTTATTTTTATGTGTATTGATAGCTTATATGAATAGCATATTTCTTGACAGACCAAAAGCGTATGTAAAGCAAAATGTTAAACATAGACCAGTAAAGGGCTGAAGGACCTTGAAATAATTGGTCTAGATGGGCCATAAGCGTCGAAATAAATTTCGGCAAGTGAAATAATCCCGCAATGCTATGAAACACCAAGTCAGCATTTGTAAAAACGCTTACATAAGGAGGAAGCTATGGTATAAATAAAATGTAAGCTAGCTACGAGAGATAGAGCAAGATCTAAATTTGATATCACTTAGGTTTCTATCTCGATCGATTTATTCGAGGAGTAATACTTATGAGCTATTTCATAAGTAGATGTTAGTTGTTCTTGAGCACCTTCCAACTAACTGGATTTAATGAAATAAGATATAGGTGTAAGCAATAATCAGTTAATTTATTTAATTTCTTTCTTTGAGAGGTAAATTATTATGATGCAAAAGATTCAGCGGTTTGGGGCCGCTATGTTCGTCCCAGTTATGCTGTTCTCGTTTGCGGGTATTGTCGTAGCTTTAGGTAGTTTGTTCAATAACCCGACTCTGTTTGGTTCAATTGCCAACCCGGGAACTACATGGAACTCAGTTTGGGACACAATTTCAGCTGGTGGTTGGACAGTGTTCAACCAAGAAGGTATTTTGTTTACTGTAGGTTTGCCAATCGGTTTAGCCAACAAGGCTAGAGGTAGAGCAGCCATGGAAGCAGTTATTGCTTACTTGACTTACAACTACTTCATCGGTGCAATGCTTACCCACTGGGGTGCAGCATTTGGCATTCCTAACTTTGACAAGATTCAAATTGTTGCTAACGCTACTAACCACGGTTTAACTAACATTGCTGGTATCAAGACTCTTGACACTAGTATTTTAGGTGCCTTGGTTGTTGCTTTGATCGTTGTATGGTTACACAACAAGTACTTCGACAAGAAGTTGCCTGACTGGCTTGGTACTTTCCAAGGTTCAACTTATGTCTACGCTTTAGCATTCTTTGTAATGATTCCTTTAGCACTCATTACTTGCTGGGGCTGGCCAAAAGTTCAAATGGGTATCACCAGCATGCAACACTTCATCGTAGGTAGTGGATTTATCGGTGTTTGGATTTACCAATTCTTGAACCGTGTATTGATTCCTACTGGTCTTCACCACTTGGTATACATTCCATTCCAATTCGGTCCAGCCGTTGTTGCCGGCGGTTTGCAACCATACTGGTTGAAACACCTTGCTGAATACGCTGCAAGTACTAAACCACTTTCACAAATCGCTTCAGTTGAAGGATTCCAACTTTACGGTAACGAAAAGGTATTCTTAGTACCATTTATCTGTCTTGCCTTCTACGCAACTGCTAAGAAGAACAAGAAGAAGCAAACTTCAGCTTTGCTTATTCCAGCTGCTTTAACTTCTGTTTTAGCAGGTATTACTGAACCTATTGACTTTACTTATTTGTTCGCTGCACCTGTACTTTGGGTAGTTTACTCAGTATTGTCAGCTACGATGAACACTGTTATGTGGGCATTCGGCTTAAGAGGTTTCATGTCAGACGGTGCCATTGGTATCGCATCAATGAACTGGTTGCCACTTTGGGAACACCACTGGCAAACATATGTAATGCAATTTATCGTTGGTATTATCTTCGGTATCATTACTTACTTCGTATTCAAGATCATGATTGAAAAGTTCAACTACATCACTCCAGGTCGTGAAGCTGATGACGAAGACGTTAAACTTATCAACAAGAAAGAATACAAGCAAAAGATGGCTGCTAAGGCAGCAGGTAAGGATGCAAACGACCCTTACATCGCAAGAGCTACTGCATACCTTGACTTATTAGGTGGTGCTTCAAACATTACTGAATTGTCATCATGTGCTACTAGATTACGTGTATCTGTTGCTGATCCAAGCAAGGTTGCTCCAGATTCACAATTTAAGGCTAACAAGGCCGTTAACGTTGTTCACCACGGTAAAGCATTACAAGTTATTGTGGGTCTTGACGTTCCTCAAGTTTTGGACGAAATGACTCAATTGATGCAACAAAGCGGCGGTGACGCTAAGGTTTCAACTGAACAAGATAATCCATACATTGAGAGAGCTACAGGTATCGTTGACCTTCTTGGTGGTAATGAAAACATTAAGGACGTTATCGCTTGCTCAACTAGAGTAAGAACCCACGTCTTTGACACTAATAAAGTGGCTCCAGATTCTGAATTCAAGAAGATCGCAGATTCATACGAAGTACAACGCAGAGACGACAACGAAATTGACATTGTTGTTGGATTGGATGCCGATCAAGTTGTTGATCAGATGAAACAATTACTATAACTGTAAGCGCTTGTGGTATTATTAATATATAAATTATATATTGATAAGGACACAGCAATTATGGCAAATTTAAGATCAATGGTCTATAACAGTAATACTAAACTGAATGACTCTGAAAAACAGATCATTCAGTACGTATTAAATAATCCAAATGACTGTAGCAAATTAAGTCTAGCCAAGTTAGCTAAAAAGCTATATGTATCCGAATCAGCAATATTTCGTTTATGTAAAAAGCTTGGCTTGAGTGGTTACAGTGAACTGAAATTTGATTTAGTGGAACTCGCTGAATCAAATCAAAAGCCAATCAAAATTGAAAATAATTTTGCAAAAGAGCTTAGCAAGGTAAATATAGATGTCTTAAAGTATTTCAAACAACGAGACTTCAATAGTTTGTATCGTGATTTGGATAATGCAAGTACTATCTACATTTATTCTACTGGTTGGCAGCAAGAACTGATTGCACAATACCTAGCTCACGAACTCTTTGTGGTAGGTAAGAATGCAACAGTTTTGCCATCAGCTCTTGATGAGTTAAAAGCAGCAGCCCGTTTTGCTAAAAAAGGCGACGTCTTATTCATCATCTCTTTCACTGGTGATAACAACACCATCAATGAAGAGATTACGAAGTTGGAATTAATTAACGATAAGTTTAAATATGTTTCCTTCACTAACATGATGCAAAACAAATTAGCTTCGCTTGCTCAGCATAATATTTATTTTCCAACAATCGCTTTTACTGACGACGCTGATTTTAAGAGTGGCAAGGTTGCTTTTACTCCTGCTTACTATCTGATTGACTTGCTTATTAGTGAATATGTAGCTTGGCAACAAAACCAAGGAGAGGATGTTGAGATTAATGTGGGCAATTAGCAAACAAAAAGTGGAAAACTTTTTCGGCCGAATGACACAGAGCATGCATTTGGATGCCAAGAAAATTATTAATTGGTATTCTTACATACTTTTCATTGCTCCATTATTATTCTGGGCATTGATCGCGATGCGCAGTGGAGCTTCGAGAGAATCGATTCAGTCGATTATTATGAAGCAGCCGGCCGTCGCAATTGGGACAATCATTGCGATTATAGACTTTGTGTTAGGTTACTACTTACTGCTTAATAAAAAGAAGTTCATGGTTAACCGCCAGACTTATCGCTTCTTTATGGTGAGTCAGTTAATTGGACAGATTGTTGTCGGCAACTTGCTTTGTGCAATTTTAGCTGTCTTGGGAATGTACAAGGCAACTGCTTTGAAGAAGACGCAAGATAATGTAAATCCCGTGATTATAGCTATTTCAATCGCATCAGCTGTAATCCTTGCCGGATGTCTTGTGTTGATATTGTTACTTGAATTTTAGAAATCCAGAGGTTATGAATTATGTTTAATTTCTTTAAGAAAAAGAATAAAGGTTTAGAAGTAGATGCAGTAGTTGATGGTACAGTAATGCCAATTACTGATGTAAATGATGATGTCTTTTCAACAAAGATGTTGGGTGACGGTTTTGCAATTAAGCCTAATGATACTCAAATTTATGCACCAGTTGCTGGTACTATTTCAACGCTTTTCCCAACCAAACACGCCATTGGCATTAAGACTGACGAGGGATTGGAAATTCTGATCCACTTGGGTCTTGATACAGTAGAATTAAAAGGTGCTCCGTTTACAGTAGATGTTAAACAAGGCGATAAGGTGGAACAAGGCCAACCTTTAGCAACCATGGATTTCAAGCAAATTACAGATAAGGGCTATGATGATAGCTGTATCGTTGTTTACACCAACATGGATATGGTTAAATCAGTTACTCCTGTTGAAAAGGGTACAGTTGAACATTCCCAAAAAGTACAAACTGTTGAATTTAATTAGTTGCTTTCCCCCTCTCTTATATAGAACTTTTTATAGTGCTAATTAAAAAAAGATAGTTGAAAAGCTTAGCTTCTTAATGGAAGTTAAGCTTTTTTTTGGCAATTTTTGTTAAGATATAGGTAATATAGGAAGCGAGGGTTTAGCCGATGAAAAAATATCGTCCAAATACTAAGGCAATTATTGTAGGAATAATCTTTATGCTGGCAGGGATTGCTTGCTGGGTCATTAAGGCCTCATTTATACCCAATGGTGCCGTATTTTTATTTCCAGTAGGATTGCTATTAATTTGTATTGGCGGACTGACGATGACTATTACTGCTTTTGTTGCTATGCGTAAAAATGATCGGGCAATGAGTGCCTTTTTAAAGAAGCAAGAGCAAGAACGAAAAGAAGCAGAAAAAAAGTAAATATTGTCGAGTAATTTTTTAGAAAGATTTGGTGAAAAATGAATTTTAAAGAAGTTTTTCAAAATGAACATGTAACACGGAAATTTACCAACAGGAAAGTGCCTGAGAAAGCTATTGCTGAAATTGTTGAACAAGCACAACAATCTCCATCATTGCTTAACTCTCAGCCTTGGCGTGCATATGTCTTGATGGGGGATGCTTTAGCAGAGTTTAAAAAGGCCGCAATCGAAAATTCTGATAACAAGGTTAAGCCAAACGAAGATTTTGCTTCAATGCTTTCACTTGATTGGGATACTTTCCCAAGCAGCAATATGGCTACTATGGGTGCATCCCAAAGTTTCTTCTTTAGAAACAAGTTGAACTTGTTTACTGAAGCTAATAAGAACATGTTTAATGCACCAGCAATTATCTTTTTAACTATTCCAAGAAAATCACCAGCTTGGTCAGTTTTTGACTTAGGGATTTTTGCACAAAGCATTATGTTGTTAGCTGTTAACCGCGGTTTAGGTATTATGCCAGCTCACTCAATGGTGTCATATCCTGATTTGGTAAGAAAATATGCTGGTATTCCAGAAGATGAATACGTAGGAATGGCCATTGCCGTAGGCTACATCGATAAAAACGCGGAAATCAATGATCCAGTCTTTATTCCTAAGCGTGTACCATTTAATAAAATTTATAAAGTAAGTAATTAGAAAGTATAAAAGCAAGCTCTGTAGAATGAACTTTTTTGGTCATAAATGGTAAAATATAGATTAGTTAATGTTTGTAAATAATTTGTAAAAAAAGGTGAGAATGTTTTGAGTACAGCTCAAATAGTAACTAATTTAGTTGCAACTGTATTAATTTTTATAGTTGCTTCATTCTTTGTTGCTGCAGAATTTGCTTTAGTACAAACAAGACCAAGTCAGCTTGAAGATATGTTGGCTAAGGGTCAAGGCAATAAGAAAAAGCTGCAACGTGCACTTCATATGACGCACAACTTGAATGAATATTTGTCGACCACTCAGGTTGGTACTACTCTTGTTGGTGTAGTATTGGGTTGGTTCTCTGCAGATACGTTTGCAGTTATCTTGGAAGATTTATTCCATTTAACTCCAATGAGTGAGTCACTTATTAAGTCAGTAAGTGCCATTTTGGGTGTGATCTTGTTAACTTACTTGGAAGTTGTGTTAACAGAAGTCGTACCTAAGAATATTGCGATTGATAAGCCTGTGGGCATGATGATGATGATTGTAACGCCGCTACATATCTTCCACACAATCGTTTATCCATTTGTTTGGCTGCTTAATACTAGTTCTAACGGTATTTTGAAGTTGATGGGTTTTGCCCCAGCCGATGAAGAAAACGAAGTATATTCTCAATCCGAAATCATCAAATTGTCACGTAACGCTGTGCATGGCGGCTCTCTTGATAAAGAAGACCTCACCTACATGGAAAGAGCCTTCGAGTTAAATGATAAGATCGCCAAGGATATCATGACAGACAGAACTAGATTGTCTGTTCTTGATTCCACTGATACGATTGCCTATGCTTTGAAGAAGTACCTAGAAGAAGGCTACAGCCGTTTTCCTGTTGTCCGCGACAATGATAAGGATGATGTTGTAGGTTACGTCTACGCTTACGATATCGTCCAACAAAGCCAAATTGATGCTAAGGTTCCCGTAACAAGAATCATCAGAACAATCATTACTGTGCCAGAATCAATGCCAATTCAAGATATCTTGCATTTAATGATTTCTAAGCACACGCCAGTCGTCTTGGTTGTTGATGAATACGGTGGTACCAGTGGTATCGTGACGGATAAGGATATTTATGAAGAACTCTTTGGTTCTGTTAAAGATGAAATTGATGATGTTTCTGATGACTACATCATCAAGGATAAGGAAGGTAATGTTCACGTTTCTGGTAAAACTACCTTGTATGACTTTGAACGTTACTTCCACACTGATTTGAAGGCCTTCCAAGATAGCGACATCATTACTATCGGTGGTTATATGATGGAACATTATCCTAACTTAAAGAAGGGCGAATCAGTTGAGCTTGAAGGCTACAAGTTCGTGCTTGACAGTATTGAGCAAGGATTCATGCGTTGGTTTATTGTGGAACCAATTAAGAAGAATAAGAAAGCCGATTCCGATCAATCCAAGACGGAAAAATAATGAATATTCAGTGAAAGCGTCGAATTTGACGCTTTTTTTGTATAAAGATGTTATAATTTCAATTATCAGAATAGTTAATTATATAGGATTGAAGGGTAGATTAAATGGTTAAAGGCGACAATATTAACGATATTATTGATCACAAGTTATTTTCTGAAGACGATATTCATGAAATGTGCGTGCGACTTGGCAAGCAATTAACTGAAGATTATGCTGGCAAGAAGCCATTAGTTGTCGGTGCACTTAAGGGTGCAATTTATTTCTTAACAGATTTAACCAGACAAATGGATGTTGCTCACCAATTAGATTTCTTAGATGTATCTAGTTATGGTGATGGCTTTGAATCAACTGGTAAGATCAAGGTTGTTACAGACCTTGCAGCTGATGTAAAAGATCGTGATGTATTAATTATTGAAGATATTGTTGATACTGGTCTTACTTTAAAGTTCATGAAGGATCTGATTAAGGGCCGTGGCGCTAAGAGTGTTAAGTGCTGTGCTATGCTTAATAAGGAAGCTCGTAGAAACGTCGACGTAGACGTTGATTACTACGGCTCAAAGGTTGGTAACGAATTCGTAGTTGGTTACGGCTTGGACTTCTTGAATATGTATCGTAATCTTCCTTACGTTGGTGTATTGAAACCTGAAGTTATCCAAAAATACGTTAACAAGTAATTTTAAAGAGCAAAAAAATATCTATCGCAAATTTTGCGATAGATTTTTTTAATTGCGATTTTGTTTTTGTTTGTAGTAGTAAATTGGCAAACCTAGCAAAGTCAAACTAATACCAATAAGCGATAGGATGAACTGATTGATAATCGTGGAAACGACGATGAAGATACCACCTATAATTGAAATAAGTGGAATGATTGGATACCAAGGTACTTTAAATGGACGAGTAAGTTCTGGTTCATGCTTGCGCAAAATGATCACGGCAATTGAAAGCATGGTGTTGAAGAGCCACATAACGAAGACCAACATGTCGGTTAAGACTGAGAAGTTGCCTAGCAGAATCATGATGATGGCAATTGCATCGACGATTAAAGCACCAAAGACTGGCACACCGGTATGAATATTGGCCTTACCGATTTTTTCAGAGAATGGCAATAAGTTGTCTTGAGCCAAAATGTAAGGTGTCCGCATCCCCGTGAGCATAAAGGCATTAACAGCCCCGTAAACCGAGATCAGAATTCCTACCGTTACCAATTTGCCGCCGAACTGACCAAACAATTTCATCGAAGCCTCAAAGGCCGCATTATTGTTGTTAACAAGTTCGTGGATTGGCAAGATCGTCAAGAAAGTATAGTTGATTAAAATATAAATCAATGTGATCGCAGACAGGCCAAAGATAATCGCTTTTGAAAGGTCACGTTCTGGATTTTTAACTTCGTTAGCTAAATTAGTAACGACGATCCAGCCTTCAAAAGCAAATAAAGCAGAAAGCAAACCTTGGCTGATTGCACCTGAGAATGATTTGCCGGCGCCAACTGTTAATGGCAAGAGCGGAGCAGCAATCTTATTTTGATTAAACATTCCCCAAATGATGATTAAAGCAATGGGGATGATCTTTAAAACAGTAATAACCGACTGCATTTTGCTTGAAAATTTAGTTCCAATTAGGTTGATGCCTAGTAAAAATAATACCAGTAAAATTGCGACTAGATTCGCATACTTGGCCTCAATGCCAAATAAGGAGACAAACTGTACGCCAAAGATTGAACTCAGCGCCCCGATTTGTGCAGGAAAGTAAACGATCATTTGCGCCCAGCCAAATAAGAAGCCCCAGACGCGGCCATAAGTATAATCTAAATACTTAATCGCACCATTAATTTTTAAACTCGCCGCAATTTCTGAAATGGTTAAGCCAGAAGCAATTGAAATAATCCCGGCTAGCACCCAAACAAAAATCGTCATGGAACTGCTGCCAGTTTGGGCCGTAATTACGCCGATCTTGAAGAAAACACCGGCTCCAATTACGGATCCAACTACAGTTGCCAATGCTTGACCAAAAGAAATTTGTCTTTTCACATACTTCACCTTCGTAAAATAAATATCTAAATTATTTTAGCACATCCATGTTACAAGTATTGGTGTGACGATTAGGTTCGGGTAAAATAATAGCAGGGGGGAAAGAAATGAAAAGGTATCATCATAAATATACTTTGCCAGCAATTATAACTTTACTGTTATTAGCGATTGCATTTCTTTTAATTGGCTTTTTTAATTTTAAAAGACAAACCACTCTTCCGCCGAATTCTAACTCGAGTGCAATTGGGATTCAGCTTAACCAAGATGTTGACTATGTGGATTTGCATAAATTGCAGGCGAACGGTATTTCCTTCGTTTATTTAAAATCAACGCAAGGCAGATCATACTTTGATGAAAATTATCTATCCTATCGTGATCAGATTTTGGGAACCAAGCTTGCTTTTGGCAGTATGATTCTATATAGTAATGAATCGACGCCCTTGCAGCATTACCGCTACTTTTTTGAAAAAGTGGGCGATAACACGGGCAGCCTGCCAATCCTGCTTGAGCCGGCCGTAACTAGCCGCAGCAAGCGTTATTTAGAGTCGATGAGCCAGTTTGCCAGCATGCTTGAGCAGCGCAAAAAAGAGGTAATTGTTGACGTGGACTATAAGTATCATAAATACTTCACGCCACAAACAAAATTTATGTCAGTCGATGGAAAAACGCCGGATAAATTGAAGTATTCATTTTGGCGTTATACAACTAACGGACGCGTCAAGAACGTCAATGGTCTAGAAAAAGGCGTTACAATGTATGCGTATAACGGAACCGTTGGTCAATATAGACAGAAATATGGACAATTAACACAATAATGTATCAAGAAGAAACAAAACAAGTATTAATTAAGCAACATAAAGAAAAGCCGACTTTGATTCAAAAAGAAACTTATGATGCCATTAGAAATGGTGCTTCTTTAGTCGGTTTAGCTAAAACTGGAACGGGTAAGACTTTGGCCTATGCACTGCCTAGTTTGGAAAGAGCGCAAAAAGGCAACGCCAACAGTGTAGTCATTATCGCGCCAACAACTGAACTGGCCGTCCAGATTCGCCATGCCATCAATCCATTTGTGCACGCGTTAGGCTTAAAGGGTGCAAGTCTAGTTGGTGCCGGCAACCGTAAGCGCCAAGAAGACAACTTGAAGAAAAAACATCCAGAAGTAATTGTGGCGACGCCAGGAAGATTTTTTGATTTCTTTTCTAGTGGCCGAATTAAGCTTGGTCAGATTAAGACTTTAATTATTGACGAAGCTGATGATATCTTGGAATTTACCAAACTAGAATTATTGTCTTCATTAGGACAAAACTTGGGTCCCGACAGCCAAGTATTATTGTTTGGAGCTACTGATTCTGAAATCACTAGGGATGCAGAAGAAATCTTTAACCGTCATTTTCTTTTAGTCGATGTCAGAAATGAACAAAAATCTACAACCAAGCATTATTTCTTGCAAGTTGATAACCAACACAAGATTGAATTTTTACAAAGAATGACCAAGCTTGATCAATTCAAGGGGATTTTGTTCTTTGATTCAAACAAGACAATGATGCGTTTTGCCGGAATCTTTGGTCATACTAAGACTCGATTTGAACTATTATCAAACGAATTTGGTAAGCAAAAGCGTGAGCAAGCTTTGCAAGATTTAGCTACAGGTAAAACTAAATTGCTTTTGGCAACAGATTTGGCTGCACGTGGTTTGGATATTCCTGATCTTACGTATGTGATCAATTATGAAATTCCAAGTGAAACCAATACTTATTTGCACCGTGCCGGTCGTACTGGCCGTATGAATGCGGAAGGTTATGTCGTTACTTTAGGTGATGATCACGACTTCAGAGATTTAAAGAAGCTATTGGCAGATCAAATAAAATTGGAAAGAGTCTACTTTGCAGGCTACCATTTGACGACTACTAAGCCGAAGGATAAAAAGCAAAAAGACGAAGAAAAAGAAAAAGCAGCTAATGCTAACAAGGTAGTTAAGAATAAGAAAAAGAAGGGCAAAAAGAAGCGTAATAAGAATAAGGGGTATCACCCACATTATTTGAAGGTGAATAAATGAGTCGGTTAGTAAAGTGGCTAGAAGATTACGTGTTGCCGGTAGCTAACAGATTAGGCCAGGTAAGATGGTTAGTGGCATTGAGGGATGCCTTTATTTCTCTGATGCCAATTACAATTGCTGGCTCGCTGGCAGTCTTAATCAAAAGTTTAATCACGGCAGCTAAGGTTCATTTAGGCTGGAATACTTTTGCCTTTGCGATGCAGCCACTAGTTTCAATTAGCGATTTAGTTTGGCGTGGTACCTTTTCACTGTATGCCTGCTTCTTTGCACTCGCATTAGGTTATCAACTAGCTAAAAACTTTGAAGGCAATCGGCTGGCTGCGGCAATTGTTTCACTGTCATCTTTTTCATTGAGCATTGCCAACTATGCCAAGGTTAGATTTCATGGTGAAAGCGTCGTAATTAAAAGCGCCTTTGATATCAGTCAATTTTCAACGACAGGTTTGTTTACGGCGATCTTGTTTGGCTCACTGGGGTTTGCTATCTATTATGCCTGCTACAAGGCAAGGTTTATGTTGCATTTGTCCACCAATTTGCCTCATGCGGAACAGGCTGCCTTTGATTCGTTGATTCCAGCGATGGTGTCTATTTTTAGTATCGGTGGAATTAATTATCTGTTCCAAGTGGCAACGGGCAACTATTTTGGCGATTGGCTATTAACTACCATCCAAATGCCATTAGTAAAATGGGGTCAAGGCTTCGGTACCGTATTATTAGTTACCTTGATGGTTCAAGTCTTTTGGTTCTTTGGTATCAATGGCTTGGGTGTGTTATCACCAATTCTTGATTCTATTTGGCTGACAGCTCAAAACGGCAACATCACGGCTGCGACTAGTGGAAAAGTGCCACCTTACGTTTGGGTAAGAGGCTCGTTTGACGTATTTGCCTGGTTTGGTGGTGCCGGTGGTACCCTGATGTTGATTGTCGCCATTTTGGTATTTTCAAAGCGAAGCGATTATCGTACGATTGCTAAAATTACGTTAGCACCAGGTATCTTTAACATTGGTGAGCCGATCTTGCTGGGACTGCCCGTAGTGCTTAATCCGGTTTACTTAATTCCATTTTTGCTGACGCCGGTTGTAAACGTTGCTTTTTCATACTGGGTTAGTGTCATGGGCTTGGTCAATCCGGTACAAGTGGCGGTGCCAAGCATCATGCCGCCGATTATTGGACCGTTTTTGGCATGTAACTATGACTGGCGTGCAATCGTTTTGAGTATTATTGATATGTTAATTGCGTTTGCTATTTGGAGTCCATTCGTAATTGCGGCTGATAAGATCGCAGATACCAACAATCCTAAGACTTTCTTTACTACACAATTTTAATTTAAGAAAAAAGATTAACTATTTACCTAATTTCTGGTAAAGTTAATCTTGTGTTTTGGCCCCGTAGTTCATCTGGATAGAACAATGGTCTCCTAAACCGTAGAGGTGAGTTCGAATCTCACCGGGGTCATCGAAAAAAGCCATCTGATTTTTTCAGATGGCTTTTAATTTAGCCCATTGGATTGAGCATGATAAAAGTAATTAGTCCCCAAACAAGGAATACGCAAATTAATGCAGTGTAAAGCAGTCTTCTTCTTGTTCTAGGTAGCTTGGATTTATCTAAGCCGAAGACTAAACAGAAACAACCGATGATGATTACAAGTGCGGTTGTAATTAAAACTAATAAACCATTATTCATAAATATACCCGTCTTTCTTTAGTGACATATTCATTAAAGCATATTGTATAAATGGAGTGCAAGATAGTCCTAAATCAGTTATAGTAAGATTAGGTTTTCGGAGGATTTTTTTATGCAAAAAATTAAAGTAATGACTGTTTTTGGCACGCGTCCAGAAGCAATTAAGATGGCACCACTTGTTTTGAAATTAAAAAAAGACGACCGCTTTGAAGAAGTGACCGTTGTTAGTGCACAGCACCGTGAAATGCTTGATCAAGTGCTTGATATTTTTAATATTAAACCTGATTATGACTTCAATATCATGCATAAGAATCAGACTTTGGAAGAAATTACTTCTAAGGTAATGATTGATTTATCTAAAGTGATTAAAGAGGAAAAGCCAGATATTGTTTTGGTTCACGGCGACACGACTACAAGTTTTGCGGCAGCTCTTGCGACATTTTACCAACAAACGACTTTGGGTCACGTGGAAGCAGGGCTGAGAACTTGGAATAAGTATTCGCCATATCCTGAAGAAATGAACCGTCAAATGACTGACGATTTAACTGACTTGTATTTTGCGCCAACCGAATTGTCCAAGAGTAATTTGCTTAAGGAAAATCATAAGGCTGACAATATTTTCGTAACTGGTAACACTGCAATTGATGCTTTGGAACAAACCGTGCAAAAAGATTACCACCACGCAGTAATGGATGATATTACTCCTGGCAATAAAGTAATCTTGGTTACTATGCACCGTCGTGAAAACCAAGGTGAGCCAATGCGTCGCGTCTTCAAAGTGATGCGTCAAGTAATCGATTCACATCCTGATGTGGAAATTATTTATCCAGTGCACTTGTCGCCAAGAGTGCAACAAGTAGCTAACGAAGTTTTAGGCGGCGATCCTCGCATTCACTTGATTGAACCGCTTGACGTTGTTGACTTCCATAACTTGGCTAAACGCAGTTACTTTATCATGACTGATTCAGGCGGCGTACAAGAAGAAGCGCCTAGTCTTGGTAAGCCAGTGCTTGTATTGCGTGACACAACTGAACGTCCAGAAGGTGTGAAGGCTGGTACTTTGAAGCTGGTTGGGACTGAAGTAGATAAAGTAAGAGAAAGTATGCTTAAACTTCTTGAAAATAAAGAAGCATATGACAAGATGGCTAACGCCAAGAACCCATACGGTGATGGTTATGCTAGTGATCGCATCATGGATGACATTTACTACTACTTCCATAAAGACGAAGTAGCTAAGCCAGCAGATTTTGAATAGAAAAAAGAAGCAGTTTTTACTGCTTCTTTTTTGCTTTTTGTTCTTGAATGCGCCTTTTTGCACGTTCAATCATGGTATGTTCTTGTTTTTGAAAGACAGATCTAGTAGTTAGATAATTGAAAATTCCGACTAAAACTTGGTCAATAATTTTAACCAAGAGGGCATTTAAGTGAAGCCAGGACAAACCAACCAACATGATTAAGGTATCGGGAATTAAACTGATTACTCTGTAAGTAAAGAAAACAATTAGCTTGTGCCACGTACTGTGTTCATGATCTACGTTGTTAATAAAAACGGCTTTTTGGTTAAAGTAAAACGAAGCCAAGTTGGAAATGATGAACGCAATGGTGTTGGAAATCACCATTACGTTGTGCCACCAAGAGTGTAGAACCATGAAGACTACGGTATTGATCAGCGCAGCTACAAAGCCAAAAATCGTGTAGACCCATAAATTACGGTGCCTTTTGATTAGCTTTTGTCCTAATTTGCGAATCTGAGCTTGATCACCAATAGTAACTTCTTTTTTATTTTTAGTCATTTAATTTATCGGCCATTTCTTTTGCAGCTTGATCGATTAAATCGATCGCATCATCGTCAGGTGCGTTTTCGATGGTAACAGGTTTGGTGATTTCTGTGGCATGACAAGCCTTGAATGCCTTTTCGAAGTCGAATACATTCTCACAGAAGTGTTCGCCATAAGTCTTGTCACCTGATCCCATCACTGCAAAGTACTTATCGGTAAGATCAAGCTTCTTTAATTCGTCATAAAAGTCTGCAATTTCGTCGGTCATTACACCTTCACCGTAAGTGTAAGTTATGAAAATGCAAAGATCGCTATCTAAATAATCGCTTGCATCGGTGAAACCTACATCGCTTGTTTCAACATCAACGCCATAATCTTGTAGATCTTCCTCTAAAATATCTGCCATATCTTCATCATTACCAGTCATACTGGCGTAGACAATTCTTGCTTTCATGATTTTTCATACCTTTCACTGCGTTATACGACACCTTATTATACATGAAACTAGGCGTTTTTAGCTAAACTTTTAAAAATCTTCATTAAAACGTTATAATAGGAGAGAATATATTTTTTAAAGGAGAAATTATTTTGATTACAATTAAATCAATTCGTGAACTTAAAGGCATGCAAGCTTCAGGCCACCTTCTTGCCACAATGTTTGAAGGCTTGCGCGATGTTATCAAGCCAGGCATCTCAACCTGGGAAATCGAAGAATTCTGCCAAGACTTCGTTAAGAGCCGTGGCGGCCGTCTTTCAGAACAAGGTTTTGAAGGCTACAAATACGGTACTTGTATTTCAGTTAATGATGAAATTGCTCACCAAACTCCTAGAAAAGACCGCATTTTAAAGGAAGGCGACATTGTTAAGGTGGATGTTACCTGCAACTTGAACGGTTATGAATCAGACTCATGTACTACTTACCCAGTAGGTAAAATTTCAGACGCTGATAAGAAGTTAATTGAAGTAACTAAGAAGGCTATGTATCTTGGTATCGATCAAGCCGTTTTAGGTAACAGAATTGGTGATATTGGTGCCGCAATTCAACACTGGGTTGAAGACGAAAACCATTACGGTGACGTTCGTGAATTAATCGGTCACGGTATTCAACCATCAATCCACGAAGATCCAGAAGTACCACACTGGGGTAAGGCTGGTCACGGTATCCGTCTTCGTGAAGGTATGACTATCACCTGTGAACCAATGGTTGAAGCAGGTGGCGATTGGCACATTGACCAAAGAACTGTTGATGATCCTAACGATGACTGGGTTTACTACGCAACTCCAGATGGTTCAAACGCAGCTCAATTTGAACACACCTTTGCCATTACCAAAGATGGCCCTAAGATTTTGACTTTACAACGTCCTTACGATGGTTTAGAAAAGTACATTCCTCACTTTGACGAAATGGACGATTAGGTTTTTGAATGAAAAATAAGAATCGACTCGATTCCAAGCTGGGCCAATTTTTTCTTACTTTACGTACCATTCTGTCTCAAGGTGAAATTCTCGATAGTTCGATCGTCATCGCCTACTATATTTTGTTTTCGATTTTTCCCATCATCATTATTATTGGGAACATTTTGCCGTTGTTTCACATTGATACGGCACCGATTGCTAATTATTTGGACTTTGTGTTTCCAGATCAGATATCAAAGTACATTATGCCGATTATTAATTCGCTGCTAAAAACGACTTCGACCGGATATATGTCTTTTGGTATTGTGTTGGCCGTTTGGTCGTTTTCCAGTTTGGTTAACGCGATTCGGTTAGGCGAAAATAGATTATATGGCGTCCGACAAATTGAACTTAAACTTTCCATAGTTAATTTCCTTTGGACTAGAATGATTACAATCGCATTTACGACGCTAATGATCATACTTTTTACAGGCGCTACTTTAGCATTAGTCTTTGGTCAGCAGCTATTGCATTTTTTGAGTCCAATTTTTCAATTGCCTGTAGAAGAAATCGACAAGATTTTTAGTTATCGTTATCCAGTTGTGCTTTTAATGATGATCTTGGCTGTTTACTATCTCAACTATGTATTGCCAAATATTAAGCTGAAGAAAAGAGTAATTTGGCCAGGGGTAATTGTAACTGTGATTGGCTGGCTAGCACTGTCGTTTTTATTTAGCTTTTATTTGCATCACTTCCCGATTACCTGGGAAAATTACGGCATCATTGGTACTTTTATTATCTTTATGCTGTGGCTAAATATAGCGGCAATCTTATTCCTGCTTGGCGTAGGCGTAAATGCGACAATCGTGCACAATCGCGAAGGAGAGTTAGAATATTCTGCTGGTAGGGTAGCAAGTTATATTCAAGATAGAAGAAAACAAAAGTAGCTGAAGATTAATAAATTTGCTATGATTATTTCATAAGATAGAAAAAAGAAAGTGTATTTGCATCAATGAAAGTAAGAAAAGCTGTTATTCCTGCAGCCGGCTTAGGTACTCGATTCTTGCCTGCTACTAAGGCTTTACCTAAGGAAATGCTGCCAATCGTTGATAAACCAACTATTCAATTTATCGTTGAAGAAGCTAAGAAGTCTGGTATCGAAGATATTTTGATCGTTATCGGCAAAAACAAGCGCCCAATTGAAGATCACTTTGATTCTAACCCAGAACTTGAACAAGACTTAGCTGAAAAGGGCAAGAACGAACTTTTGAAATTAACTCAAGGCATTACTAATCTTGGCGTTAATTTATACTACACTAGACAACCACATCCAGCTGGCTTAGGTGACGCTATTTACCGTGCTCGCAGTTTCGTAGGGGATGAACCATTTGTCGTTATGTTAGGTGACGACTTGATGGACGATGAAACGCCACTTACTAAGCAATTGATTGATCGCTACAACAAGACTCATGCATCAACCATTGCCGTTATGCCAGTACCACATAAGGAGGTTTCAAAATACGGTGTAATTGAACCAGAAAACGAAATTATGCCAGGTTTGATCAACGTTAAGTCATTCGTTGAAAAGCCAGACATTGATAAGGCACCTAGTGATTACGCAATTATTGGTCGCTACCTCCTTACACCAGAAATTTTTGGTATTTTAGCTCATCAAAAACCTGGTCGTGGCGGCGAAATTCAATTGACTGATGCCATTGATACGATGAACAAGACGCAAAGAGTTTTTGCTCATGTATTTAAGGGTGAACGTCACGATGTTGGTAACAAGGAAGGCTACCTTGAAACTTCAATTGAATATGGTTTGAAGCACCCTGAAATTAAGGAACAACTTCGTGCTTATATTCAACGCTTAGGCAAGCAATTTGAAGCTGAAGATAAAGCCAAAAAGTAAATGATCTTTAAAGATTCTGACAGACTACACGAAAGCGTAGTCTTTTTTATGTATTCTTAATAATTTTTTGTTATGATCATATTTATCGAATTTTACATGATGGAGAGAATAAATAAGTGAAGGATATATATATTGTTGCAGCCAAAAGAACACCTTTTGGCAAGTATCGTGGCTTTTTTAAGGATACTTCCGCAATTGAGTTGGGAGTAATGGCATTAAAGGGGACTTTGAAAGCGGGAAATATTAATCCGCAAGATGTTCAAGCTCTTTTTATGGGTAATGTTTTAGGTACAGGTCTTGGTGAAAATATGGCCCGTCAAGTTGCTCTTAATTCAGGGATGAAGCAAGAGTCAGCTGCAGTGACAATCAATGAAGTTTGTGGTTCAAGTTTAAAGGCTGTTCGTTTGGCCCAAGGTCAAATGGAAATGGGCGACTTGGATTTGGTAGCTGTTGGTGGTAGTGAAAACATGACACGCGCACCATACTTTGTTAAAAAAGAATACAAGGCTGATCCAGCAGATCACTTAACCAGTACGATGATCAACGATGCCTTAATGGATGCTTTTTCTGGCAAACACATGGGAATTACAGCTGAAAACGTTGCTGAGAGATATCATGTTTCGCGCAAAGAAATGGACGAATTCAGTTTACGTTCACACCAACTTGCAACAAAAGCAACTAAATCTGGCTTTTTCAAAAATGAAATTTTAAAGGTTGAACTTAACGGTCAAACCTTGGATCATGATGAATCAATTCGTCCTGATACTAGTCTTGAAGCCTTAAGCAACTTAAAGCCCGTCTTTAAGGAAGATGGTCAAGTAACAGCCGGCAATTCATCCCCATTGAATGATGGTGCCAGCATGTTAGTACTTGCTACTAAAGAAAAGATGGAAGAATTGCATTTAACTCCAATTGCTAAGTTAGGTGCATTTGCGGAAGCCGGTTTTGATCCGGCTTACATGGGCTATACTCCTTACTATGCCGTTAAGAAGTTGTTAGCTAAGACTGGCCGCAAAATTGATGATTACGACATCATCGAATTAAACGAAGCTTTTGCTGCTCAAGGCCTTGCAGTGGCAAGAGACTTGCACATTCCAATGGATAAATTGAATATTATGGGCGGCGCGATTGCATTAGGTCACCCATTAGGTGCAACAGGTACGCGTTTAGTAGCTTCCGCAATTAGTGGATTAAAGAATAGAAATGGCAAGAGAGCTTTGGTTACCTTGTGTATCGGTGGTGGCCAAGCGGTTGCTTATGAAATCGAGAATGCCTAATGAAGTTTTATCAATTACAGCCTGAGCAAAGAAGAAAACTTTTACAAGACGAAGGCCTTGAATTAGAAGATATTGATGACCAGGTATTAAAACGTTTGGATGAATTGAGCGAAAACGTGATTGGTCAACTGCGTTTGCCATTAGGTGTAGTTCAAAACTTGATTATTGATGGACAAAAATACATGGTGCCAATGGCAACCGAGGAACCATCTGTAGTCGCTGCTGCAAATCACGGTGCCAGTATTTTTGTCAAAAACGGCGGCGTAAGTACTGTCAGCCATAGGGATGGGATCTATGGTCAAATTGTTTTAAAGGTTGATGAACAATTTTCTTTGGCAGACTTGAAAGATGAATTTTCTAATTTAGTTGATTTGGCTAATCAAAAATTTGCCAGCTTGGTTGGTCATGGTGGTGGTACTCGCTCTATTTCGGCTAGACAACAAGGTAATTTAGTTTATCTTAAAGTTTTGGTAGATCCAGCCGAAGCTATGGGAGCTAATAAGACTAATTCAATTCTTGAATTTTTGAGTGCAAAATTAGGACAGTTGGATCATGTTGAAGAAAAACTTTTCGCCATTTTGTCTAACTATCCGAGTCAATTGACCAAGGCTGAAGTAAAAATTGATCCAGCGACTATCGGTGGCGAAAAAGTGGCTGAACGGATTGTTTTGCTTAGTCAAATTGGCTATGAAGATCCGTATCGTGCGGTAACCAATAACAAGGGGATCATGAATGGCGTCGACGCTGTTTTAATAGCGACCGGCAATGACTACCGAGCAATTGAAAATGCTACTGCCGTTTTAGCAAATCAAGACGGACAATATCGCAGTTTGTCAAAATGGACAATGAAGGATGACAAGTTGGTGGGTGAATTAACCTTACCGATGGCAATTGGTGTTGTGGGTGGTTCAATCAAGGCTCGCCGCGATGTCCAACAAAGCTTTGCCATTTTAGGTAAAGATATCACCAGCAAAGTTTTGGGTGAAATTATCACCAGTATTGGGTTAGCCAATAATTTGGCTGCTTTGTTAGCTATTTCAACAGTGGGCATTCAAGCAGGTCATATGAAATTGCAGGCTCGCAACGTAGTAGCTGAGCTGAAAGCGACTAAAGAAGAGAAAAAGACAGTTTTAAATAGGATGATTCAAGAAAAGAATTATTCAGAAAGTCATGCAAAGGATATTTTGGAGAAATTAAGAGAGGAAAAATAATGCAAGTAGGTATTGATAAGATTGGATTTTTTACGCCAAATAAGTATGTCGATATGGTTGATTTGGCACATGCAAGAAACCAAGATCCTAACAAATTCTTGATTGGAATTGGTCAAAATGAAATGAGTGTTGCTGACCAAACTCAAGATGCAGTTTCAATGGGGATCAACGCCACCATGCGTTATATTAACCGCATCGACAAGGATAAGGTTGGTCTGTTGGTCTTTGGTACAGAAAGTAGCGTTGACCAATCTAAGTCTGCTTCTTTATTTGTCAAAACCGCTTTGAAGTTAAAACCAGAAGTTAGAACTTTTGAAGTTAAGGAAGCTTGCTTTGGTTTAACTGCCACCTTGATGATTGCGCGTGACTTTGTTAGAGTTCATCCTCATCAAACCGCTATAGTAATCGGTAGTGATATTGCGCGTTATGGTGTAGGTACTCCGGGTGAAGTTACGCAAGGTGCCGGCAGTATCAGTATGTTGATCAAGGCTGATCCAAGCATTGTTGCTTTAAACGATGGTCACAGTGCTTACAGCGAAGATATCAATGACTTCTGGCGACCAAACTTCTCACGTGTAGCGATGGTTGAAGGAAAATATTCAACTCAAGTTTACTTGGACTTCTTTACTAAGACTTTCAATGCCTACAAAAAGCAAAAGAATCTTAAGACTAGTGATTTTGATGCGATTACTTATCACATGCCATTTACTAAGATGGCGCTTAAGGCAAACAGAATTGCGGTAGAAGGTCAAGATGAAGAGACGACTAAGAAACTAGAAAATAGTTTTGAAGCTGCCAAGCAATTATCACGCCGCGTTGGTAATGTTTATACTGCATCATTATATTTGAGTTTGCTTAGTCTGCTTGAAAATGCCAACTTGGCCGCAGGTTCATTAGTTGGGCTATTTTCATATGGCTCAGGTGCGATGGGTGAATTCTACAGTGGCAACTTGGTCACAGACTATGAAAATGAAATTGATCAGGCCAAGGATATGGCACTACTCGACCGTCGTAAGAAGTTGACTATTCCTGAATATGAAGATGTCTTCAATGCTGCCTTAGAAGATCCAGAAGATGGTCAGGAATTAGATAGTGATGATGAAAAGGGTACTTGGTATTTCGCAGGTACTAAGGACCATGTACGTCAATACAAAGAAAAGTAGCATAAAGATAGAAAAATAAAACGTTTGGCTTAGCCAAACGTTTTTTATTAGAGCAAGATTGCTTTGCGTTCATCTTCAACTATTTGCAGGCCAAAAAGAGGATATTCTTTTTCGGCTACTACGGCGATAAGAGGGATGCCGCGGCCATGCATTTTGCCCACTAATTTTACTATTTTCTTTTTGGTTAAAGCTTTTTGTCCTGGATAAAGCAGACATTTTTCTCCTGCTAAAGTTAATTTGCCCCAGGGCATAGTTTTACCAGCTATTTTTAAATAAAAACTTGTATTGAGATTAAGATCATCAATTAATTGTAATAAGTCCGTTAAGCGCATTTTTCTCGTATAATTAAAGTAAAAATATTCAATATTCAATATTCTTTTGATAATTATAAAATAAAACAGCTTAATTTATTTAGAAAGTGCACGCATATGAAGAAAAAGCTATTATTAACATCACTTCTAGTAGCAGGTACTGGTTTTGCAATTGCTAGTGACTATTTCTTTAAGATGGCAATGACGCCATTTAATAAAAAGCCGGATTCAAAAAAGTTATCAGGTAAAGATTCACTTTATCGCAATAAAGTTTGGTTTAGAGATTTTCCAAAAGAAAAATGGAGTCTTGAAACTAAAAGTGGCTTGACGCTATTTGCCCAATATTTAAATCATGATTCAGATAAAACGGCTATTTTGCTACATGGTTTTATGAGTGATAGCGATAGCATGGGCGGTTTTGCCAAAATGTTCTATGATTTTGGTTATAATGTGCTTTTGCCTGATGCTCGTGCGCAAGGCAGAAGTGCTGGTAAATATATCGGCTATGGCTGGGTTGAAAAAGAAGATATTCGCAATTGGATTAGGCAAGTGATTGCCAAAAATGGTCAAGATAGCAAGATTATTGTGATGGGCCAAAGTATGGGCGGTGCTACCACAATGATGGTCAGCGGTATGAAATTGCCTAGCCAGGTTAAGGCATTTATCGAAGATTGCGGCTATTCAAGCGTTAAAGAGGAGATCATGTATCAAGCCGGTAATTTGTGCAACTTAAATAAGATTGCTCGTATGCCTTTGGTTGAAGCTATTAGCGGAATCAATAAAGTTAAGAATGGCTTTTTCTTGGGACAGGCTTCATCGGTTGAGCAGTTAAAGAAGAATACCAGACCATTCTTGTTTATTCACGGTGGTAAGGATCATTTTGTGCCGACCGAAATGGTTTATCAAAATTATGCTGCAACTGATGCGCCAAAGGAAATCTGGATTGCGCCTTTAGCAGGACATGCCTTGTCTTATCCAATGTATAAAAAGGAATATCAAAAGACAGTTAAGGCTTTTTTGGATAAATATAAGCTCTAATTATTGCAAGCGGTTACACAACCGGATATAATTAATGGTGTGGAAGAGGTAGAAATAAAGTTAACAAATGTAAAATGAACAATAAGTTTTTATCTCCAGAATTGTATTATTGGAAACTTGAAAGATTCTCTATATGTAGAGGTGTCAGCCATAAATCACTTAATTAAATGCTATTTATTAACTGTCTGTGGCTGTTCGCAGAAAACTCCAATTCATTAAAAAGTTACGTTTTATGTAAAGACCCGAACAAGTGAATGTTAATATTGATTGCGATAGCCAATGTTTTAACACAAATCAAACAACTGAAAATCGTGACTATCAATTGATGAGCTGCCTCATCCACTTGAAATTGCGGCTGCAAAGAGACAGGATTGTCCGGCAGCTGCTTTTTTATGGCACAAAAAAAGCCTAGTCGTTTGACTAGGCTTATTATTGTTATTATTTACGTAAAACTAATTTAGCAATAGCTTCACAACGAGGTGTTTGTGGCAACATATCGACATTTTGGATTAAGCGAACGTCGTATGCTTCGCTAAGTAAAACTAAATCTTGAGCTAAAGTTGAAGGATTACATGAAATGTAGACAAAGGTTTCTGGTTTAACGCGTAAGATTGTCTTGATCAAACTCTTTGCTAAACCAGTTCTTGGTGGGTCCACGATCAAAGCGTCGATTGATACGCCGCTGTTTTGCAATTCAGGCAATACCTTTTCGGTAGCACCTTGAATGTAATCAGCGTTTTTAATGTGGTTCAATTCAACGTTGTGTTGCGCATCCTTAACTGCTTCAGGAATAGTTTCAATACCGATAACTTGCTTAACGCGATCAGCTGCTAAAATGCCGAGTGTACCTACACCACTATAGGCATCGATTAAAGTTTGATCTGGAGTTAAGTCAAGGTATTTTAAGGCTTCTGAATAAAGGTTAACGGTTTGAACAGGGTTGAGTTGGAAGAAAGCACGTGGAGACAAAGCGAATTTCTTGCCCAAAATTTCTTCAACGATTTGGTTTTTGCCCAATAACTTTTCAGTCTTGTTGCCCCAAACTTGTGGGTTTTGCCATTCAGTTTCGTTTTGATAAACGCTGACTACATGATCGAGCTTCATGATTTCTTTTGCAAGTGGGATCAAGTTCTTGAGCTTGTGGTCGATAGTAATTAAGGTAACTTGAATTTCTTTAGTAGCTTCTGATTGACGAACAACCACTGTCTTAATACCTGGCAAATGACGACGATAGTTTGCGACTGGAACGTGCAATTTTTCGATTAATTCCTTAATTTCACGTTCTGTTTTTTGGGTGTCTTCATTTTGGGTTGGCATCTTAGGCAAGTCAATTAGACGGTGAGAATTTGGTGCAAAAAGACCCAACTTGGTTTTGCCATGGACGCTTTCAATTTGATATTGTGCCTTGTTGCGGTAGTGCCATGGATCTGGAGCAGGAATAGTCTTTTTAACCTTGTATTTAGCGTAGCCACGTGGGTGATATTTCTTAAGTGACTCAAGCATATTGTTGCGCTTGAATTCAAGTTGCTTGTCGTAGGACAAATGCGATAGCTCTAAACCGCCGATTTCTGGATCAACGCCTTCAGGGAAGTCCACACGATCAGGGCTTTTTTCTTTAATGCGTACTAATTCGCCTTCAATGTAATGAGGGTAGCTCTTCACGATTTTGGCTACGACTACTTCACCTGGCAAAGCACCAGGGATGAAGATGATCTTCTTTTTGTAATAACCGATGCCTTCACCATTGATGCCTAAGCGTTTAATGGTAATGATGACATCTTTTTCGCGTTGTTTATTCTTGGAAAATTTTCTATTCATTATCCTTATTCTTTCTACTAAAAACTAAATTACATTGCTACTAATTGTACTACCTAAAAAAAGTTCTTAGCAAGCATTACAAAAATTTGCTAGCATGTAATTTAGAATATTGCGAGGTGAAAACAAGTGTTGATAACCAAAGTAAGTGCACAACGGCGCCCAGGACGTTATAATATTTTTTTGGATGGCAAGTATGCTTTTTCTGCTAGTGAAAAGACTATAGCTGAATTTGTTTTACTAAAAGGAAAAGAACTAAATGATGATCAAATTGAACAAGTTCGTCAATTTGATGCAGATGCTAAAGCCAGTGATTTAGCCGCTCATTTTTTGAGTTATGAGCCTCGAACCGTGTTTGAAGTTTTACAGTATTTGAAAAAGCACGAGATTTCCGATGAAGCAGCCAATAGCGCTGTTAGTCAGTTAAATGAATTGGGCTATTTGGATGACCGACAATATGTTAGACTTTTTATCAAAAATGACCTTCGTGTTGGTTCCGATGGTCCTAAGAGCCTGCTCCGCAAATTAACGCAAAAAGGTGTTGATCCCGAAATTAGTCAGGTAGAGCTTGATGAAATAGATGATGAGGATTGGATTGACGTCGGCCAGAGAGTGATTAAGTCAATGGTGCATCAAGTGGGAAAAATCTCACAAAGAGAAATTGAACGCAAGATGAGAAGCAAACTGCTGGCTCATGGTTTTGATGGCGGCATTAGCAGCGAAATCATTTCTTCTTTGGATTTGGCAGATGATGAAGATATGCAAATGGAAGCTTTAAAAAAGCAGGGCATTAAGGCATATAAGAGATTCCGTCGTTTTGATGAAACAGAGCGCAAATTTAAGATCAAAAAGTATTTATTCAGTCATGGCTTTTCATCAGGAGAAATTGATGCTTTCTTAAATGGAGAAGTAATTGATTTAAGTGAATTAGCTGAATATTAGTTGAGGAGAAAAAATGAAGAAAACTATCGATGAAAAAATATTTGTAGGTCGTCCTTTTCCATCTAGCTTGATGAATGCACAAAAGAGTTTCATGGAAGCTAACCAACAAATGGAAAATGATGAAACTTTTCAAAAGTTTTTAGCTGACAACGACTTAGAAAATAAACGTACTGCATTGATCGTCTCAGGAGAAGATAATTTCATGTACTGGTACGGCGTGATCGCTAATGCAGATAGCAAAGTGCCAACTGGCTTGATGAAATTTGACTTGCCTAAAGCTGAAGTTGATGAAGAAGTTCAAGAAAATCAAAACCTTGTTTTCTTCAATTTGCCTTTAACTAGCACTGTTTCTACTTTTGTTAAAAAAGTAATGGACAACGGTGTTAAGGTTTACCAAAACTTAGGTGACAGCGATACACCATACATGGTTTGGGATCTTGATCTGGATACAAAAAGACTGACCCAAGATTTCTACTTAAAGGTCAGTGAATAAATAAAAATTAATGTTGTTGCGGATCGATTGATAAGTTGTCGTATTCGACGTAAGCTCCAAGACAAGTTGAAACGAACATAATCAACAACACGAATCCGATTGAATTGCCTACGATTTGGTCTAGGGTCATAATTGAACGGACTAGATATGTTGATGCAAAGCATAAAATGAAGTCTAGAACAATATTAGCGAACAGCAAGAAGTAGCGTCGTCTAATACTGAAGAAACGCAAAAGTTGTTTTAACAAGCCATCATTGGTTTGAACGGCTAATAAATCAACTGGACGTTGAATTGTTGCCTTAACAGCAAACATGATGATTGAGCCAACTAAAGCTCCGATGATCGTACGGCAGATCTCTGCTGAGTGCAGTACCAATGCATTATAGCCAATACCAATAATTGCTAGACTGCAAATATATGGGATAAGCAATAAAAATGTGAAAACAAGCAAGACGTGGCTTTTTTTCATTGTATCCAACCTCCTTAGTCTTATGTGCTATTTTAACATAATGACACTTGCTGTATGCTATAATATCTTTATTTAGATGACTTTTTAAGAAAGAGAGTATACAAATGAGTAGTGATCCTGGAGCGGATAATTTTTTTGACCGCCTGAAAAATAAACTATCAGGCGATAAAAAAGAAGAAACTAAAGATCATTTAGAAAAAGAAATCGTTAATTTACATGATAGTCATAAAATTGACGACAAAGAATTTTCAATGCTTGAAGGAATCCTTGAATTTCAAGGTAAAACGGCCCGTGAAGTAATGGTGCCAAGAACGGATGCATTCATGGTTGATGCGGAAGTGAGCCTTCAGGATAATTTGGATGAGATTTTACGTGAGCCTTATTCACGTGTCCCAGTTTATAAACGAGATAAAGATAAGATCGTTGGCGTCATTCATATCAGAAGCGTTTTGCGCATGGCTAAGCAAAAAGGCTTTGAAAATCTCGATTATGAAGACGTAATGATCGAACCATTATTTGCACTTGAAACAGCTGAATTAGGAGACTTGCTGATGGAAATGCAGCAGACACAAAGGCAGCTGGCTATTTTGATGGACGAATATGGCGGTGTTACTGGTCTAGCAACAATTGAAGACTTGGTTGAAGAGATCGTCGGTGATATCGATGATGAAGTCGATCATACAGAAGTTTTGTATAATCAAATTGCACCTCATAAATACATTATTTACGGCAAGATGCCACTTGATGAATTTAACGAGCAATTTGGTACGCATCTTGAAATGGAAGATGTCGATACAGTAGCTGGGTACGTTATCAATACTCTAAAGGTAATTCCAGCAAAAGGGGAAAAGTTGACAGTTGATATTGGAGATGGCAAGACGCTTACCACCAGAAGAATGAAGGGCTCGAGATTGTTGACAGTATTGCTGTCAGAAGATGGACTAAAAAAGGAAGAAGATAAAAAGGACTAATGGATAAAGAGTTAGCAGATAAAGTAAATAAAAGAAGAACCTTTGCGATTATTTCACACCCTGACGCAGGTAAAACGACTATTACTGAACAAATGCTGCTTTTTGGTGGGGTAATTCGTAAGGCAGGTACCGTTAAGGCACGTAAGACAGGTAACTACGCAACTAGTGACTGGATGGAAATCGAAAAAAAGCGTGGTATTTCCGTTACTAGTTCAGTTATGCAGTTTGAATATAAGGGCAAGCGGATCAATATTTTGGATACGCCAGGTCACCAAGACTTCTCTGAAGATACTTACCGTACATTGATGGCCGTTGACTCAGCAGTCATGGTAATTGACTCAGCTAAGGGTATCGAACCTCAAACTAAGAAATTGTTTAAGGTTGTTAAAAAACGTGGTATTCCAATTTTTACCTTTATGAACAAGCTTGACCGTGATGGTCGTCCACCACTAGATTTGATTGCTGAACTAGAAGATTTGCTTGGCATCGAAGGTGTGGCAATGAACTGGCCAATTGGTTCAGGTCAAACCTTGAAGGGTCTTTACGATATTGCTAGCAAACGCGTTGAACTTTACCGTAAAGATGGTCAAGATCGTTTCTTACCATTGAACGATGAAGGTACTTTGCCTGATAGTGAACCACTTAGTCAAGATCCACAATTTAAGGATACCCTTGATGAAATCGACTTGATTAAGGAAGCTGGTAACAAGTTTGACCGTGAAAAGATTGCGATGGGTGATCAAACTCCTGTCTTCTTTGGTTCAGCTTTGACCAACTTTGGTGTAGAAACATTCTTGAATAGCTTCGTTGATTTGGCTCCAGCTCCAGAAAGCCATACTGTAAATGGGGATGAAGAATTGAGCCCAGAAGATCCTGAATTTTCAGGCTTTGTCTTCAAGATTCAGGCTAACATGAACCCACACCACCGTGACCGTATTGCCTTTGTTCGTATTGGTAGTGGTGAATTTAAGAAGGGCTTGGATGTAACCTTAGCTAGAACTGATAAGCCAATCCGTTTGAATAATGCAACAGAGTTCATGTCTAGTGAACGTGTGCAAGTTTCAGATGCGGTTGCAGGTGATATCGTTGGTTTGTATGATACTGGTAATTTCCAAATTGGTGACAGTATTTATGCTGGCAAGCGTAAGATTGTTTATCCACCACTTCCAGAATTTACCCCTGAATTGTTCATGCGTGTAACTGCTAAGAACGTGATGAAGCAGAAGTCATTCCATAAGGGGATGAACCAGTTGGTTCAAGAAGGTGCCATTCAGCTTTACCGCAATTACCAAACTGATGAATACATTTTAGGTGCTGTTGGTCAATTGCAATTTGAAGTATTCCAATTCAGAATGAAGAACGAATATAATTCAGAAGTTGAAATGAACAGTATCGGTCACCGTGTGGCTCGTTGGATTGATCCAGATCAACTTGATCCAAGAATGTCTAACAGCCGTAACTTGCTGGTTAAGGACCGCTATGGCAATCCATTATTCTTATTTGAAAATGAATTTGCAGAACGTTTCTTCCACGACAAATATCCAGATGTTAAATTAACTGAAAAGTTATAATAGACGTAAAAAAGGAGAACTACAAACGTAGTTCTCCTTTTGTTATCTTTAAATTCTGTAATTATTTGTCAACGTGAATTTCAATTACGTGACGGCTCTTATCAACAGTTAAAGTGTATGAAGAATCATAATTCTTGAGCAAACGTTTAATAATGAATTCAACTTCATCTTCACGAACGCGGCGATCGTGGTTTTCAAGCGCAATACCGATCGCATTTTTGCTTTCAGTATAAATGACTGAAGTATTGCCTAAAGAATATACCTTAACGTAGTTGGCATCAGTAGTGTTAAGCTGACTTTGAACCAAATCAGAATAGTTATTGGTTACATCGATTAAATGCATGGATTTCACCTGTCTCTCTTAGCTTTTTCTCTTAATTTTAGTATACCGCAAAACAAGATACATATATTTATTTTTACTTATAAAACTTGTATTAATTTTAGTAATTAACAAAAAAGGTTCTAAGATATTAATCTCGGAATCTTTTTGCGTATAACTTGAATGAGTTTTGTTTATTTGTTTGTTAATTATTCTTCGCTAATTACGATCTCGTCATCTTTGACATCAGCCTTTAAGTTCTTGCTGTCAGTGTGGTCGAGCTTGTAGTCAGCAACCTTATCTTCGATTTCTTCTTGAATGGTACGACGAAGTGGACGTGCACCTAAAGCAGGGTTGAAGCCTTCGTCAACTAATTTTTCTTTAGCTGCGTCGGTAACATCAATGTGCAAACCTTGATCCTTAACCATGTTGTTGGTGTTAGCAAGCATCAAGTCAACAATCTTAAGTAAGTCAGGTTTAGTCAATTCGTTGAATTCAATGACGTCATCAAGACGGTTAAGGAATTCAGGCTTGAAGAATTGACTCATGTTGTTTCTAGCTGATTCATTACTTTCGTCTTCATTTTCAGCAGCGAAACCAACGCTAGCATTCTTGATGCCTTGACCTGCGTTAGAAGTCATGATGATGATTGTATCTTTGAATGAAACAGTTCTACCTTGTGAATCAGTCAAACGACCATCATCTAAGATTTGCAAGAAGAGGTTCAAAACGTCTGGGTGAGCTTTTTCAATTTCGTCAAGCAAAATCAAGCTGTATGGGTTGTGACGAACTTGTTCAGTCAATTGACCAGCTTCTTCGTAGCCAACGTAACCAGGAGCTGAACCAATCAACTTAGATACAGAATATTGTTCCATGTATTCAGACATATCGAAACGAATCATGGCATCTTCTGAACCAAACATTTGCTTAGCAAGTTGTTTAGCAAGTTCAGTCTTACCAACACCAGTAGGTCCTACGAATAAGAAGGAACCAATTGGACGACCAGACTTGTTGAAACCGATTCTGTTACGACGAATAGCACGAGCAACTTTGTCAACAGCCTTGTCTTGACCGATAACGTGAGCTTTCAAATCACTAGCCAAATTTTGCAATTGATTTTCTTCTTGCTTTTGAATATCGCCGACAGGGATGCCAGTCTTTTCTTCAACAATCTTGTTCATGATCTTGCTGGTAATAACTGGGGATTTGTCAGGGTCAACTTTTTGATCCTTTACCTTTTTGTATTTATCAATTTGATCACGGTAGTAAGCAGCCTTTTCGTAGTCTTCATTCTTCAAGGCTTCTTCCTTTAATTGTTCAGCTGCATTGATTCTTTCTTGCATCTTATCCTTATCAATATAAGGAATAGTTAAGTTCATTCTTGAACCAGCTTCATCAAGTAAGTCAATGGCCTTGTCAGGCAAGAATCTATCTTGAATGTAGCGAGCAGAAAGCTTAGCGGCAGATTCAATAGCATCGTCTGTGTAGTGAACGTGGTGGTAATCTTCGTAACGCTTTTGAATACCCTTTAAAATACGGGTAGTTTCATCAATTGAAGGTTCCTTAACTTCAACAGGTTGGAATCTTCTTGCTAAAGCTGAATCCTTTTCAATATCGCGGTATTCCTTAATAGTAGTAGCACCTACTAATTGCAGTTCGCCACGAGCTAGGGCAGGCTTAATAATGTTGCCGGCGTCCATACCGCCTTCAGCATTTCCGGCACCAACAATTTCGTGAATTTCATCAATAAATAGGATGATATCGTCATTTTGTTGTAATTCCTTGATCAATTGTTCCATTCTTTGTTCGAATTGACCACGGATACCAGTACCTTGAACAAGTGATACTACATTTAAGGAAATGATACGCTTTTTTTGCAGTTTAGCTGGAACAGAACCGTCAACGATTTCTTGAGCAAGTCCTTCAACTACAGCAGTCTTACCAACACCAGCTTCACCAATTAAAACTGGGTTGTTTTTAGTTCTTCTGTTTAAAATTTCAATGACACGGGCGATTTCTTTATCACGGCCGATTACTGGGTCGATTTTGCCTTTCTTAGCAAGGGCGGTTAAATCTGTACCATATTGATCAAGCAAGCTTCTGCCGCCTTGACCACCGTTTCCGTTGCCACCACCCATTTGCATTCTTGGGTCGTTGTTTCCCATATTATTGTTGTTTGCGGCATTGTTGTTATTTCCGTTTAATGCGTTGAATAAATCATCAAAGTCGCCAAAAAATTCGTTATTATCGTTATTCATATTTTCTAGATTTCCTTGTTGATTTCTTAATTCTTGATAACAGTGTTGACATAAATTAATCTCTCGGCTTTGGCCGTTCACCTTGGTAAAAAGATGAATAGAGGCAGGCCGTTCATGACAATTTTGGCAAAGCAAATATTCTTACCGCCTTTCATTTAAACTGTACCAAAATTATATTATTAGCACTCGCCTTAGTCAAGTGCTAAGCACTAATGAACTTATTTTTTGTAAGAATAGACAAAATATTAATATTTTTGAAAATTTAGTATAAAGAGTAGAATAAAGTGTAAAAAAATTATAAAATTTAAAAAGTGTGGTGATGTTTTTGGATTATCAAAAAATTTTGGACCAATTGGTTTCAGGCAAAATCAAAGAGTATGAGGTCAAACCTGAAGATGCCTTTGAGCTTCAAAAGACTATAAGGAATTATGGCAAGCGACAGTATATTACTGGTAGGGCTAAAAGAGGCGGTTCTATTGTTTATACCGCGACGAATACTGGTAAGTAAATGATGTAAACTGTTACATTGTTGTTGTCTTAACCGTAAAAACATGATAATCTAGTACTCGAATGGGTATTTATTACCAGTTTAATTTTTCAATTTTAAAGGAGATATTCATAATGGAAAAACGCGATTTTCATATTATTGCAGAAACAGGTATTCATGCACGTCCAGCTACTCTTTTAGTACAAGCTGCTTCAAAGTTCGGTTCAGATGTTAACTTGGAATACAACGGCAAGTCAGTAAACTTGAAGTCAATCATGGGCGTTATGTCACTTGGTGTTGGCCAAAACGCAGACGTTACTATTACTGCTGAAGGTGACGACGAAAAGGACGCATTAGACGCAATTGCTGACACTATGAAAAAAGAAGGTTTAGCTGAATAATGACCAAGACTTTAAAGGGAATTGCTGCAAGTGATGGTATTGCCATTGCTCCAGCATATCTTCTTGTAGAGCCTGATCTTTCATTCTCAAAATCTTCAATCAGTGATGTTGATTCAGAAGTATTACGTTACAAGGATGCTATTAAGGAATCAACTACTGAAGTTGAAAAGATTCGTGATACAGCTAAGAAGAGCTTGGGTGAAGAAGAAGCCCAAGTTTTTGAAGCTCACTTAATGATTTTAAATGACCCAGAATTTACTGGTGCTATTGAGAATGAAATTAAGGACTCCAAGATTAATGCAGAAGCTGCTCTTGATGAAACTGCTCAAAAGTTCATCTCAATTTTTGAAGGCATGACTGATAATCCTTACATGCAAGAACGTGCTGCTGATGTACGTGACGTTTCAAAGCGTATTATGGCTCACCTTCTTGGCAAGGAATTACCAAACCCAGCTTCAATTGATCATGAAGTTATTGTTGTAGCTCATGACTTAACTCCTAGTGACACTGCTCAACTTAACAAGAAGTACGTTAAGGGCTTTGTTACTGATGTAGGTGGTCGTACTGCTCACTCAGCAATTATGGCCCGTTCACTTGAATTACCAGCCGTAGTTGGTACTGATTCAATTACTAAAGACGTTAAGAACGGCGATATGTTAATTGATGACGGTCTTGATGGTACTGCAATCATTGCTCCAAGCGATGACCAAATTGCAGACTACAAGAAGAAGGGTGAAGACTTCCTTAAGCAAAAGGCTGAATGGAAGAAGTTGAAGGATGAACCTTCACTTACTGCTGATGGTAAGAAATTTACCATTGCTGCTAATATCGGTACTCCTAATGACATGCCAGGTGTACATGAAAATGGTGCTGAAGCCATTGGTTTGTACAGAACTGAATTCTTGTACATGGATTCTTCAGACTTCCCAACAGAAGATGATCAATTCGAAGCTTACAAGAAAGTTATCGAAGGCATGAACGGCAAGCAAGTCATCATTAGAACTATGGATATCGGTGGTGACAAGCACCTAGATTACTGGGACTTGCCAGAAGAAATGAACCCATTCTTAGGTGTACGTGCTATTCGTCTTTCACTTAAGAACGAAAAGATCTTCCGTACCCAATTAAGAGCTTTGCTTCGTGCTTCAGCATACGGTAAGCTTGGTATTATGTTCCCAATGATTGGTACATTGGCTGAACTTCGTCAAGCTAAGGCCATTTTGAATGACGAAAAGCAAAAGTTAATCGAAAAGGGCGTTAAGGTCGGCGATGACTTACAAGTTGGTATGATGATCGAAGTTCCTGCAGCTGCTGTTTTGGCTGATCAATTCGCTAAGGAAGTTGACTTCTTCTCAATCGGTACTAACGACTTGATCCAATACACTATGGCTGCTGACCGTGGTAACGACAACGTATCATACTTGTACCAACCATATAACCCATCAGTACTTCGTTTGATCAAGCACACTATTGATGCTGCTCACGAAAACGGTATTTGGTGTGGTATGTGTGGTGAAGCTGCCGGTGATAATACCATGTTCCCAATCTTACTTTCAATGGGACTTGATGAATACTCAATGAGTGCAACTTCAATCTTACGTATCAGAAGCTTAATGAAGAAGCTTGATACTAAGGATCTTAAGGAATTGGCTAATGAAGCATGCTTCGTTTCAGAAACTGCTGAAGAAAATGAAAAATTAGTCGAAGACTTAATGAAGAAGATTAACAAGTAATTTTCATATTAAATCAAAAAATGAGACCAGTTTTGGTCTCTTTTTTGTGTCTATTTGTTAATTTTTAAATAAAACAAATAAATTCTTCACAAATAATTCACGCTTTTTCTTTAGGATATACTAGGAATTAATATAAAAGATAAAATAGGCACTTACAAAAAAGAAGTTAGTGTGTTATACTGGTTATAAATTAAAGAACGTATACAATTAGTTGTTCTGAGGAGCGTGATTTTTATGGTAGATTTATATGTATCTCCTAGTTGTACCTCATGCCGTAAAGCCAGAGCTTGGCTTGAAAAGCACAATATTCCTTTTAAGGAAAGAAACATCTTTTCTGAGCCATTAACTAAGAAAGAATTGTTGAGAATCTTGCGTATGACCGAAAATGGTACAGAAGAAATCATTTCTACCCGCTCAAGAGCTTTTCAACAATTGAAAATCAATTTAGATGATTTATCAATTGATCAGTTACTTGATTTAGTAGAAAAGAATCCAAGTCTTTTGAGAAGACCAATCATCATGGATGATCGTCGACTTCAAGTAGGTTATAATGAAGATGAAATTCGTCGATTCTTGCCACGCAAGGTGCGTCGCTTAGAATTGGCTGAAGCACAAAAGATTGCAGATTTATAAAATTTTCGAAAGTGTTAGTGTTAATGCTAACACTTTTATTTTAGACAAAAAGTACGCTACAATATACTATAATGATTCATGGAGGTGAGATCCTGTGCAAGTAGATCATATTAATAAAAATACAATTAGGGTCAGAATTGATAAGGAAGAATTAGCACGTCGCGGCCTTAAAGTCCTTGATCTTTTGGGTGATAAAGATAAGATTCAACAATTCTTTTACTCAATCCTTGCAGAAGTTGATACAGATCATACCTTTACCAAGGGTGTGCCTGTAACTTTCCAAGTAATGCCAAATAATGGCGGCCTTGATTTAATGATTACTAAAGTTCAACCCGAAGACGCAAATAATTTGCGTAAGATGATGGGTGATTCAATGAGCGATGATAGTGATTCAACACAGGCGGACTCCGATTCAAGAAGAAGCTTTTTCGATCTTGATCCCAAAGACGATTTAAATACCGAAGTTGATCCGCTAACGCAAGAAGAAAATGAAGCTAATGTCAGTGCAGCTGGTAATAATGAATATTGGAAGTTCCAAAAGCGTCACGCATATCAATTTACTGAGTTAGGCAATGTAATTGAACTAGCTGATAATTTGAGAGTGAGCGATTTGGCTTCAAGTTTGTATTATCAACGTGGTCAATACTATTTGGAATTGGCTTTTCTTGATGAAGATTATGCTGAATTAAAGCCTGCTGATGCTTGGGCAATTGCCAATGAATACGGCATTAAGATTGATGATGAAGAAATGAACACAGTTAAAGAAACTGGTAAGTGCTTGATGGGTCAAGACGCTTTAGGTCATATTCGCTATTACTTTCTTAAACAAGCTAAATGATTAAGAATTTATAAAGAAAAAGAGACGGAAGAAAAATCCGTCTCTTTTTTGCGTAATAAAACATGGGTGAAAAAATATGTATGCAGCCATGTTAGATAAAAAATTAGTGCTTGCGGTAAGTGAAGCTTACCTTGTTAATTCAAGACAAAAGAAATTAAATCAAGAAATATATCGTTGTCCGCACTGCAATAAGAAAGTAATTCTGATTGTTTCGGAGAAAAAATCTGCTTTTTTTAAACATTTGACTAGTTACACTAATTTAATGGGTGAAAAAGAAGAACATCATCAATCAAAAATGCTGTTTAAGGCGGCATTAACTGCTGTGGGATTTGATGCGGCAGTAGAAATACCACTAGCCGATGGTCAGCTTAGAGCAGATGTGTTAGTTGCTGAAAATTTAGCATTCGAAATTCAGTGTGCACCGTTAAGTGATGCTGAATTTAAACATCGGCATTCTTTATATCAGAAAATTGGCGTAACTGATATTTGGGTCGTAGGACAGCTCCACTATTTAAAGCACAGTTTAAAACATACGCAATTGATCTTTTTTAGGAGAAACAAAAGATGGGGTAACTATTATTTAGAAGTTAATCCAGCAAAGAATTGCTTTTGTCTAAAATTTAATGTTTTGCAAGAAGCAGTTACGAAAAAGCTTCGCTATCAAACTAAATATTTCGTACTCGATGAAATAGGTATTAGACAGTTCTGGAATTTTAGGCCGAAGTTGAAAAAGTATGTGGGCAATCCCGTTAACCAAAGAAAATATGTCCAGCGTCAGATTAAGCAGAAAAGCAAATTGGGTTTAAAAGTAGCAGAGCTGCTTTATCAACAGAAATTAAGCTTAGAGGATTTACCTAATAGTATCTTTATTAAATATCGCAATCCTGGAGATGAGAATGTATTAATCAATTACCTACAAAAAAAGCGTCTTAATTAGATGAGACGCAAGTGATTTTGCAAGGGTAGAAAATCGGAAAAGTCTTTTTCACAGCCCGGCATTAGTAGGGTAACCAAATCTTGTTGACTAACTGGGCCATCCAATAGCACGCCGTTTTGATCATCATTTTCATCAAATAAAACGATGGTTGGCGTAGATTTAACGTTCCATTGGTTGGCTAGTTTTTGATCGTCTTCAATTGAGGCTTTTAGATAATCTCCCTGTTTAATGGCATTAATCGTTGACGCTTTAATGTTCAACTTGTCGATGATTTTTTGGAACAATTCCGGTGTATATACTGAAGCATCTTTACTTAGATGTTTTTGCAATTCGTATAAATATCTGCGTGCCTTCTTGTTGCCATAGCTTAATTTAATAGCATGGTAGTTGCGCAAAGCTTCGTAAGTTGCAGTAGAAATACTGCTGATATCCGATGATTTTTGGCCATCTTGGCGTCTGCGAATCATATCATCTTTAACTAAACAAACATTAGCAATGGGAACGTAGTGGTAGCAAACATCAATCCCTAATTCATCAACAGTATTGCGAATTAGTTTTTCTGTATCAAAACAGTAAATCCCTATTGGATTGATGAATAGAAAAATCTCAAACATACTCTCGACCTCTTTGTGGTTTATTCATTGTTACTTTAGCAAGAAAAAAAATCAGTGACAAAAAATATGCTTTATTTTCTATATACTATTTTCTGTGAGCGCTTGCGCGGGCAATTTTATTTTGATTAGTGTTGGCTTTTGTTTGCTTAAAGCCATAATCATGCTCAAGTTCAGTTTGCACTTGTTTGATTAAAGCCGGATCGGTGTTTTCAATTTCCAATTCAAAATCTTGATAGCCATCAGGATAAGATGTAGCATCTAAAGTTAGTTCACAATTTTGTAGGCCGTTCATTAAAATACGACGGGTTTTACTCCAAGTGAAAAGTTGTAGTTGCTCTTTTTGGTCAGAGAAGTGTTGGTCAAGGTAGTCTCCAATGTTGCCTTGAAAATCAACGTGTTCTTGTGCAACTAGCTTTTTGGCTTGGTCATGAGTTAAATTGTCGTTGATTTCGATAACTTCATGGAATTTCTTTTGGACAGGATTAAGGTCAGGCACCTTCATTGTTTGTTCCGCATGATCAGCGTAAATTCTAATTCTGAGGCTGATGCGATGATCTTTTAACAAGTCGTCTGGCGTATCAAAATAATAATTTTCCTGAACAAAATCTGCTCTAATGGGAAAACTATTGACGATTTTTTGATAGACATCTTGTGCTAATAACGTTTTTGCTTCGATTTCACGATTTTTACTCATAATTTTTCCTCCAAACTTATGACTTAATTATATGTTAAAATTATATTGTTTGCTAAGAAAGGGATGTTTTCTCATGGACATAGATTGGGATACTTTCTTGTGGCCTTATAATGAAGCAGTTCGCGAATTAAAGGTTAAATTTCGTTCCCTTAGACAAGGCTTTTTAACTAGGGGAGAACATTCACCAATTGAATTTGTAATTGGTAGAGTAAAAACAGTAGATTCAATTAAAGAAAAAATGACTCGAAGAGTAATCAGTCCTGATGTAATTGAGACTGACATGCAAGATATTGCCGGAATTCGAATCGTTACTCAGTTTGTGGATGATATCTACAAGGTAGTTGATTTGATTCATGCTCGCGATGACATGGAGGTAGTTGAAGAGCGTGATTACATTCAAAATGCCAAGCCTTCAGGTTATCGTTCCTACCATATGGTAATTAACTACACGGTATATTTGCCAGAGGGTCCTAAGACTTTAATTGCAGAAATTCAAATCAGAACTTTAGCAATGAATTTCTGGGCTACTGTTGAGCATACTTTGAATTATAAATACAAGGGTGTTTATCCAGACGATATTTCTAAGAGACTAAAGTCTACCGCTGAAGCTGCTTATAAGCTGGATGAAGAAATGTCATCAATTAAGGATGAGGTCCAAGAAGCTCAAAAGATTTTTACCAAAAACAAGGGTAAGGAAAAATCATGAAAGTAACAATTGCGCATAATAACTATGATAAGACGTTGCAAACAGTGGCCTATTTGAAAAAATTGCTTAAAGAAAAAGACGTCATTTTTGATGCTAAATATCCAGATGTGGTAATTAGTGTTGGAGGAGACGGTACACTGATCAACGCTTTTCATCGTTATGAAAATCAAGTTGATTCTGTGCGCTTTGTTGGTGTTCACACAGGGCACCTAGGCTTTTATACTGATTGGCGTAATTATGATGTCGATAAAATGGTTGACGCATTGCTGTTAACTGATGGCGAAGTTGCTAAATATCCATTGCTTGAAATTAAGATGCTAACGGAATCTGGTGAAACGCGTTATCATCTAGCAGTCAATGAATCTGCCGTTAAAAGAGTATCGCATACGCTGGAAGCTGATGTTTATATCAACGATGAATTGTTTGAAAACTTCCGTGGTGACGGCCTCTGTGTTTCAACTCCTACAGGTTCGACTGCTTACAGCAAGTCGCTAGGTGGTGCGGTTATCCATCCTCGCTTAAAAGCACTGCAAATGACAGAAATTGCTTCAATCAACAACCGTGTGTTTAGAACATTGTCTGCTCCAATCGTGATTGCACCTGATCAATGGATTACAATTGTTCCTAACGCAGATCACTTTGTAATGACAGTAGACGGGGCCAGAATTGATGTTAGAAATGCCAAGAAGATTGAATATCGTATTTCACATCATTCAATTCAATTTGATCGTTTTGGTCACCATCGTTTCTGGTCACGTGTACAAGACGCATTTATTGGAGACAGTAAAAATGACTAGTTTATTTAAACTAATTGTGCAAGAAAGAGACCCAAAAAAATTGGGCTCTTTTTTGTTAAAAAAAGGATTTTCACATCAAGCATTGAAACATGCTCGATACAATAATGGCTTAATTTTGGTCAATCATAAAAGACGATATACCAGCTTTCGCTTGAAAACGAATGATGAAGTGATTTTTGTGACTGGCGAAGAAAAGAAAAATGATTTTTTAAAGCCGTCTAATAATCCGGTAGAGCCAGTTTTAGAAACGAAGAATTATATTATTTTGAATAAACCAGTAGGTGTGTTGTCAATTCCATCACGCTATGAGGATAATGATGCCATCGTTAATCGTTTGATGGGCTATTTTACTCGCAAGGGGGCAAAAGATTTAAAGCCGCACGTAATTACTAGGCTAGATCGTGATACGTCAGGTTTAGTGCTGGTCGGTAAAAATGCTGTAGCCCATGCCCGTTTTAGTAAGATGGGCAAAGAGCGATTTATCAAAAAATATCATGCGATTGTACATGGCAACTTTGAATCTACTGAATTAACTGGTTTAATTGATGAACCAATTGGCAAAATCGATTCAGGTGTAAAACGAGGGGTGATTCCAGATGGTAAATCTGCTCAGACAGAGTACAAGGTGCTTAAACAAGTGCCGGGAGCTAGTCTAGTGGAATTGCGCTTATTAACTGGTAGAACGCATCAAATCCGTGTTCATATGGCCTATTTAGGTCATCCCCTTTATGGCGATCAATTATATGGAGTAAAGGATTCTTTTTCCCGTCAGGCTTTAAACTGTTTTTATTTAAGCTTTCCTGATCCTGTTAATAGCGAAAAAGATAAAACCGTTGAAATTTCTGATCCAAGTGATATGCAAAATCTCTGGCAAAAGCTAATTAATAAAAAATTCTAAAGCTATTAGAATTCACTACTAAAAAACTTGCATAAAGAAAACGTTTTCTTTAAAATTAGAAGTGTAATATAAAACTATTCGTGTACAGAAAAGAGGATATCTTTATGTATTATTCCAATGGTAATTATGAAGCCTTCGCAGATCCTAAAAAGCCTGAAGGTGTAGATAAAAAGTCTGCTTACATTATTGGTAGTGGATTGGCTGGTCTTTCTGCAGCAGTATTCTTAGTACGTGATGCCCAAATGAAGGGCGAACGTATTCATGTCTTAGAAGAACTTCCTGTAGCAGGTGGTTCACTTGACGGTGCTGATCGTCCAAATGCCGGATTCGTTGTTCGTGGTGGACGTGAAATGGAAAACCACTTTGAATGTTTGTGGGATATGTATCGTTCAATTCCAAGTTTGGAAATTCCAGGTGCATCATACCTTGACGAATACTACTGGCTTGATAAAGAAGACCCTAACTCATCAAATTGTCGTTTGATTTACAACCGTGGTGATCGTTTACCAAGTGATGGTCAATATGGTTTGGGCAAATGCGCTAACGAAATTGTTAAATTGATCATGACCCCTGAAAAGGAACTTGAAGGAGAAACAATTGAAGAATTCTTCAGCGATGACTTCTTTAAGACTAACTTCTGGTCATACTGGTCAACTATGTTTGCCTTTGAAAAATGGCACTCAGTAGCTGAAATGCGTCGTTATGCAATGCGTTTTATCCACCACATTGATGGTTTGCCAGACTTCACTGCTTTGAAGTTCAATAAGTACAACCAATATGAATCAATGGTTAAACCACTTCTTGCTTATCTTAAAGATCATGGCGTTCAATTTGAATATGATTGCCATGTACAAAACGTCGAGGTAGATCACGAAGGCAATGAAAAGATTGCTAAGAAGATCATTATGACCCAAAACGGTAAGGAAACTGAAATTCCATTAACTCCAGATGACATTGTCTTCATTACCAATGGTTCAATTACTGAAAGTTCAACTTATGGTAACCAAAATACCCCAGCTCCAATTACTCACGCTAAGGGTAGTTCTTGGAAGTTATGGGAAAACTTGGCCAAACAAGATCCTGAATTTGGTCACCCAGATGTCTTCTGTGAAAACATTCCAGAACGTAGTTGGTTTGTTTCTGCGACGGCAACTTTGGAAAACAAGAAGCTTGCCCCATACTTTGAACGTTTGACTAAGCGTAGCTTGTACGATGGCAAGGTTAACACTGGTGGTATTATCACTATTGTTGACTCTAACTGGGAACTTAGCTTCACCATTCACCGTCAACCACACTTCAAGAGTCAAAAGCCAAACCAAATTGTTGTTTGGATCTACGCACTTTACTCAGACACTGAAGGTAACTACATCAAGAAGAGAGTTGTTGACTGTACTGGTAAGGAAATTGCAGAAGAGCTTTTGTACCACTTAGGTGTTCCAGAAAGTCAAATTAGTGAAATGGCTAGTGAAGAAAACATGAACACTGTTCCTGTTTACATGCCATACATCACTAGTTACTTCATGCCTCGTCATGATGGTGACCGTCCAGCTGTTGTTCCAGATGGTTCTGTAAACATTGCCTTCATTGGTAACTTCGCTGAATCACCAACCAGAGATACTGTCTTCACCACTGAATACTCAGTAAGAACTGCTATGGAAGCTGTCTACACACTTCTTAACGTTGATCGTGGTGTTCCAGAAGTATTTGACTCAATCTACGACATTCGTCAACTTCTTCGTGCTATGTACTACATGTCAGACAAGAAGAAGTTGGTTGATCAAGACATGCCACTTCCTGAAAAATTAGCTGTGAAGACCGGGATGAAGAAGATCAAGAGAACTTGGGTTGAAGAATTACTCAAGGAAGCTAACTTGATTTAATTTGAAATAAACCATAAATAAAAAGCTTGAGCGATGCTCAAGCTTTTTTTGCGTGCTTTTTAAGACTTTTCATGATTAATAAAATTACTGCGGCAATCAAAGCAATGACGATAAACATGATCACGGCCTTGATGATACGGCTGCTGTCTAAGTGCAGGATGGAGTCGCCACTGTAGGCGTAAATATAAGCAAATGGGGCAACACCAATGATAATTGGAATGATTTGCTTCTTGAATTGTTTTTTGTTAATCATGACATTGACATAACTAACCGTCGCACTCGGGATGAATGGAATCAGATAACCAATCGTTAAAGCAATCATTGGATATTTTTGCGTCGTTAGCAATTTATAAATCTTGCTGTGCGAGATGTTTCTCAGATCATATAATTTCCGCAATAGTTCCATCAGAATGATCTGACCTAAGATATCACTGATCCAATTAATAATAAAGCCAAATGCCGGTCCGTACAAAATACCGTTTAACACACAGAAGATACCATTGGATAAACCAGGAATGGCTACGCAAATAGCGTTTAAAACGAATAGAAAAGCTAGATCTTCAATACCATGGCTACGGACCATTTTTACTAGCAGCTCTTCATTGTGGTGATCAAAGTTAGTCAATAATCTTAATTCAGGCAGGTAGCTTAAATACAGTTTATATAAAAGAAGCAAACCTAATATGCCGCCTAAAATAAATAAACTAATACGAATAATTTTTCGTTTCACTTCGTCACCTTCTATACATAGTCTTTAACTCTATTCTACTTTAATTTTTGACAATAAAAAAGCTATGACGCTTTTGCCATAGCTTGAAAAAATTATTTAGTGAATAAAACACGGGTACCTTCAGGCACTTCGATATCTTTTTGAATAGGTGTTAAAGTTCCAGTACCAGTATTTCTCAAGTAGAGAGTTGCGTTATCAGAATTTTGGTTTGCGGCTACAAGGTATTTTTCACTTTCATCCCAGTTAAAGTCACGTGGGAAGTCACCGAAAGTAGAAACGCGTTGAACTAAGCTTAAAGTATGATCATCGTTTACTTTGAAGACAGCGATCGAATTGTGACCACGGTTAGAAACGTAGATGTATTTGCCATCGTTGCTAATGTAAACGGCAGCAGCACCGTTGTGTTCAGTGAAGTCGTCTGGAATAGTCTTGTAGGTAGCAATATCTTCGAAATCCCAGGTGTCTTCATTGAACTTGACTACGTTAATCCTGCTGGAAAGTTCACCAACAACGTAGAAGTAGTTGCCGTCTTTAGAAAAGACAATGTGACGATCACCAAAACCTGCTTCGTTCTTGTATTGTGCTAGGTGCTTTAATTCGTTGTCTTCAAGACGATAAAAATCAACAGTATCGTTACCCAAATCGCAGCATACTAAGTTGCCAGCAGGAGTTTCGTCGAAGAAGTGTGGGTGAGGACCGTCTGCTTGTTCTGGACGAGGACCTAAGCTTTCTGGCTTGTGAGTTGTGGTAGTGATTAAATCAAGCTTGCCGCTGTCATTATAACGAAATACTGATAAGACTGCGGTGTGGTAGTTAGCAGTGTAAAGCCATTTCTTATCGCGGTTAATGCCTACGTAAGCTGGGGAAGAACCAGGTGTTAAGTAGCGATCAACTTCGTTTGAGCCACTTTCGTTTACTTTAAAGACACTAATACCACCTTTATCGCCGGCATTGTTAATTGCAAAAATTAAATCGCCATCTTTTTGGAAGTAAGTAGGGCCGCCAATACTGACAATATTTTCAGCCTTGCCTAAACGAGAATCGCTATTTTCACCAGTAAACGGTAATTCGTAAATTCCTTTTGAAGTTTTTTTAGTATATCCGCCGATTAAAACCTTCATATATGTGGCCTCCATTTTAGATATAAAAAATATTAACTAAAACAAGTATACCATGGGAAAAGGGAGCCTGATTATGACTATTTTGCATAAAAAGTGATACAGTTAGAACTATAAGTATAAGCGAATAATTTTTAAGGAGGCGTATGTAGAATGGACGAAAAAAAGATCCGTGAACTATATGCTCAAACTGATATTAAAGACGTTTTTGACAATCTACATTCCTCTGCCGATGGCTTGACGCCAGAAGAAGCTGAAAAGCGACTGAATAAGTATGGCGAAAATACTATTAAAAAGGTCGCTGCAGAATCTGAATGGAAAACATTTTTTAAAAACTTTATTAGTACAATGGCAATTTTGCTTTGGATTTCCGGATTCATTGCAATAGTTTCAGGTACTGTTGAACTAGGAATTGCTATTTGGCTGGTTAATATTATCAATGGTTTGTTTAGTTTCTGGCAGGAACGTGCCGCTAAAAAAGCCACAGATGCACTGAATAATATGTTGCCGACGTACGTTGATGTAATCCGTGGCGGTAAAAAAATGCAGATTGATAGTAAAAAGCTGGTTCCAGGAGACGTGTTTGTTCTACAAGCAGGTAATTCTATTCCAGCAGATGCCAGAATTATTTCAGCTAGTTCAATGCAAGTTGATCAAAGTGCATTGAATGGTGAATCAGTACCAGAATCTAAGACAACTAAATATGATCCTGGTGAAGGTAGTTATGCAGAAAGTAACCTGGTTTATTCAGGTACTACCGTTGGTGCCGGTAATGCACGGGCAATTGCCTTTGCGACTGGTATGAATACTGAATTTGGTCGAATTGCTAGTTTGACACAGAAGCAAACGACGACGTCCAGTCCATTAACAGCTGAACTTAATCGTTTGACCAAACAAATTTCAATTATTGCGATTACGATTGGTGTCATCTTCTTAATCGCTGCAATTTTCTTTGTTAAATATCCTTTTGCTAAAGCCTTTATCTTTGCATTGGGTATGATCGTTGCCTTCATTCCAGAAGGTTTGCTTCCTACGGTAACTTTGAGTTTGGCTCAAGGTGTAAGACGGATGGCCAAAAAACATGCTTTGGTTAAGGAATTAAATTCCGTAGAAACTTTGGGTGAAACGACAGTTATTTGTTCAGATAAAACTGGTACGTTGACTCAAAATCAAATGACCATTCACTATATTTGGACTCCAAGCAATGAATACCAAGTAACAGGTAGCGGCTATGTTAACAATGGTCAAATTGAATTAAACAAAAAGCAATTGTGGTATGAAGAAAATCCAGACTTGCACAAGTTAGTTCAAATTGCTGCCTTGGACAATAATACGTCTGTTGAACCAGTTAAGGATGGCGGTAAGCCTAAGATCTTGGGTACACCAACAGAAGCATCATTGATCATCATGGCTGAAAAGGCTGGCTTTGATAAGCAAAAAGTTTTGGTTAAATACCCACGTTTGCGTGAATTGCCATTTGATTCTGATCGTAAGAGAATGTCAACGATTCACCGTTGGAATGATACACAATACATTATTTTCACTAAGGGGTCATTTAGTGACACGATTAAGCAATGTGATCGTATTCAGGTTGATGGTAAGGTTCGTGAAATGACCGATGATGATCGTCTTCGTGCTAAAAAAGCAAATGCCGAATATGCTTCACGTGGCTTGCGTAGTATGGCATTAGCTTATCGTGTAATTGATCGTGATGTAGATATTAACAAGATGCCAATTGATGAGGCAGAAAGTCATTTAATCTTTGTTGGTTTGACTACAATGAGTGACCCACCTCGTCCAGAAATTTACGACGCCGTTAAACGTTGCCACCAAGCTAAAATTAGAATCATCATGGTAACTGGTGACTCTAAGTTGACTGCTAAATCAGTTGCGGTTCAAATTGGTTTAACCTCTGGTAAAGCTCGCGTAATTTCAGGTAATGAACTCGAAAAGATGAGTGATGATGAATTACGTAAAGCCTTGAAGGGCGAAGTAATCTTTGCTCGTGTTGCACCTGAACAAAAGTATCGGATCGTTAAGAACTGTCAAGCAAATGGTGAAGTTGTTGCTTCAACTGGTGACGGTGTTAATGATGCCCCAGCTTTAAAACAAGCCGATATTGGTATTGCAATGGGACAAACTGGTACAGATGTTGCTAAGGAAGCAGCTAATATGATTTTGACAGATGATAACTTTGCCTCAATCGTCGCTGCTATTGAAGAAGGACGTGCCGTTTACAGCAACATTCGTAAGTTCTTAACTTACATTTTGACTTCAAACGTTCCGGAAGCTATTCCTTCAGTATTGTTCTTGTTCTCAGCTGGTCTTATTCCTTTGCCAATGACGGTTATGCAAATTTTAACCGTTGACTTAGGTACTGATATGTTACCTGCATTGGGATTGGGTGCTGAAGCTGCTGATCCAGATATTATGAATCAGCCACCACGTAAACGTAGTGAGCACTTGTTAAACAAAGGCGTTATGATTAAAGCCTTCTGCTGGTATGGTTTGTTATCTAGTTTAATTTCAAGTGGGGCATACTTCTTTGTTAACTGGCAAAATGGTTGGCCAGCTAAAGGTTTAGCTGCAAGTGGTTCAGTTTACATGCGTGCCACTACCATGGTTTTGGGTGCGATTGTCTTTACTCAGATTGCCAACGTTTTGAACTGTCGTACCAATAAGACTTCTATTTTCAAGAAGGGCTTGTTTAGTAACAAGAATATCTGGTACGGTATTGTCTTTGAAATCTGCTTGTTCTTTGTTTTGACAGTAACTCCAGGTATTCGTCAATTATTTAACACTACGCCATTATTCGCTTCAGATTGGCTATTCTTGTTCTTATTGCCAATCCCATTAGTACTTCTTGATGAAGCAAGAAAATGGTTAATGTATCATAAGCAAAATAATTAAAATAATCAATGATTTTTAAGCTGCTTAAGTTTTTAAGCGGCTTTTCTTATGCTAAAATTATTTTTAAGGAGATAATTATTATGAAATGGATTTCAACTATTAAGAAAATTGGTAAAAAAGCTGTTGATAGCAAAGATGGCATGGTAATTTTATTCGGTGAAGGTGCTAACAAGGAACTTGAAGATGTTTCAGTTATCCAAAAGTTCGACGAAAGCACCCCAGTTAGTGGCTTTGTCTTCAAGAAAGGCGACACCATTACTGTTGACGGTCAAACTTATGTAGCAAACTATGTAGGTCCAATGGTTGAAAGCAACATGAAGGCCTTGGGGCACGCTACTTTATTCTTCAACCGTCCAGTATCAAAGGCACCTTTAGCTAACGCTGTTTACTTTGATCCAGATGTAGCTCAACCAATGCCTAACTTTAAGGTAGACGATGATATTGTTTACGAGCACATTTAATAATTAGGACAGGTAGATGGATTATAAACAAAAACATAAGGGCGAAACAGTATTTAAAAAGTGGTTTTTAAATAATCGTTTTAGTATTGTTTTAGTCAACATCTTATTGTTCTTTTTAATTATCTGGGTTTTCAATAAAATATCATTTGTCTTAAATCCAGCTTGGGTTTTCTTTAGTGCAGTTTTGCCACCACTATTATTGGCGGTTATTCAGTACTATATTATGAATCCCTTGGTTGATTGGCTGGAGAGAAAGGCGAGGGTACCGAGAGTATTAACAATTGTTGTTCTGTTCTTATTCGTAATTGTTGTCCTGATTTGGATTATCAATATTTTGGTACCTATTGTTCAAAACCAGATCAATTCTTTGATTAAGAATTGGCCGCATATTTGGGATGATGCTGTTAATGCAACGCAGAATGCCTTGAGCGATCCGCGTTTGCATCCCGTAAGAGGCAGCATTAAAAACATGATCGACAATACGCAGAAAACTTTATTTAAATCAGGTCAAAGTGCGATTAACACTACTTTAGGCAATATTTCATCTGCCGTAAGTATTATTACGATGGTCGTGATGACTTTAATCACTGCACCGTTTATTTTGTTCTTCATGTTAAAAGACGGTCACCAGCTTCGTCCATACATTACAAAATTCGCACCAGAGAAATGGCAACCTAGTTTCAGCAAATTGCTTTATGACATCAACTATGCATTAGCATCATATATTCGTGGTCAGATTACTGTTGCCTTCTGGGTTGGCGTAATGTTTGCAATTGGCTATTCAGTTGTTGGCTTGCCTTATGGGGCAGCACTAGCAATCTTAGCTGGTTTCTTAAACTTGATTCCATACTTTGGTACGCCGATTGCTTTGATTCCGGTAATCGTAATTGCGATCATGACTTCTGGCTCAATGCTGGTTAAAGTTTTAGTTGTCTTTGTAATTGAACAAACAATTGAAACAAGAGTTTTGAGTCCATTGGTGATGGGCAACAAGATGGCCATGCACCCTGTTACTACGATCTTGCTTTTGATCGGTGCAAGTTCCGTTTGGGGACTTTGGGGCGTAATTTTTGGAATTCCAATTTATGCAATCTTGAAGATTATTGTGTCTCGCGTGTACAATTATTATCGAAGAGAATCTGAAATTTTTAGCGAAACGGATGCTGCTTCTTTAACCACGGGGGATGCAGATAAAACAACGAAAAATACTGCTAAATAGTTTTAAAGCGTGGCTTAAAAGCTACGCTTTTTTGATTAAGGAGCTGTTTGAATGACAAATCACGTAGTTTTATATGAACCATTAATGCCAGCAAATACTGGTAATATTGCACGTACCTGTGCTGGTACAAACACTGTCTTAGATTTGATTGAACCATTAGGCTTTCAAATTGATAATAAAAAGATGAAGCGTGCAGGGCTAGACTATTGGGATAAAGTTGAAGTGCATATGCACGATGACTTAAATGCATTTTTAAAGACATTGGGTCCAGACGATGAAATGTATCTTATTTCTAAGTTCTCATCAAAGAATTATTCTCAAGTGGATTACACTGATAAGAATAAGAATTATTACTTTGTTTTTGGTAAGGAAACTACTGGTTTACCTGAGACATTTATGCGTGAATATTACGACCGCAATTTAAGAATTCCAATGTCTGATAATATTCGTTGCTATAATTTATCCAATTCAGTGGCCATGGTTTTGCTTGAAGCACTTCGTCAACAAGGCTTTCCAAACATGGAAACAACCCACCACTATGAGAATGATAAGTTAAAAGACGATTATGACCGTCCAGAAAGATATGAACGTAATTTAGGAGAAAATAAATAATGGATTTTGAAAAACAAACACCCGTAACAGTACAATCATTTCACTATGATTTAACTGACGAAAATGCCAAAGCTAAGAGTGAAGTTAACCCAGGAATCAGAAAATTAGACGTCAGTGGTGATGATGAACACTCAGAAGAAAATGGTAGCTACTACGATGTTGCTGTCTTCTTTGACGTAATTCCTGAACCAGTTGAATTCGAAGTAAGCGGAGCAATTCACCAAATTGTTCAAATTAAGGATTATCACGGTGATGGTTCTGATATTGATAACGCTGACTGGCAATTACTTAGCAGACCACTAGTTGAATATATTGAAACTTTGACTTACGAAGTTACGCAAGTTACATTCGATAAACCTGTCAACTTGAACTTCAAGGCCAACTTTTAGTCACTAATTAAGGTGAGTACATGCCTGTAAAAAGGAAAAAGAGAAAGATAAAAACTAAAAGAAAATATAATAAAAGCAAGGCTAAAAAGCAGAGCTTAAATTGGAGCATTGTAGGACTGGTACTAATTTTAGTATCAGTTTTGGCGTTTATGAGGTTCGGCATTTTAGGCAAGCAAATTGCTAATGTGATTCGTATGCTTTTTGGTGACTCATATCTGTTTGCAAGCGGCTTATTGGCATTATTTGGCCTAGTAAACTTGATTTATAATCAGCCGATTCATTTAACCGTTAAGCGTTCTATTGGTCTGAGTTTAACTTTTATTGGGGTGCTGCTATTACAAAGCAATTTATACTTTGAACATGAACTGGTTAATAGCGGTTTTTTGAACTCATTTTGGCATGCAATGTCTGCAGAATTTGGCCGAGCTGGCGTAACTGAAAGCGTCGGGGGCGGTTTTGTAGGTGCATTAGGCTATCAAATTTTTTATCCATTGCTTGGGCAAATCGGCCTCAACGTTTTTGCCGTGCTGCTTTTGCCGATCGGTGTTCTCATGTTCTTTGACGTTAAGTTCAGAACGATTATTGAGAAGTTTCAATCGATCAGTCAACTCTTTATTCAGAGAAATAAAGAAGCCGGAGCCAAATTAAAGGATAAGTATGGGGATGCCATTGAAAAGAGAAAGCAGGCGCATTTAGCCAAAAAAGAAGATGAGCCTGCCGATCCAGATAAGCCAATCTTTCCTGACGTAGCTGATTTTGATCCTGATGATGACGATGAAAAGGAGAACACGGAAGATACTACGCCAGCTGTACAAGATGTTGCTCCTGAACCCGAACCAGAGCCAGAACCGCAGATTCAAATTGCCCCTCAACACGGTGAGGCTGAAAAGGATTTGCCTAAATCTCATTCATTTGCCGATGAAGATAAAAAATTAGAGCAAGAATTAGGCCAGGTAGATCATGGGGAACTCAAGACAAACGAACCCGTTAATAAGGCATATAAAATGCCGCCGCTTAGCTTGCTTGATCCAATTAAGTCGACCGACCAAAGTGCTGATCGTGATTTGATCAAGAAAAATACGCAGATCTTGCAATCTACGTTTAAGAGTTTTGGCGTCAAAGTTATCATTAAAAAGGCTATTTTAGGACCAACAATTACGCGGTATGAAGTTCAGCCTGCCGTTGGTGTAAAAGTTAGTCGAATCGTTAACTTGGCAGATGATTTAGCCCTTGCTTTAGCAGCTAAAGATATCAGAATTGAAGCGCCTATTCCAGGCAAACCTTTTATTGGTATCGAAGTTCCTAACCGAGCAACTTCCGTAGTATCCTTTAAAGATGTAATGGAACATCAAGATAAAAAGGCTAAAAAAGTTCCAATGGATGTGCCTTTGGGTAAGGATGTTACAGGAAGCATCATTTCAGCTAATTTAACTAAAATGCCGCACTTGCTGATTGCCGGTTCTACTGGGTCAGGTAAGTCTGTAGCGATTAACACGATTTTAGCCAGCATTTTGATGAAGGCTAGACCAGAAGAGGTTAAGCTGGTTTTAATCGATCCTAAAATGGTAGAATTGTCGGTTTATAATGGCGTACCTCATCTGCTGATTCCAGTCGTAACGGACGCTAAACTGGCTTCTAACGCTTTACGCAAAGTCGTTAAAGAGATGGAGCGCAGATATAAATTATTCGCTGCTGGCGGCGTTAGAAATATGGATGAGTACAACCGCAAAGTTGCTGAAAACAACCAGGATAAAACTAAGCCAGCTATGAAACCATTGCCTTATATTTTGGTCGTGGTTGACGAACTTAGTGATTTGATGATGGTGGGTGGCCACGATGTTGAAGGAGCAATCGTTCGTTTAGGTCAGATGGCCCGTGCTGCCGGAATTCATATGATCTTGGCTACTCAGCGTCCTAGTGTTGATGTTATTACTGGTTTAATTAAGGCCAACGTCCCATCACGTATTTCATTTGCCGTTTCCAGTGGTGTAGATTCAAGAACTATTTTGGATCAAACTGGTGCGGAGAAACTACTGGGTCGTGGTGATATGCTTTATATGCCAATTGGTGCTTCCAAACCTGAACGTGTTCAAGGAGCTTATATTGCTAGTGATGAAGTTGAACGCGTGATTGATTGGGTTAAGAAACAGCAAAAAGTCGATTACGATGAAACAATGATTCCTAAAAAAGGTGAGAGTACATCAAATGATGTAGGCAATAATGACGAACCAGAAGATGAGTTCTATAATCAAGCTGTCGATTTGGTTCGTCGTCAGCAAACTGCCAGTGTATCAATGCTGCAAAGACGCTTTAGAATAGGCTATAACCGTGCGGCTAGAATCGTTGATGAGATGGAAGCCAAAGGAATCGTTGGCCCATCAGAGGGATCAAAGCCGCGCCAAGTATTGGTGCCACCAGTAAAGAATGAAGGTAACTCAAACAATGCTAACAACTAATATTGAAATTAGAAAAAATAAAAAATTTACAACAGCCGTAGTGGGCTGTTTTTTGCGTTTGCCACTTACTAGTCATAATCTTGCCTTTTCTAGTTTGCTTGCACGCTTGCAGATGAACACTTCATTGGCTTATCCAACGATTGCTACTCAGCAACAGAAGTTGGCCCAGCTGTATGATCTGCAATTTGATGTATTACCACAGCTTTTTGGTAAAGAGATCATTCTTACTTATTATGCTAATTTTGTAGAACCAGCTGAAATTCTTGATCCAGATTATACATATGATGAAATAATTGAGACGCTTAGTCAAATCATTAAGTCGCCTTCATATGATCAAAATCTACTTGCTTATGCAAAGCGCCAGCTGGAAGAAGATTATAATGAACTAATGGAACAGCCAGCTAATTATGCCATTGATCGTTTCTTTAAATTATGGTATCGAGATCACCCTGATTATGCGGAAAACTTTATGGGGCCAATTCAAGAAATCAAAGATGCTGGCTTAGACGAAATGAACAATTTTGTTAGCAGCTTGCGCGACGTGCCCATGGCAGTACTAGGCATGGCCCGCGACAATAATCAATTAACCAAATTGGTTAACCAATACTTTAGAGGCGCCGGCATTATCAAACAATTTGAGGTAGACGATTTAACTATTCCGGCAGAAAATAATCCACTTGAAAAGACGGAAGAGCAAGATAATGCTCAAGCACAATTATTAATGGGCTTTGGTTTTAAGCAAAAAATCACGTATCAAGGTCAAATTGCCGGTTTACTATTAAGTCAATATTTAGCTGGTGATCAATCTTCAAAGCTATTTAATCAAATTCGTGAAGAACTAGGCGCAGCTTATGATGTAGAAGCAAATAGTTTTGCTAATAACAATTTGTTTTTGATAAATGCTGGACTTGATCCGGCTAAAATCGAAGATGCTAAACGAATCGTATTTAATGAAATGCAACGGATAGCAGATGGAGAGATTGATGAGGCTTTGTTTAAGAAGTCTCAAAAATCGCTTGAGCGTAACACTAAGATTGGCTTAGACGGACAAAACTGGCAGTTAGGACAGGCCCTGCGCAGTGCACTATTTCCTGAGTATACGAATTTTGATCGTGCAGCTGCAATTAAACGAGCAACGTCTCATCAATTAGTCGATTTTGTTAAAAATCTATTCTTTAATGAAAGCTATATTTTAAAATGATCATACCTAAGATAATTAAAAGAGAATATAAATCAGGCTTTAAGGCCGAAGTGATTTTAAAACCGCATTTTTATCAACGTTTTTTTGGCATTATTATTGATTTTGGTAGCAGTGATCCACAAAAAGTTGCCGGTTCAGCCCATTTTTTAGAGCATAAGTTATTTGCTAAAAAAGATGGTGACATTTCTCATAAATTTGAAGAAATCGGTGCAGATGTAAATGCCTTTACTTCGTTCAATGAAACAATGTTTTATTGCAGCGGTATTGACCATACACCTAAAATGATTGATCTGTTGTTTGAACTAGTTGGCCAGCCATATTTCACCAAGCAAAACATCGCTAAGGAAGCACCAATTATTACGCAAGAGCTGGCAATGTATAAAAACGATCCTATTTGGGGCCTCAATAATGCCATTATGACTGAGATGTTTGGTCATTCTAACTTAGGCATCGAGGTAGTTGGTACAGAAAAATCAATTGCTAGCGTAAATAAAAGTAATTTAACTGATGCTTATAGTAAGAATTATGTCCCAGCAAAAATGCAGTTTATTGCATGTGGTGATTTCTCAGATAACCAAGTTAAGACGATCTTGAGACAAGTTGGAAAATTACAAGAAAAATACTTCCAAGCTGCTAAGGCAGAACTAGATCAAAAAGAAGCACCCGTGGGTGAAATGAAGGACATCGTTTTGCCTGTAAAGGGAAATTCTAGAGCGTTCGGAATTGGTATTCGTTTTGAAAACTTTAAAAAAGTATTATCAAGTTTTGATTTGACTCAAATTCTGCTTGAAATAATGTTAGAATCAAAATTAAGTGTGATGGGAACTTGGTTTGAAGAGATGCGAGATAAACAAATATTGACCAATCCGCTTCAAATCTCAGTTAATTACACTAGACAGGGCGATTTTACGACCATTTTTGGTGTAAGCCAACAAGCTGACAAAGCAATTCAAGAAATAAAGCGTGAGTTGACTAGGCCAGTAGCTAAGAATTCTGAAGAATATCATTTTCTTAAGAAGAATTTTGCTTTGCAAAAAGAAGAATGGTTAGCACGTACTGTTAGGACAATGAATGATCTTTCATCTTTGGCAATTGAAATGATTGAGGAAAATCTGGATCATGAAAATTTGGATTTGAATTTGAGGAAGCTACAAGTAATGGGCTTTGACGAATTTAATCAGTTATGCAAACAATTGATGAAAGATAGTACAATTTGTTCAGCTTATTTAGATCCTGATAGGGAGTGATATTGAATGAAGCGAGCAATTGTGTTTGGTGCAACCGGTGGAATCGGGCAAGAGATTTGCCGAGATTTAGCCGCTGAAGGCTGGTCGCTCTACTTGCACTACAATTCACATGAGCAAACGGCATTAGACCTAGGCAAAGAGTTATTTGCTAAATATCCTAGTCAAGATTTTTTACCAATTAAATTGGATTTTGCATCAAGTGATGCTGAGCTGGCAGACTTTGTAAAAAAGCTTTTGCCAGTAAATGCAGCTGTCTTTGCTCAAGGAATTACCAAGTACGGTTTTTTAGGCGATGAAACACTTGATAACATTACTAAGTTAATCAATGTAAACCTTACTGTACCGATAAAACTGACTAAGCTGTTAGAATCGCAATTAATGCGGCAAGACTATAGTCGGATAGTTTATCTAGGATCCGTTTATGGCGGCGCAGGCAGCGCGCTTGAGGCTGTTTATAGCGCAACTAAAGGCGGGTTAACGCGTTTTGCCCAGGCATATGCTCGTGAAGTCGCATCTAATAATTTAACGGTTAACGTGATTGCTCCAGGTGCCGTTAAAACTAACATGAATGCCATCTTTTCTGAAGATACGATTCAGGAAGTACAAGATGAGATTCCTATGGGGCGTTGGGCTAAAGCAAATGATATTTCATATTGGGTAACGACTTTGTTAAATAAGCGTAGCGGCTACTTAACAGGACAAACTATTTATGTAACTGGCGGCTGGCTTTTATAACTAAGACGTTGCAAGTGAATTTTTATGGTATACTCAATTTGTTAAACTTAATTTTGAAGAGGTAAATATGGCAGACATCGGAGATAAATTAAAGAGCGCCAGAGAGGCTAAAGGACTTTCAATTCAAGATATCGAAAAGGCAACTAAGATTCAAAGCAGATATCTTGAAGCAATTGAAAACAATGAATTTGATAAGCTTCCAGGTGATTTTTACGTTAGAGCATTTATTAGACAATATGCTCAAGTTGTTGGCTTAGATGGTAAGGAACTTCTTAGCGACTATCATGAAGATATTCCTGAATCCAAGCCGGATGAATACGTAGAAAACTCGATTGACAATAAGAGTGAAGAAGTACGTGAGACTACTGATAATAAGAAGAATCTGTGGAAGAATTACTTGCCACGGATTGCGATCGTCCTTGGTGTTATTATCGTAATCTTGGTTGTATATGGCTTATATGCACGCTTATCATCTGGTGGTCAACAAAATGAAGCAGATAATAGTGGTGTAACTGTTTCATCACAAAAATCATCATCTTCTTCATCAAAGAAGCCAGCTAAGAAGGTGGCTGTAAGTCAAGTTAGGGTTAAGAAGATCAGTGATAACGAATACCGTGTTACTGGTTTGAAGAATAACCGTCGTTTAGTTGTTCGTGCAGGCTCAACTCAAAATATTTCTGCCAGCGTATCTACTGACGGCAACACTACTTGGCAATCAACTTTAATCGCTAAGCAAAAGCATACTGTGGCTCTCCCATCTAATGTACAACGAGTAGTAGTAACTTTAGGTAACGACAATGGTACTTCAATTACCATCGGTGGCAAGAAGATTCCTTATGCACCAAACAATGCATACCGTACCATTACTTTGTTGATTGGTAAGGCTAAGAGAACTTCACACAATTCTAATACCCAAAACGATTCAAACAACACAAACGATAACAATTCTACTAACAACGGTGGTTCAAATACTCAAAGCAGACAAACTCAAAGTAGCACAACCACTACTAGCAGAACTGAAAATCAAAGTAGCCGTACGCAATCATCAACTACTCAAAGTAGTCAAGCTAATGAACAAAGCAGACAAACACAACAATCATCTGCTGCGCAATCATCAACTACTACCCAAGGTAACGCTGGTGGTAACAACAGCGGTGGCGACAACGGAAACAATGGTAATTAAGGCTTAGGAGAAGTAAAGAATAATGAATTTACCTAATAAACTTACTGTATTTAGAATCTTTTTGATTCCAGTATTTATGTTAATTATAATTTTTGGTGGGGATGCACATACGGTAGCTGCAGGTTACACCGTTTACTGGAGTAGAGTAATTGCTGCAATCGTATTCGCAATTGCTTCAGCAACCGACTGGTTTGACGGTCATATTGCTCGTTCACGTAACATGGTTACTAACTTTGGTAAGTTTGCTGACCCATTGGCAGACAAGATGTTAACTATGACTGCATTTATTTACTTAGTTGACTTAAAGCTTGCTCCAGCATGGGTTGTAGCAATTATCGTTTGCCGTGAATTAGCAGTTACTGGTTTGCGTTTAATCTTGGCAGAAAACAAAGGCCAAGTTTTGGCAGCTAAGATGCCAGGTAAGATTAAGACCACTTGCCAAATGCTTTCAATCATTTTCTTGTTGATTGGTAACTTCTGGTACATTGGTACTATCTTACTTTACTTAGCATTGATCTTTACTATTTACTCAGGTTACGACTACTTCCACCAATCATGGGGCGTATTCAAGGGTTCAATGTAATAGATTATTAATAATTGATTAAAAGAAGCAAGTTTTTGCTTCTTTTTTTATTTTCTCAGAAAAAAATGAGCCTTTTTTGCGTAATAAAAAGTGTGGGGAAAATGATTTGAACATTCGTTTGCATTTTGCTTGCAAATTGGTTGTTGAACAAAGTATAATTATTAAGTACGAAAATTTAGGAGGTAGCAATGGCCAAAGATGAAAAGCAAGCTGCATTAGACGCAGCTCTTAAGAAAATTGAAAAGAACTTTGGAAAAGGTGCCGTTATGCGTATGGGTGAAAAAGCAGATACGCAAATTTCAACAGTGCCAACCGGTTCACTTGCCTTAGATGCCGCTATTGGTGTTGGTGGTTATCCTCGTGGCAGAATTATCGAAATTTATGGTCCAGAATCATCTGGTAAGACTACTGTAGCCCTTCATGCAGTTGCTGAAGTGCAAAAACGTGGCGGAACAGCTGCTTATATCGATGCCGAAAACGCAATGGATCCGGCTTACGCAGAAGCTTTGGGCGTGGACATTGATTCATTGATTCTTTCACAACCTAATACTGGTGAAGAAGGTTTGCAAATTGCCGATACCTTGATTTCCAGTGGTGCGATTGACATTGTGGTAGTTGACTCTGTAGCTGCCTTAGTACCACGTGCCGAAATTGAAGGTGAGATGGGGGATGCTCACGTCGGCTTGCAAGCTCGTTTGATGAGTCAAGCTTTGCGTAAATTATCAGGTACCATTTCTAAGACTAAGACAATTGCGATCTTTATTAACCAGATCCGTGAAAAAGTTGGTGTCATGTTTGGTAACCCTGAAACCACACCAGGTGGTCGAGCACTTAAGTTCTACTCAACTATTCGTCTTGAAGTAAGAAGAGCAGAACAAATTAAGCAATCAGGTGATGTTCTTGGTAACCGCGTTAAGATTAAGGTTGTTAAGAACAAGGTTGCTCCACCATTCAAGGTTGCCGAAGTTGATATCATGTATGGCAAGGGTATTTCACAAAGTGGTGAATTGCTTGATATGGCTACCGACAAGGATATTATTGATAAGGCTGGTTCATGGTACTCATACAAGAATGACCGAATTGGCCAAGGGCGTGAGAATGCCAAGAAGTATCTTGAAGATCACCCAGATATTTATCAAGATATTCAAGAACAGGTTCGTAAGGCTTATGGAATTGACGAAAAGTCAATTGCTGATCGCGAGAATCCTAAAAAGATCAAGGAAAAGCATGAAGAAGCACAACAAGAAGAATCTGATGCCAAAGATGCTGAAAAAACTAAATAATATTAGTCTTTACCTTGGAATTTATTCCAAGGTTTTTTTATCATGATTGACATGGACTCATAGGTTCTTTATCATAAAAGTTGTGTGAATAATTCTAAAAAAAGGCGATAGTAATCATGAATACAATAATTATGATTCCCGTCGCAACTGCCATTGTTTCACTTTTGGTGGGTACAGGCATTGGTTATGCAATTCGTAAGCATTCTTGGGAACAAAAGGCCCAGAATGCGCAAAATGATGCAGACCATATTTTGGCTGATGCTAAAGCACAGGTAGCTGCCGCTGAAGCAGAAGTCAACGCACAGAAGCAAGCAGCAGAAGCTGTTAAGCAAAGTGCTGAAAATACTAAGAAAGAAAAGATTCTTGAAGCTCAAGAACAAATTCGTGATTTTAGGCAAAAAACCGAAGATGAGTTAAATGTCAAAAAGGACAACTTAGCTCGGGAAAAGAACCGTTTACAACAACGTGAAGATACCTTAGATCATAAGACTTCTTTGTTAGATGAAAGAGAAACTGGACTCACGCAAAAAGAAGATCAATTAAAGCAGCAAGATGCTAGCTTACAGGCGAAGTTAACTGAGGCTGATGAATTAGTTGAAACCAGACGGCAAAAACTTTATGACGTAGCTAAATTAGACAAGGAACAAGCTAAAAAGATTGTTCTTGATCAATTATCTGATGAATTAGTTAAAGAACGGGCTGAAATGATCAGAAACAGCAATGAAGAAGTTAAAGCTAAAGCTGATCATTTTGCCAATCAAGTCATTGTTGATGCCATTCAAAGCAGTGCAGCAGATACTGTAGCCGAGACTACCGTATCTGTTGTTGACTTGCCAAATGAAGAAATGAAGGGACGGATTATTGGTCGTGAAGGTCGCAACATCCGTTCATTTGAGGCTTTAACTGGAATCGATCTAATTATCGATGACACACCAAAAGTTGTCACACTGAGTGGTTTCGATCCTATTAGACGTGAAATTGCCAAGAGAGCAATGGAACGATTAATCAAGGATGGTCGAATTCACCCAGCTCGCATTGAGGAAATGGTTGATAAGGCCAGAAAAGAAGTAAACGACGATATTTACGAAGCTGGTGAAAGTGCCTTGATGGAATTAGGTATCCATCGAATGAACCCTGAATTGGTTAAGACACTTGGTCGTTTGAAGTATCGTACTTCATATGGACAAAATGTTTTGTCTCACTCAATTGAAGTCGGTAAGCTAGCAGGTACTATGGCTGCGGAACTTGGTCTAGATGAAAAATTAGCGGTTCGCGCGGGATTATTACACGATATTGGTAAAGCCATCGATCATGATATCGAAGGTTCCCACGTAGAAATTGGGGTTGAATTAACCAGAAAATATCATGAACCCGATGTTGTAGTTAACGCGATTGCTGCTCACCACGGTGATGTGCCTAAGTTATCGTTTATTGCTGAACTTGTTGTTGCAGCAGATACGATTTCTTCAGCTCGTCCAGGTGCAAGAAGCGAGAGTTTGGAAAATTACATTAGACGTTTAACTGAACTAGAAAAAATTGCTAAGAGCTATCAAGGCGTTAAGCAAGCTTATGCTATTCAAGCAGGGCGTGAAGTTCGAGTTATGGTTGAGCCTGATGAAATTTCAGATGATCGAACAGTAATTTTGGCACGTGATATCCGTAATCAAGTAGAAAAGGAACTGGATTATCCAGGAAATATCAAGATTACCGTTATCCGTGAAAAACGTGTTGTAGCAATTGCTAAATAAAGAAAAAGGTTTGGAATGCAAAGTTCCAAACCTTTTTTCGTTATTTGTACAAAAGCTTGTCTACTTGTATAATTAGAACAAGTATATAAGGAAAGTAGCCACATATGTTTAAAATTATTGTTGAATTATTCTTATTAGTAATTATTTCAGCGGCCATTACACCTTTTATTAGGCGTCTTGCCTTTGTACTGGGTGCCGTTGATAATCCTAATGCTCGTCGTGTTAATAAGAAACCAATGCCAACTATCGGGGGACTAGGCATTTTCGTTACTTTTAACATTGGCGCTTTTGTGCTTTTAAGAGAGCAGTTCCCTACTCATGAAATTTTTTCAATTCTGCTAGCTTCCAGTGTAATCGTGCTGACAGGATTAATTGATGATATTTTGGAATTGAAGCCTAGACAAAAAATGTTTGGTATTTTTATTGCCGCGCTGATCATCTATTTCTTAGCGGGCATCAGAATGAACGTGTTGAAGCTTCCTTTCATTACACATGAAATCAATTTGGGCTGGTGGAGTTTTCCAATTACCATTTTCTGGATATTAGCGTTAACTAATGCTGTTAACTTAATCGATGGATTGGATGGACTAGCCGATGGAGTTTCGATGATTTCTTTAACTACAATGGGAATTGTCGGATATTTCTTCTTGCACACGCATCAGCTTTACGTGCCAATTGCTTGTTTCATGCTGGCAGCTTGTTTATTAGGCTTTTTGCCATATAATTTCCACCCAGCTAAGATCTTTTTAGGCGATACTGGTGCGCTCTATATCGGTTTTATGATCGCGGTTTTATCGTTAAAAGGCTTGAAGAACGTCACCTTTATTTCATTGCTCGTACCAATCATTATTTTAGGTGTGCCAATCACCGATACGGTTTATGCAATGATTAGACGTAAGCTTAATAAAAAGCCGATTTCAGAAGCTGACAAGCACCACTTGCACCACCAGTTAATGCGAATGGGGTTAACTCATAGACAAACAGTGTTAACTATTTACGCATTATCATTAGTCTTTTCATTTATTTCACTATTATTCTTGCTTTCACCAGCTTGGGGTACTTGGCTCTTGATTATCGGCTTGCTATTTGCTCTTGAGTATTTCGTGGAATCGATTGGATTATTAGGTGAAAAATATCATCCTTTGATGCATGTAATTCAAAAGATTATTAACCAAAAGAGTAGAGTAGATCCTACTGTTGAGGTCTGGCACTTAGGGGATGAAAAACCTGATCAATTGAAGAGTAAGAAAGATCAAGATAAAAAAGAATAAAATAAAAGGTTTAGCATCGTTGCTAAACCTTTTTTATTGCTCATGGAAATTATTATCTTTGACAGGAATTTCATTGTAGCGTTTTTGTCCCTTAGTAAATTTAATTTGACCAGATAATAAGTTAGTCAGATCAGTCTTAGTTTTTTCTTGATCGTCATCATCTAAGAAAATATGAATTTTTACATCTACGCCATATTCAGTATCGGCAATAAAGACGTCATTGGTTTTTAAATAATGATCTACCTCGTCAAAGCGGTTATAAGGAACGCTGAAAAGTAATTCTTGTTGCAGTACGCGTTTAATTACGCCAACTTTTTCTACAGCATTAGTTACGCTGTTAGAATATGCACGAATTAAGCCACCCGCACCTAATTTAATGCCGCCAAAATATCTGGTGACGACTACGGTAACGTTCTTTAGCTTCATCAGCTGCAATGCTTTTAATTCAGGAATACCAGCGGTACCGGAAGGTTCACCGTTATCACATTTTTTGACTTGCTCGTCGTTTAAACCGATCGTGTAAGCAAAGGTATTGTGGGTAGCATCACGATATTTCTTCGAAATTTCTTGAATAAAAGCATTTGCTTCTTCAACGGAATTGGTTCTAGCAATGCTGGCAATAAATATACTCTTTTTAATGATCAATTCGCCGCTGCCGTTTTCTTTAATAGTTAAAAAATTTTCTTTTTCTGACAAAAAAATCGCCTCTTTTTGCGTAATAAATAATAGAGGGGTGAAAACAATGGAAGATTCAACTCTATTATTTGGTCGTCAATGGGTTGTTAGTCAAAAGGATTCTAGCATACTTACGCTTTCTAGCAAAATTCCCGCAATTGAAAACGAAAAATGCAACCGATGCGGCACGAAGGTTGAACATAAATTACCGAGTGACAAATATTATTGCCGCGGCTGCATTGGAATTGGTCGGATTGTTGAAGGTTGTTTTTTAGTAAGACAAAACGAAAATTATGAGTATCCTGAAAAAAAGAAAGGTGGCCTGACCTGGGCCGGACAATTAACGCCACTGCAGCAGAAAATTTCTGATGAACTAGTCAGTAATTTTAAACAGAGGAAAAACAGTTTAGTTCATGCAGTAACTGGAGCAGGTAAAACGGAAATGCTGTTTCAATTAATTGCCGAATGTATGAAAAACGGCAAAAGAGCCTGCATTGCTACGCCAAGAATTGATGTGGTTAATGAGCTGTTTCCTCGTTTTCAAGCCGCTTTTGCAGAAATTGAGATTGGTAAATATCATGGCCGAGAATTTAAAGAGCCAGGACTAGAACAGCTGACGATTTGTACCACGCACCAGTTAATGAAATTTTATGAAGCGTTTGATTTATTGGTTATTGATGAGGTGGACTCGTTTCCCTATGTAGGCGATCCGCAACTGCATTTTGCGGCTAAGGCAGCCGTTAAGAAGACTGGCGTGAGGGTTTATCTAAGTGCAACGCCAACCGAAGATCTGCTGGAAGAGGCAAAACAAGGAAAGATTCAAATTTTAAAGTTAAATCGACGCTTTCATGGAGGACTTTTACCAGTACCGCGAGAAAAATTATTTATTAAACCATTCTTAGATAAGAAAAAGCAGATTCATCCAAAATTGCTGCTGGAAATAAAAAAGGTGATTAAAAGTGGACACCCATTATTGGTCTTTGTCCCGAGAATTGAAGAGATCTCTGTTTATTTACAAATTTTACAAAAAAGTTTAAAGGATAAACAAATCAAAATTGCTGGTGTGCACGCTCAAGATCCTCAGCGACTAGAAAAAGTACAGGCATTTCGCGAGAAAAAAGTTGATTTGCTTTTAACGACGACTATTTTGGAGCGAGGCGTAACTTTTAAACACGTTTGGGTAATTATTATTGCGGCAGATGATTCGATTTATACGGCCGCAAGTTTGGTGCAGATTGCAGGACGAGTAGGTAGAGCTAAAGACGATCCTAGTGGACTAGTGCTGTATTGTTACCATCGCTATACCAAGAATATCCGCAGCAGCATTAAGCAAATTAAGGAGATGAATAAATGAGAAAGTGCCTGCTTTGTGAACAGATTTTTACGCCTGATATTTTCTTTGCCGAGATTTTTTCGCTAAAAAAGTATCGAGAAAGAAAAATCTGCCTGCACTGTCTAAAACAATTTCGACGTTTGACAGATAAAAAGTGTGCCATTTGTTCCAAAATGCTGGACAAAGGAATTATCTGCACTGACTGCGTGAGATGGAAAAAGATCTATCAAGGAGATGTTTTACGTAATCATGCACTGTATCGCTATGATGCGACTTTTCATGATCTGATGGTTTCTTATAAGCGGCGCGGCGATTACGCGATGCGCGAGATTTTGCAGGAATTATGCTATGAATATTTGAACAAAAATAAATACGATTATTATGTTCCAGTACCTACATCGCCTGAGCATCAAATGAGACGGCAATTTGATACAATTTCTGCCATTTATGGTGATATTTTGCCGCTTACGCCGATTTTAATTAAGAAGGAAGGCAGTCATGCCCAGGGGGAGAAAAACAAAGAAGAAAGGCTAAAAACGCCGCAAGGGTTTTTAATTGATAAAAATATTAATATAGGAGAAAATATACAGACAGGGAAAGTATTAATTTTGGATGATATTTACACTACAGGACGAACGCTTTATCACGCACGGGACTGCTTAAAAGAGGCTTTTCCAGGGATGCAAATTGAAAGCTTTTCAATTTGTCGATAGATTTGTTATGAAACGCTTTCATTTTTTGGTATAATGAAAGAGTAAAGAAAAACCGTATAACGGTGAAAGGAGAATCTTATATGTTAAAGTACAATGTTCGTGGAGAAAATATTGAAGTAACTGACGCTTTAAGAAGCTATGTTGAAAAACGTTTAAACAAATTGGAAAAATACTTTGAATTGAATCAAGACGTGCTCGCACACGTAAACTTAAGAGTTTACCGTGATCACTCTGCCAAGGTCGAAGTCACTATTCCTTTACCATACTTGGTTTTGAGAGCTGAAGAAACCACGGATGATATGTATCGTAGCATTGACTTCGTTTCAGAGAAACTTGAACGTCAAATCAGAAAGTACAAGACTCGTGTTAACAGAAAGAGTCGTGAAAAAGGTTTACAAGATTTCTTCGTGGAAGAACCTCAAGAAGAAAAGAAGCCTAGTGAATTCGATATCGTTCGTAACAAGCGCGTAAGTTTGAAACCAATGGATCCAGAAGAAGCAATTTTGCAAATGGATATGTTGGAACACGACTTCTTCGTATTTGAAGATGCTGAAACCAACGGCACTAGCGTTGTTTACCGTAGAAACGATGGTCGTTACGGCTTGATTGAAACTAACGAATAATTGAGTTGAAATACTCGTTACATAAAAAACCTCGCGTTTGTTTGAGCGTGGGGTTTTTTATTTAGAATATTTTTATTTTGTAGATAAACATGTTAAAATTATTCTGTATTTTTAGACTTTACGACATATAAGGACCGATTTAATGGTAAACATTTTAAAGAAACTATATAACGATGATAAAAGAGAACTTAAGAAATTTGAAAAAATCGCAGCTAAGGTAGAATCTCATGCAGATGAAATGAGCAAGCTATCTGATGAACAATTGCAAGCAAAGACACCAGAATTTCGTGACCGGATTAAGAAGGGCGAAAGCTTGGACGATCTTTTGCCAGAAGCATTCGCAGTTGCTCGTGAAGGTGCTAAGCGTGTCTTAGGCCTTTACCCATTCCACGTACAAATCTTGGGTGGTATTGCACTTCACTATGGTAACATTGCCGAAATGATGACTGGTGAAGGTAAGACTTTGACAGCAACCATGCCTGTATACTTAAATGCGCTTGAGGGCAAGGGTGTACACGTTGTTACTGTTAACGAATACCTTTCAAGTCGTGACGAAGAGGAAATGGGTCAACTTTACAAGTGGCTTGGTTTAACTGTTGGCTTGAACTTGAACTCAATGTCACCAGATGAAAAGCGTGCAGCTTACAACTGTGATGTTACTTACTCAACTAACTCAGAACTTGGCTTTGACTATTTGCGTGACAACATGGTTGTTTATAAGGAACAAATGGTTCAACGTCCATTGAACTATGCAATCATCGACGAAGTTGACTCCATCTTAATTGATGAAGCTAGAACTCCATTGATCATTTCTGGTGAAGCTGAACAAGCAAACAGCGACTACATCCGTGCTGACCGTTTTGTAAAAACTTTGACTGAAGATAAGAGCGATGATGACGCCGACGATGATGAAGATCACGGTGATTACAAGATTGACTGGCCAACTAAGACCATTTCTCTTACTAGAACTGGTATTGAAAAGGCTTGTCAACACTTTGGCTTAAAGAACTTGTACGATGTTGAAAACCAAAAGTTAGTCCACCACATCGATCAAGCTCTTCGTGCTAACTACATCATGCTTAAGGATATCGACTACGTTGTCCAAGATGGCGAAGTTTTAATCGTTGACTCATTCACTGGTCGTGTAATGGAAGGCCGTCGTTACTCAGATGGTTTGCACCAAGCTATTGAAGCTAAGGAAGGCGTAAAGATTCAAGAAGAATCAAGAACGCAAGCTACTATTACTTACCAGAACTTCTTCAGAATGTACAAGAAGTTGTCAGGTATGACTGGTACTGCCAAGACTGAAGAAGAAGAATTCCGTGAAATCTACAACATGCAGGTAATCACAATTCCAACCAACCGTCCAATTGCCAGAAAAGACATGCCAGACATCTTGTATCCAACTTTGGATTCTAAATTCCATGCTGTAGTTGAAGAAATCAAGAAGCGTCACGCTAAGGGACAACCTGTTTTGGTTGGTACTGTTGCTATTGAAAGTTCAGAACGTTTGAGTAAGATGCTTGATGAAGCAGGCATTCCTCACGCAGTTTTGAACGCTAAGAACCACGCTAAGGAAGCTCAAATCATCATGAACGCTGGTCAACGTGGTGCTGTAACTATCGCTACTAACATGGCCGGTCGTGGTACTGACATTAAGCTTGGGCCTGGTGTTAAGGAACTCGGTGGTTTAGCAGTTATTGGTACTGAACGTCACGAATCACGTCGTATTGATAACCAGCTTCGTGGTCGTTCTGGTCGTCAGGGTGACCCAGGTTACACTAGATTCTACTTATCACTTGAAGATGACTTGATGAAGCGTTTCGGTGGAGACCGTGTTAAGGACTTCTTGGACCGTTTGTCAGGCAATGATGAAGACAAGGTCATTGAAAGTCGTTTGATTACTCGTCAAGTTGAATCTGCTCAAAAGCGTGTTGAAGGTAACAACTACGATACTCGTAAGCAAACTTTGCAATACGATGATGTTATGCGTATTCAACGTGAAATCATCTACGGCGAAAGAATGCAAGTTATTGAAGCCGACAAGTCATTGAAGAATGTTTTGATTCCAATGATTCACCGTACAATTAACAGTCAAGTTGACATGTTTACGCAAGGTGATAGAAGTCAATGGCGTTTGGATTCATTGCGTGACTTTATTTCATCAAGTTTAACTTCTGAAAAGGTAACTGATTCAATTGAATTCAAGACTATTAGTGTTGAAGATTTGAAGAAGAAGTTATACGACATCGTTGAAAAGAACTTTGAAGACAAGGAAAAGGCTTTGGGTGATCCAAGTCAAATGCTTGAATTCGAAAAGGTCGTTATCTTGCGTGTTGTAGATGATCGCTGGACTGATCATATCGATGCAATGGACCAATTGCGTCAATCAATTGGTTTACGTGGTTATGGACAACTTAACCCACTTGTTGAATATCAAGATTCTGGTTACAGAATGTTTGAAGAAATGATTTCAAATATTGAATTCGATGTAACTCGTTTGTTCATGAAGGCTGAAATTAGACAAAATCTTAGTCGTTAATAAAGAAAAAGGGGAGTTAACAGCTTCCCTTTTTTTGTAATAGAAAAAGGAAAAAACTATGGAAATTAGTGAAATTCAAAGTGCGTTAGACGAGTTGAAAAAGCGTCTAAATCACTTTAGGGGGTCTCTTTGACCTTGATGCGATTGATGAAAGCATTGAAATAAACGAAGCTAAAATGGCCCAGCCTGATTTTTGGAATGATCAGGAAAAAGCGCAAAAGCTGATCAGTGAAAACAACGTTTTAAAAGAAAAACGTGACTCTTTTTTGAAACTGCAAAAAGGCTATGAGGATGAAAGCACCGCAGTTGAGTTATTGCGTGAAGAGCCTGACCCAGATTTGCAAAAAGAAACAGAAGAAGACTTGGCCACTCTGCAAGATGAATTCCACAATTATGAGCTAGATTTGTTGCTATCAGGCAAATACGATAGTCATAATGCGCTGATGGAAATTCACCCAGGTGCAGGTGGTACAGAAGCGATGGACTGGGGTCAGATGCTTTTGCGGATGTACCAACGTTATTGCGATAGTGCAGGTTTTAAATTTGAGATCAATGACTATGAACCTGGTGAAGAGGCAGGACTAAAGAGTGTAAGTGCCAGAATTGTCGGCAAAAATGCTTACGGGATGCTTAAATCTGAAAATGGTGTCCATCGGTTAGTCAGAATTTCGCCGTTTGATGCAGCTAAGAGACGGCACACTTCTTTTGCTTCCGTTGAAGTGATTCCAGAAATCGATGACAGTATTAAAATTGATATTGATCCTAAAGATCTGCGAATCGATGTTTATCGTTCAAGTGGTGCCGGTGGTCAGCACATTAACAAGACTTCTAGTGCCGTTAGAATTACGCACTTGCCAACTGGAATTGTGACAACCTCACAGGCTCAGCGTTCACAGCTTCAAAACCGCGAAACTGCCATGAATGAATTGAGAGCCAAGCTTTTCCATTTGGAAGAAGAGAAAAAGCGTAAGCAAAAACAAGCTTTGAAAGGCGATCAAAAGGAAATCGGCTGGGGTTCGCAAATTCGGTCATATGTTTTCCATCCTTATAATTTGGTAAAAGATTTGCGTACGGGCTATGAAACTGCCGATGCTAATGGTGTAATGGATGGGAAGCTACAACCATTTATTTATTCATATTTACAATGGCTGCTTAGTCAAGAAAATCCGGAATAGGTGAAAAAATGAGTTTTTTAGGAATTGTAACACTTGTTTTAGTAGCATTAATTATTTTGAGTTTGTTGTTTGTATTTTTTAAAGCATTTATTTTGCTTTTGCCGGTAGCTTTAATTGCCATTGGAGTTATGTGGTTGGTTCTTTGGATTTCAGGTAAGAGAAATAAAAATAGAGTACCAGCTAGTGGAACTTACTTTGATTGGTTTAAAGCTAGTGAGCCTGAACCAAAAAATACTAGAAAACGGGCTCGTAATGTGACTATCAAAGATATTGATGATGATAAATAGTTAGGAGGCATTATCATGGCCAGTGAAGTTAAGTTAAGCAAATTAGTTCAAGATAACAGAAGCATTCTTGAGATTTATCAAGGCGAAGAATACATCAAGGATAAAGATGTTTTGGTTTCAGATATTTATCGTCCAGGTCTAGAATTAACCGGCTATTTTGATTTTTATCCTGCACAACGTATTCAACTTCTCGGACGGACTGAAATTTCTTATGCGGCTCGACTTGATCATGATATTAGAAAACATGTATTTACTAAGATGGCTACTAAAGCCACTCCTTGTTTTTTGATTTCACGTTCACTTCCAGTTCCAGAAGAATTATCGGATGCAGCAGAAAAAGCACACATTCCAATTTTGCAAACTAGTGAATCAACGACCTATATTTCTAGTGTCATGACCGAATACTTGCGTGCCCGTCTTGCAAAAAGAACTAGTATCCACGGTGTATTGGTCGAAATTAAGGGTATGGGTGTCCTTTTAACAGGTGCTTCTGGTGTTGGTAAATCTGAAACCGCCTTAGGTTTGGTTCAAAGAGGCCACAGATTAATTGCGGATGACCGTGTAGATGCCTTCCAAAAGGATCACAACACAGTTGTTGGTGAAGCACCAAAGATCCTAAAGCACCTAATGGAAATCAGAGGAATCGGTATTATCGATGTTATGAACTTGTTTGGTGCTGGTGCTGTTAAGAATAGAACCGAAATTCAACTAGTCATTAATTTGGTTAACTGGGATCCTAAGGCTAACTACGACCGTTTGGGCTTCCAAGAAAATACGCGTGAAATCTGCAACGTAGCTATTCCACAAGTTAATATTCCAGTTAAGGTAGGACGCAACATCGAAATTATCATCGAAGTAGCAGTTATGAACTTCAGAGCTAAGAAGATGGGTTACGATGCAACTAAAACCTTTGATAATAATTTGACTAGCTTAATCTCAAAGCACTCTAAAGAAGATACAAATAAGGTGCATCACGATGACTAAACTAGTGATTAACTCGGTGGCATTTCAATTAGGAAATTTAAGTGTCAAATGGTACGGCATCATTATGGCAGTAGCCATTATTTTAGCCGCTTTTATGGCGATTAATGAAGGTAAAAAAAGACACATTATCCCTGATGACTTTGTAGATCTGCTTTTATGGGCCGTGCCGTTAGGCTATGTTGGTGCACGAATTTACTATGTCATCTTTGAATGGGGCTATTATTCGCAGCATCCTGATCAAATAATCGCTATTTGGAATGGCGGAATTGCCATTTATGGTGGTTTGATCGCGGGTTTGATAGTGCTGCTGGTCTTTTGTTATAAAAGAGAATTGCCACCATTTTTGATGCTCGATATTATCACGCCAGGAGTGATGGCCGCCCAGATTTTAGGACGCTGGGGCAACTTCATTAACCAGGAAGCTCACGGTGGTCCTACAACCTTGCACTTTTTACAAAGTTTGCACTTGCCAGAATTTATTATTCAGCAAATGAAGATTGGTGGAACCTATTATCAACCAACATTCTTATATGAATCATTTTTCAATTTGATTGGTCTGATTTTAATTTTATCCTTGCGTCATAAAAAACACGTTTTTAAACAAGGTGAAGTTTTCATGACGTATCTTCTTTGGTATAGTGTAGTTAGATTCTTTGTTGAGGGGATGAGAACGGATAGCCTATACATTTTTGGTATAATACGTGTATCACAGGCATTAAGTTTAGTCCTCTTTATTGCTACAATTATTTTATGGATTTATCGACGCAAAGTTGTTAAACCTAAATGGTATTTAGAGGGTAGCGGGTTAAAATATCCGTATACAAGAGATTAGTTAGATTATTAAAGGTACTAGTTTAGAAGGATAGAGAGATAAAAAATGACAAAGATTGCAGTTTTAGGTAACGGTTCATGGGGTTCAGTATTAGGCTCAATGTTGGCCGACAATGGCAATGACGTAACTTTTTACGGTAATATTGAAAGCGTTAATGAAGAAATTAATGCTAAGCACACTAACAGTCACTACATGAAGGACTGGAAGTTAAACGAAACTACTAAGGCAACTGGCAACTTGGAAGAAGCACTTGACGGTGCAGAATTGGTATTATTTGTTTTGCCAACCAAGGCTGTTAGAATTGTTGCTAAGCAAGTACGTAAAGTTTTAGACAAGACTGGCAACAAGCCACTTTTAGTAACTGCTACCAAGGGTATTGAACCAGGTACTAAGAAGCTTATTTCAGAAATTTTAACTGAAGAAATTTATCCTAATGACCAAGACAAGATCGTAGCTATCTCTGGTCCAAGTCACGCAGAAAACGTAGCTCAAAAGGACTTAACCGCTATTGCATGTGCTTCAACTGATGAAGAAAATGCTAAGAAGGTTCAAAAGATCTTTTCAAATGATTACGTTCGTTTCTACACTAACGACGATTTAATTGGTGTTGAAGTTGGTGGTGCCGTTAAGAACGTTATTGCTATCGCTGCTGGTATTTTAGTAGGCCAAGGCTATGGCGATGATGCTAAGGCTGCCCTTATGACTAGAGGTTTAGCAGAAATTACTCGTTTAGGTGTTAACTACTTTAACGCTAAGCCAATGACTTTCAGTGGTTTGTCAGGTATTGGTGACTTGATCGTAACTTGTACCTCAGTTAACTCACGTAACTGGCGTGCTGGTAAGCAAATTGGTGAAGGTAAGACTCTTGACTACGTACTTAAGAACATGGGTCAAGTTGTTGAAGGTGCTACTACAGTTAAGGCTGTCCATGAACTTAGCGAAGAAAAGCACATCGATATGCCAATCAGTGAAGCTATTTACCGCGTTCTTTACGAAAATGCAGATGTAGCTACTGAAATCAAGAAAATGATGGGTAGAGCACCAAAGCCAGAAATTAGTTTATAATTTGTAAGCAAAACAATTGCAAAAATTTAAATCTATAGTATGATTTACTTATAAAAAATAAGTAAAGGAGAAAATTATGGCTGATAAATATGATGCAATTGTTATTGGTGCGGGCCCTGGTGGTATGACATCTGCCTTATATGCTACGCGTGCCAACTTAAACGTATTAGTACTTGACCGTGGTCCATACGGCGGCCAAATGAACAATACTGATGCAATTGACAACTATCCTGGTTTCACAGAAATTAAGGGACCAGAACTTAGTCAAAAAATGTATGATACTTTGATGAAATTTGAGCCAGATTATAAGTACGGCAATGTCCAATCCGTTGAATTGGATGGGGATGAAAAAGTTGTCAAAACTGATGATGACAAGGAATACCGTGCACCTATTTTGATCATTGCCACTGGTTCAGATCATCGTCATTTGAATGTCCCAGGCGAAGAAGAATATTCAGGCCGAGGCGTTTCATACTGTGCTGTCTGCGATGCTGCATTCTTTAAAGATGAAGATGTAGTTGTGATCGGTGGTGGTGACTCAGCTATTGAAGAAGGAATCTACCTTTCACAATTAGCTAAGAGCGTTACTGTAGTTCACCGTCGTGACAAGTTACGTGCACAACCAACTTTGCAGAAGCGTGCTTTTGCTAACAAGAAGATGAAATTTGTTTGGAATGCTCAAACAGAAGAAATTCTTGGTGATGGAACTCGTGTAACTGGCATTAAGTGTCGTGATAAAGAAACTGGCGTAGAAAAAGAAATTAAAGCTGCTGGTGTATTTATCTATGTTGGTGTTTTGCCACAAACTAAACCATTCGAAAACTTGGGTATTTTGAATGAACAAGGTTGGATTCCTACTAACGAGCATATGGAAACCAAAGTTCCTGGTATTTTTGCTTTGGGTGATGTTCGTGATAAAGATTTACGCCAAATCGCTAATGCTGTTGGTGAAGGTTCTGTAGCTGGCCAAGCTGCTTACAATTACTACCAAGATTTAAAAGATTAACTAAATCTAGTAAAAGATAAATAAGAGTTTGCTAATAATATAGTAAACTCTTATTTTTTTTGCTTAAAAGGAGGATAATTAGTTTATAATAGAAGTCGAAGTGATAACTTATTTTTTTACAATGAAAAGTAAGCGCTTTCTGAAAATTAACATTTATTTTAACGATTCTGGAGAAAGCAGGATGGGAAAGATGGTGAAAGTTAAACAACGAATTGAGGATTTTGCTTCGGGTCATGAGCTAAAATTGCAAGAAATTTTAGGTTGCCATCGTAAAGATAGCGGCTATGTTTTTAGAGTTTGGGCTCCTAATGCACAAGCAGTATGGCTAGTAGGCGATTTCAATGATTGGAATAAGACACTGGCGATGCAGCTCACGAGTAATGGAGTTTGGCAAATAAAAACTGATCTGCCACAGACTGGGCAACTGTATAAATTTTTGGTTAAACAGGCTGATGGCCGTGAAGTCATGAAAATGGATCCGATGGCAGTAGAACTTGAACCACGTCCAGGCAATGCGGCAGTAGTTACTGAATTACCTGACAAAAGCTGGCATGATGGGGCCTGGCTGGGACGCAATAAACGCTCTAACCACTTTGCACGTCCAATCAATATCTATGAAGTACATGCTAGTTCGTGGAAAAGACATGAGGATGGTTCTCTTTACACCTTGAGAGATTTGCAGCGAGAATTAATTCCTTATGTGAAAAAGCAGGGATTCAATTATATTGAATTTTTGCCGCTGACAGCGCATCCCCTTGATGCATCTTGGGGCTACCAGACTATTGGCTATTATGCATTGGAGCGTACTTATGGAACGCCACAAGAGCTGCAAGACTTTGTGGAGGCATGCCATCAGGAAAATATTGGCGTGTTGTCAGATTGGGTACCTGGACATTTTTGCATCAATGATGATGCATTAGCTTATTATGATGGAACACCATGCTATGAATTTAGTGAAAAATGGCGTGCAGAAAATAAAGGTTGGGGCGCATTGAATTTTGATTTGGGCAAACCAGAAGTTCAATCGTTTTTACTTTCAAGTGCGCTATTTTGGCTTGAATTTTATCACCTTGATGGTTTGAGAGTAGATGCCGTTTCCAATATGATTTACCGCGATTATGATCGTGGACCTGGTGAATGGAAGCCGGATAAATATGGTGGCAACCGCAACTTGGAAGGAATGGAATTTTTACGCAGACTTAATCGCACCATTAAAGGATTGCACCCTGAGTGCTTGATGATTGCGGAAGAAAGTTCTGCTCAAGTAAAAATTACCGGTCGAATTGAAGATGGTGGCTTAGGCTTTGACTTTAAGTGGAATATGGGCTGGATGAACGATATTCTGAACTTTTATCAAATGGACCCACTATTTAGAAAATACCACTTTAATTTGACGACATTTTCATTTATGTATCGGATGAGCGAAAACTTTATTTTACCTTTATCACATGATGAAGTAGTTCACGGCAAACGTAGCTTAATGAATAAAATGTTTGGGCCAAGGGATAAACAATTTGCACAACTGCGAAATTTATTGACGCTGCAAATGACTTATCCAGGTAAAAAACTACTCTTTATGGGTAGTGAATTTGGTCAGTATTTGGAATGGCGCTATAACGAAGCGCTCGATTGGGCCGAATTAAATGATGAGCTTAATTCAAAAATGCAATATTTTGATCAAAAGCTGAACGAATTTTACTTAAATGAGCCATCATTATGGCAATTAGAGCAAAAAGATGAGTCTGTACAAATTATTGATGCAGACAATAAAGACGAATCGGTTTTAACATTTATTCGTCAAGGGAAAATTAGACATGATTTTGTCATCGTTATTTTGAACTTTACGCCCGTAGAAAGAAAACACTTTTCAATTGGTGTGCCATATTCTGGCAAGTATCAAGAAGCATTTAATACTGCTAGAAAAGAATTTGGCGGCACCTGGGATAAAAACATTCAGACTATGACGACCAAGCAAGAGAAATTTAAGAATCTGGATTATCAGATTGAGCTAGATTTGCCTGGCTTTAGCGCAATAATTTTAAAACCACTCGATGCTCACATCAAAAGAAGAAATAGAAGAAAGAAATAGAGGAAACAGAAATGAGTACCAAAATGTTGGGCTTAATTTTAGCTGGAGGAAAAGGAACAAGATTAGGAAAGCTGACGAATAATCAAGCAAAACCTGCTGTACCGTTTGGTGGATGTTACAGAATTATTGACTTTACATTGAGCAATTGTGCTAATTCTGGTGTAAAAAATATTGGCATTATTACTCAGTATCAACCACTTTTACTGAATAAACATATTGGTAATGGGGCAAGTTGGGGCTTAGATGGTCTCGATTCTAGTGCCACTATTTTGCAGCCATATACTGATAATGCTGGAAGCAAGTGGTTCAAGGGAACGGCACACGCTATTTATCAAAATATTGATTATATTGACAGCCAAGATCCTGAATATGTCTTAATTTTGTCAGGTGACCACATTTATAAGATGGATTACGAAGATATGTTGGAAGAACATATCAAAAACAATGCTTCATTAACTGTGGCTGTAATTGATGTACCTTGGGAAGAAGCGTCTCGTTTCGGTATCATGAATTCAGACATTAGTGGCCGGATTACCGAATTTGAGGAAAAACCAGCAAAACCTAAGAGCAATCACGCTTCAATGGGAATCTATATTTTTAACTGGAAGAGATTGCGTGATGTTTTAACCACGGCCTTTACTACCAATGATGACATGATTGACTTTGGTAAAAATGTCATTCCATATTACTTAAAGAGTGATGAACGTGTATTTTCATACCAATTCTCTGGTTACTGGAAAGACGTTGGAACAATTGATTCTTTGTGGGCAGCCAATATGGAATTTCTTGATGGTAGCGACGGATTGAATTTGCATGATCGTTCATGGCGTATCTATTCTAAGAACCCAATTGCACCACCACAAGTAATTACTGAAAATGCTCAAGTTTCAAATTCAATGATCGTTGATGGTTGTTATGTTGACGGTGTAATTGAGCACTCTATTCTTTCGACTAATGTTGACGTACAAAGAAATTCAAGAATTGTCGATTCTGTCATCATGCCAGGTGTAAAGATCGGTAAAAACGTAGTGATCAAGCGCGCGATTATTGGTGAAAATGCTCAAATTGGTGATGGAGCAGTAATCGAAGGAAATGAAGATAAGATTGAAGTAGTCGGTAATTCAGAAAGAATTGGAGTATTGCCAAATGAAAACTAATAAGATGGCTGCTATTTTTAGTAATCAACATGAATATAATGAACTGCTCCCATTAACAGAAGAACGTTCATTGTCAACTTTATATTTTGCAGGGAAATATCGTGTGATGGATTTCCCACTTTCAAGTATTGTTAATGCTGGGGTTAATAGTGTTTACACTTTGATTAACCAAGAAAAAGTTAGATCCTATTTAGATCACTTAGGTGGCAGTAAAGAATGGGGCTTAGATACCATTGGCTCATATGAGTATCTTGATTTTTATCAAAAACTAATGCAAAAACAAGCCAGCGGGAATGCCTATTTTGATGATTTATTAAACTTCTTAAGAACTGCCAACACCCCATACACTGTTTACATTGAAAATAAGATGATTGGTAATTTTGATTTACAATCAGTGCTTAATTTTCACCAAGAAGATGGAAATAAAATCACGGCGGTATTTAAGCGCGTAAGCGAAGATAATATTGCTCCAGATGATCAATTGTTTATTTTGGATGAAGAAAATACCATCATGTCTTGTCAACAGGCTCTTGATACGCAAAACCCAGATCGCTACAACTTAGATTTGAGTATTTATGTAGCGGATACTAAATGGTTGATCACTGAACTAGAAAAGGCCCAAAGAAGTGGTGCTTCAACAGATATTGGTCAAAGATTGGCTAGCTTAGCTGCTAAATATCGTACCCATGCTTACGAATATACTGGTTACTTACACAACATTCATGATTTGGCTAGCTACTACAAAGCAAATATGGAAATGTTAGATAAGAAAAAGCGCGATTCATTGCTGTATGGCAATCAAAAGATTATCACTCGTATTCGAAATGAAGTCGGCACATATTTTGCTAAAGGTTCACAAGTGAAGAATTCAATGCTAGCAACTGGATGTAGAATAGAGGGGACAGTTGACTCTAGTGTCGTTTCAAGAAGAGTTGAGGTTGCTAAGAATAGTCAGGTTAAGAGCTCAATTGTAATGGCAAACTGCAAATTTGAACCTGGAAGCCAGGTTGAATATGCAGTCATCGATAAAAATGTAGTAATCAAGAAAAATGTAACAGTTAAAGGAACGCCTCAACAGCCTGTTGTAGTTAAAAAAGGCACCATTTTAACTAAAGATTTGATTAATGAATAAGGAGACAATCGTGAGAGTTTTATTTGCAGGCGCAGAATGTGTACCATTTTTTAAAACAGGTGGTTTAGGAGATGTTTTAGGCTCCTTGCCTAATCAATTGGCTAAGGAAGGCGTAGATGTTGGCGTTGTTCTTCCTTTGTATCAAGATTTGCCTGAAAAATATCGCAAGCAATTAGAATATCAAGGCAATTTTATTGTCCCTGTAGGTTGGCGTAATCAATATTGTGGCGTGTTCACCTTGAAGCGTAAGGGTGTAACTTACTTCTTTATTGATAATGAATATTATTTCAAGCGTCCAGGTATCTATGGCTACTACGACGATGGTGAAAGATATGCATACTTCCAACAAGCAGTAATTATGATGATGGAACGCTTTAACTTTATTCCAAATGTCTTGCATTGTAATGACTACCATACTGCTTTTATTCCATTTTTATTGCGTGAAAAATGGGGTTTTGTTGGTGCGTATAAGGGCATTAAAACCGTTTTGACAATTCACAATCTTGAATTTCAAGGAAAATATAATGCCAAGACTTTGCCAGACTTCTTTAGTTTAGGTTATGACTGGTTCGACAGCGGTATCGTTAGAATGGATAACGATGTTAACTGGATGAAGACAGGAATTTTATATGCGGACCGGGTTACTACGGTTAGTCCATCATATGCGTGTGAAATTCAAACTCCTGAATTTGGTCAAGGGCTAGATGGAATTTTACGCATGTGTTCACACAAGTTGACAGGTATTTTAAACGGGATTGATTTTGAAAAATACGATCCAAAGACTGATCCAATTATTAAAGCCGATTACAGTGTTTACCATTTGCACCGTAAGTTAAAGAACAAGATTGCTTTGCAAAAGGAAGTTGGGTTGCCAATTAAACCAAAAGTTCCTTTGATTGGGATGGTTTCACGCTTAACTGCGCAAAAGGGATGTCAGCTTTTGCTTGAAGAATTGGATAATATTATGCAATTCAATGTTCAAATGGTGATCTTAGGTAATGGTGATCCATACTATGAACACAATTTGACTGAGATTGCTAAGCGTTACCCTGACAAGTTAAAGGTGATTTTAGCCTTTGATGTTAAATTAGCGCAAAGAATCTATGCAGGTGCCGATAGTTTCTTGATGCCTTCCGCATTTGAACCATGTGGTTTATCACAATTAATTTCCTTGCGTTATGGTACTTTGCCAGTTGTCCATCAAATTGGTGGTTTGGCAGACACTGTTTGGATTTACGATAAAACCAAAAACGAAGGTACCGGTTTTGGCTTTAGAGAATTCAATGGCTATCAAATGGTTCAAGCAATCAAGAAGATGCTGACAGTTTATGAGCAAAAAGATAATTGGCTTAAGATGCAAAAAATTGCAATGAAATCCGACTTCTCATGGAAGAATTCCGCTGATAAATATAAGTGGATGTACGGAGAATTGATTGGCTAAATATTTAGCAGAACACGAGAGAAAAATGCAATTAACAAAAGAAGAATTTAAAAATAGACTTAAGCGTAAATTAAACGACTACTATGAAGAGGATATCGATACCGCTTCTACTAGTGAGTTGTTTGCGGCAATTAGTGCAATTGTTAGAGATGGTTATGCACCACAATGGCGTCGTACTCGTATTGCAGAAACTAAGCAAAAAGAAAAACAAGTTTATTACTTCTCAATTGAATTTTTGCCAGGTACTTTATTAAAGAGCAATTTGCTTAATTTAGGCTGGTTAAAGACAGTTAGAGAGGCTTTGAGCGACTTAGGTTTAGATTTAGATAAAATTGCAGAGTATGAGCCAGATATGGCTTTAGGTAACGGTGGTTTAGGCCGTTTGGCAGCCGCCTTTATGGATTCACTAGCTTCTACTGGCTATACAGGAAATGGTAACGGTATTCGTTACAAGTATGGTTTGTTTAAGCAAAAGTTCGTTAATGGTTACCAACGTGAATTGCCTAATGATTGGCTTAAAAAAGAAGGCCACTGGGAAGTTAGAAGAGAGAGTAAATCTGTCTTAGTAAGATTCGGTGGCAAGGTCAACATGGTTGAAGACAATGGTTGGCTGATTCCGCAATATGAAGGCGAAAGAGTAGTCCGTGCCGTACCATATGATGTTGCGGTTGTCGGCTATCAAGATGGTTTGACTAATACCTTGCGTTTATGGGATGCAGAAATTCCACCTGAGGAAGAATTAAACTATCCAACTATTTCAGATCGTCGTCGTGTAGAAGATTTAACCTCAATTCTTTATCCAGATGACTCAAACTACGAAGGCCGTTTATTAAGGTTAAAGCAAGAATACTTCTTTGTTTCAGCTGGTTTGCAAAGTATTTTGGACTACTACATTACCAAATTAGGTAATAAGAACTTTGCTCAATTGTCAGACTACGTTGCAGTGCATATTAACGATACTCACCCAGCAATGGCAATTGCCGAATTGATGCGCTTGTTGGTTGATGAACATCGCGTGGACTGGGATACTGCTTGGAATATTACTCAAAAGGTAATGAGCTACACCAACCACACGATTATGGCAGAAGCAATGGAAAAATGGGACGTCAACATGATGTCAGAACTTTTACCAAGAATCATGCAAATCATTACTGAAATTGACCGTCGTTATTGTGAAGGTCTAAAGGGTCGTGTGTCAGATGCAGTAATTGATCGAACTAGAATTATCAAGAATGGTCAAGTTCAAATGGCCCACTTAGCTATTATTGGCTCACATTCAGTTAATGGTGTGGCTGCTCTTCACACGCAATTACTAGAAACTGAAGTTTTGAAAGACTTCTACAATCTTTATCCTGAACGCTTCAACAACAAGACCAATGGTATTACCTTGCGTCGCTGGCTCCAGATCGCTAACCCTGAATTGTCTGATTTACTTGATCAAACTATCGGTAAAGAATGGCGTAGCGATAGCAATAAGATGCTTAATTTTGAAAAGTATTACCACGATACCAAGGTCTTGAACCAACTTCATGAAATTAAGTTAGACAACAAGAAGAAGCTGGCTAAATTTGTGAAGGAACAAACTGGTATTGAGATTGATCCAACTGCAATCTTTGATGTTCAAGTCAAACGAATGCACGCATATAAGCGTCAAACTTTGAAATTGTTGCATATTTTGAAACTGTATCAAGATTTGAAGGCTGGAATTGATCACCCAAAGAGAGTGATAATTTTCGGTGCCAAGGCTGCTCCAAGTTATGTATTTGCTAAGCAAATTATCAAGGTAATCAATGAAACAGCCAATATGATCAACAATGATCCAGATATTCACGGCAAGCTAAAAGTTGTTTTCCTTGAAAACTATAACGTTTCATTAGCTGAAAAAATTATTCCTGCGGCAGATATCAGCGAACAGATTTCTACTACAACTAAAGAAGCTAGTGGTACCAGCAATATGAAATTGATGGCTAACGGTGCTTTAACTGTAGCCACAATGGATGGTGCAAATATCGAAATCAAAGATGCTGTTGGTGAAGAAAATATCTTCACGTTTGGTTTGAACAAGGATCAAGTTTACAAGTATTATGCCGAAAAATCATATCATCCTAGAAAGATGTATGAGGAAGATCCTGTAATGAAGAAGGCTGTTGATGCGTTAATTGATGGTACGGTTCCTAACTGCTCATCAGAAGGACAAGCTTTGGTAAACAACTTCTTATCAGATAACGAGCAATTCTTGGTATTAGCTGATTTTGAAGCTTACTTGAAGGCACAAAAAAAAGTTGAACAAACTTGGGCACAAAAACGCATATGGCAACAAATGAGCTTAGTCAATATTGCGCACTCAGAACGGTTTGATTCAGATAAAACAATTGAACGCTATGCTCAAGATATTTGGCATTTAAAGAAACTAAAGATTGAAAAAGTTGATCGCTAATGAAAGTAACTTATGATTCTTGGCAAAAACAATATAAAACTCCTTTTGGAGCAATTCAGGCCAATACTTTAGTAACGTGGGCAATCGCAATCGATCAGCCAGTGCAAGAAGCAGATCTGTGGCTAACTAAACTTAATGAAGATCCAGTCGCCTATCCCATGAATTACAATGATGAGACTCAAAAGTATGAGACTCAGGTAAGAGTTGGCAGCTCCGGTCTATATAATTATTATTTTGCCATTAAGCAGAATAATCAGATGTTTTATGTAGATCAAGGGCTCTTCGGCCAAGGCAGATTAAGGCAGGATGATCACAACTTGAAGCAATATCAATTAATTTGTTATGAGCGCAAGGTACCGCAAGTTGATTGGTATGATCAGGGCGTAGTTTATCAGATTTTTCCTGATCGTTTTGCTAATGGTAATCCTTATGGTGAAGTCACGGGACGCAAGAAGAATAGTTTCTTGTATGCAACTGAAGAAGATACGCCATATTACATCAAGAATAGTCGAGGAGAAATTACGCGTTGGGACTTTTTTGGTGGCAACTTGGCCGGAATTCGAAAAAAGCTGCCGTACCTAAAAAAGCTAGGCGTAAATACTATCTATCTGAACCCGATTTTCTTAGCTACCAGCAATCACCGCTACGATACGGTTGATTATATGAAGATCGACCCCATGCTCGGGGATGAAGATGATCTGCGCGGTTTGATTCATGATTTGCATCAAAATGGCATGCATCTTTTACTAGATGGCGTGTTTAATCACGTAGGACAAGAGAGTATTTATTTCCAAGAGGCTATTAAGGATAAGAGCAGTCATTATTATTCTTGGTTTAACTTTATTAATTATCCTGAAAAATACCAATCATGGTGGGGCGTATCGTCTTTACCTGAAGTTAATAAGAGTAATCCAGAATACCAAGATTTTATATATGGTGATCATGGCGTATTAGCCAAGTGGATGAAGGATCAAGTAGATGGTTGGCGCTTAGATGTCGCCGATGAATTGCCGATGGACTTTTTACGCAATATTCGCAACCGTCTGATGAAGGAAAATTGTCAGGTGATGATTGGTGAAGTATGGGAAGATGCCTCAGACAAATTCGTAAATAGTGAGTATCGGCCGTATACTTTCGGTGATAATTTAACCGGAGTTATGAATTACCCCGTACGTAACTTTATCGTTGGTCTGTTAACAAGTGAAAATAGTGATGCCGAGATAGCGTTGATGAATAAGCTGGCTTTATTAGTAGAACACTATCCAACTAACTTTTTAAGAAACTGTTTGAACAACATTGGTACGCATGATACTGTGCGGATTAAAACAGCACTGCAAAATGATGAAAAGCTGGTGCTATTGGCCTTTGGCTTAATGTTTATGCTGCCAGGCGTACCTTGCATTTATTATGGGGATGAAGCCGGATTAATTGGTGATAAAGATCCTGATAATCGACGCTTCTTCCCATGGGGACGCGAGAGTCGTAGTCTAATTGCACAAGTTAGCAAATGGATTAATGTGCGAAAACAAAATCCGGTGCTGGTAAAAAGCAAGATTGGCTTTTTGCGTATAGCAACAGGAATTAATGCAATTGTCAGATATGATGAAAAAGTCATTATGGTTTATTGTATTAACAAAAATAAAGCAGAAACTGTTTTAGCTAAAGAAAACTTTGCTTTCTATTGTTTGCCTAAAACTATTGCAGAAGAAGTGGCAGCTGAGTTAGATCAGACGAAACTCTCCGGTGAAGATAGCATCCTTAGGAAAATACCAAGAAAAGCAAATATAGGTTAAACAAATAAATTTTTAGTTTTATAATTATAAGAGATAATAGAAAACATTGATAGTAAAAAGACAGCGTTAATCCATCAATTATGTAGATTTAATGAAATAGAGGACAAAATGGACGCTAAAGAAATTTATGAAGAATGGCAAAATGCTACTAACTTACCTGATTATTTAAAGGATCAATTAAATAAATTGGGCAAAGATGAAAAATGGGTTGAAGATGCCTTTGGTCAAGATATTAATTTTGGTACTGCAGGGATGAGAGGACGCCTTGAACCGGGTACCAATAGAATCAATTTATTCACTGTAGGCCGAGTTACTGAAGGCTTGGCACGTTTAATTGAAGAAAACGGTGAAGAAGCTAAAAAACGTGGTGTCGCAATTTCCTTTGACTCAAGATATCACTCAAGAGAATTTGCAGGACATGCAGCTCGCGTACTTGGAGCACATGGCATTCACGTTTACTTATTTGATGACTTAAGACCAACCCCTGAACTTTCATATGCGGTTCGTCATTTACATACTTTTGCAGGGATTAACATTACTGCTTCTCATAATGCTAAACAATACAATGGTTACAAAGTTTATGGTGAAGATGGTGCACAAATGGCACCAGAACATGCTGATCGTTTGTTTAGCTATGCTCAAAAAGTTACCGATATTTTTGGTGTTAAAGCTGCACCAGTTAAGGAACTTCGTGCAAACGGCACTTTACAATTAATCGGTGAAGACGTCGATGAAGATTACTTGAACGAATTGAAGCAAGTTACTGTTGATAAGGACATGGTTAAGGCAAATGCCGATAAATTGAAGATTATCTACACACCACTTCATGGTACTGGTAAGATGCTTTACGACCGTGCCTTTAGACAAGGTGGTTTTGATAACGTCATTCCTGTTCCAAGCCAATCAATTATCGACCCAGAATTTCCAACAACTATTAAGCCAAACCCAGAATATCGTGATGTATTTGAGCCAGGATTCAAGCTTGCTGATAAAGTAAATGCTAATGTCATTATTGCTACTGACCCAGATGCAGATAGAATGGGTGCTGCAGTTAGAAAAGCTGACGGCGATTTTAAAGTTTTAACTGGTAACCAAATCGCTACTTTGATGGCTTACTACTTACTTGCTCACCTTAAAGAAAATGGCAAGTTGAGTAGCAACTATGAAATTGTTACTTCAGTAGTTTCAAGTGCTTTGCCATTTAAGATTGCAAAGGCCTTTGGCATTAAGACCAAGCATGTTTTGACTGGTTTTAAGTATATCGGTGAAGAAGTTGACCGCATGAACAAGGCTGGCGATGCTAAGTTTTTGATGGGCTTTGAAGAAAGTTATGGTTACTTGTTCAAACCATTTGCACGTGATAAGGATGCTATGCAAGGCGCACTGATGTTTGCTGAAGTTGCTAGCTACTACGCTTCACGTGGCATGACTGTCTTCGATGGTTTACAAGAAATCTGGAAGAAGTATGGTGTCGCATATGAAATCACCAAGGCCATTGAAATGCCAGGTATTGGCGGTCAAAAGAAGATGGCAGAATTGATGAGCAAGTTGCGTAATGAACACTTGACCGAAATTAATGGTCACAAGGTACTCAAGATTCAAGACTTCTTGAAGAAAGAAACTGTTGAAGATGGTAAGGTAACTCCACTTGAAGGTTTCCCAGAATCAAACGTTTTGAAGTACTTCTTGGACGATGAAACTTGGGTTGCACTTCGTCCATCAGGCACTGAACCTGTTATTAAGGCTTATGTAGGTGTCAACAAGAAGGACATTGCAACTGCAGAAAAAGCTGCTGAAGATTACCAAAAAGCTTTGGCTGAGCTTCTAAAATAATTAAGCATATTTAGTGCGAAAGCACGTTCGCGGTAGTAAAATATAAATACTAGTTGAAAAGTTGGGCATCAAGTCCAACTTTTTTCTTGAGGAGAAATTTATGATTAAACGACAAAAAGATCGGAAGTTTGAGTTAGTATCTAAATTTAAACCCGCTGGAGATCAAGAGCAAGCTATTGATGAATTAACAGCTGGTTTTAAAAAAGGTTATAAAGAACAAATCCTAGAAGGTGCAACTGGTACTGGTAAAACTTTTACTATGGCCAATATTATTGCCAAGCTTAATAAACCCACTTTGGTAATTACGCACAACAAGACCTTGGTTGGTCAGCTTTACGGCGAGTTTAAGGGCTTTTTCCCACATAATGCCGTTGAGTATTTTGTGTCTTACTATGATTACTACCAACCAGAAGCTTATGTACCACAATCTGATACCTATATTGAAAAAGACTCATCAATTAACGATGAAATCGATCAGTTGCGTCACGCCACGACATCAGCTTTGATGGAACGTAACGACGTGATTGTGGTAGCTTCAGTATCATGTATTTATGGTTTGGGTGATCCTAAAGAATATGCTCGCAGCGTGTTAATGATTCATGAAGGTCAAGAATATGAACGCAATACCTTATTGCGTGATTTGGTTAACTTGCAATATGACCGTAACGACATTGACTTTCAACGTGGACGTTTTCGTGTGCGTGGCGATGTGGTTGAAATTTTCCCTGCCGGTAACTCTGAGCACGCTTATCGAATTGAATTCTTCGGCGATGAGATTGATCGTATTGTGGAAGTTGATTCTTTGACTGGTGAAGTAATTGGCGAACGTGAAAGTATTTCGCTTTTCCCAGCAACGCACTTTATGACTAATGACGAACAAATGAGGCGCGCACTTAAGGCGATTTCTAAGGAAATGAAAGTGCAAGTCAAAAAGTTCGAGGGCGAGGGTAAATTGCTTGAAGCTGAAAGAATTAAGCAAAGAACCACGTATGACATGGAAATGATGGGCGAAGTTGGCTATACTAATGGGATTGAAAACTATTCTCGTCATATGGAAGGTAGAAAAGCCGGCGAACCACCATATACTTTGCTCGATTTCTTCCCAGATGATTTCTTAATTTTAATTGACGAATCTCACGCGACTATGCCAGAAATTCGTGCGATGTATAATGGTGACCGCAATCGTAAGAAGACTTTGATTGATTATGGTTTCCGTTTGCCATCAGCTTTAGACAACCGTCCACTTAAGTTGTCTGAATTTGAGAAACATGTAAATCAAATTTTGTACGTATCTGCTACTCCTGGTGATTATGAACTTGAAAGAACGGACCACAAGGTAGAGCAGATTATTCGACCAACTGGTTTACTAGATCCAAAGATTGAAGTAAGGCCAATTGAAGGGCAAATCGATGACCTGGTTGGTGAGATTAACAAGCGAATTGATCGCAACGAGCGTGTATTTGTTACTACTTTAACTAAGAAGATGGCTGAAGATCTGACCGATTATCTGAAGGATTTAGGAATAAAGGTCCGTTACTTGCACTCAGATATTAAGACGCTAGAACGAATGCAAATTTTGCGTGATCTGCGACTAGGCAAGTTTGATGTCTTAATCGGTATCAACCTTTTGCGTGAAGGGATCGATGTACCAGAAGTTTCCTTAGTGGCAATTCTAGATGCGGATAAGGAAGGCTTTTTACGTGCATATCGACCATTGGTTCAAACGATGGGACGTGCTGCTCGTAATGCCAACGGTGAGGTAATTATGTATGCTGATACGATTACTGATTCCATGAAGGCAGCGATTAAGGCCACTAAGAGACGGCGTAAGATTCAGGAAGAATTTAATAAAGAGCATGGTATTACGCCTAAGACGATTATTAAACCAATTCAAGATGTAATTTCGGTTACTAAGCCTGCTGGAGATGCTAAGGAAGAAAAATCCGATAGCTTTGCAGATTTGAACTTTGATGAGTTAACAGCCAAGCAAAAGAAGAATATGATCAAGAACTTGCAAGAGCAGATGAAGGAAGCTGCCAAGAAGCTTGACTTCGAAGAAGCTGCTAATTTGCGGGATGCAATTATGGAATTGCAGTCATCATCAAGAAAGCCGAAGACAAGAAAAGGGAAGAATTTTAATGGCAAATGATAAAATTGTTATTCGCGGTGCACGTGAACATAATTTAAAAGATATTAATTTAACCATTCCTAAAGACAAGTTAGTAGTAATTACCGGTTTGTCTGGTTCTGGTAAAAGTTCTTTAGCATTTGATACGTTGTATGCCGAAGGTAGACGTCGTTATGTACAATCACTGTCTAGTTATGCTAGACAATTTTTGGGCCAAATGGATAAGCCAGATGTTGATTCAATAGATGGCTTAAATCCTGCTATTTCAATTGACCAAAAGACTACTTCACATAACCCTCGTTCAACTGTAGGAACGGTTACTGAAATTAACGATTATTTACGTCTTCTTTGGGCTAGAGTGGGTCACCCAATTTGTCCTAATGATGGCACTTTAATTGAAAGACAATCCGTTGATCAAATGGTTGATCGAATTATGGCGCTGCCCGAAAGAACCAAGATTCAATTACTAGCTCCTGTAGTTCGTGCTAAACGCGGTGAACATAAGGAAGTCTTCAAGCGAGTTCAACGTGCCGGATATGTCCGTGTCATCGTTGACGGCGAAATGCATGAGATTGGCGAAGAATTTAATCTTGAGAAAAATAAGCGTCACTCAATCGATATCGTGGTTGACCGTTTAATCGTTAAAGACAGTATTAAGTCTCGTTTATTTGATTCAGTTGAAGCCGCATTGCGTTTGTCAGATGGTTACATGAACGTTGATGTCATTGGCGGCGAAATGATGAACTTCTCTGAATACTATGCTTGTCCTAAATGTGGTTTTACAGTTGGTGAAATGGAACCAAGATTGTTCTCATTTAATGCGCCATTTGGTGCTTGTCCTGACTGTGATGGCTTAGGAGTAAAGCTTGCCGTTGATGAAGATTTGGTTGTTCCCGATAAAAGTCTGACTTTAGCTGAAGGGGCACTTGCTCCATGGAAGACTTCTAATTATTATTCAGAAATGCTTGAACAAGCTTGTACCGCATTGAAGATTCCAATGGACAAGCCATTTAATAAATTAACTAAGCGTCAAAGAGACATCGTTTTGCATGGTTCTACTAAATCGGTAAAATTCCATGTTACTGGCGATTTTGGTGTTAATGATACAACGCAACCATTCGAGGGCGTAATGGCTAATGTTGAACGACGCTACAGACGACCAATGTCTAAATTTATGCGTGACGTAATGGGCAAGTACATGACTGAATTAACCTGTGCTACTTGTCATGGCAAGCGTCTTAATGAAAAGGCATTGGCAGTCAAAGTTATGGGCAAGGATATTGCCGAAGCTTCAGATTTGTCTATTAATAAAGCATTGGCATTCTTTAAGAGCGTAAAGTTTAGCGAACAAGAAACTGTGATTGCCAAGCCAATTCTAAAAGAAGTAAAAGATCGTCTTTCATTCTTGGATAGTGTTGGACTTGATTATTTGACCCTTTCTCGTTCAGCCAATACTTTGTCTGGTGGAGAAGCTCAGAGAATTCGTTTGGCTACGCAGATTGGTTCTAACTTGTCTGGTGTTATGTATGTCTTAGATGAACCTTCAATTGGTTTGCACCAACGTGATAATGATCGTTTGATTGCATCACTTAAACGCATGCGCGATTTAGGCAATTCACTGATTGTGGTTGAACACGATGATGAGACTATGCGCCAAGCCGATTATTTGGTAGATATGGGACCAGGTGCCGGTGTCTATGGTGGTAAAGTGATGGCACAAGGTACGCCAGAAGAAGTAGAAAAGAATCCTAATTCACTAACAGGTCAATATCTTTCTGGTAAAAAGTTCGTGCCAGTGCCATTAAAACGTCGTAAGGGCAACGGCAAATTTATTACAATTACTGGCGCACAAGAAAACAATTTAAAGAATATTGATGTTAAATTCCCATTAGGTAAATTTATTGTAGTTAGTGGCGTGTCTGGTTCAGGTAAATCAACTTTAGTTAATATGATTTTGAAGCGAGCTTTAGCACAGAAACTAAATAATAATTCCACTAAACCTGGTAAATATAAGTCGATCAAAGGTTACAAGAATATCGAAAAGATTATTGATATTGATCAAAGTCCAATCGGTAGAACTCCTCGTAGTAACCCTGCAACTTATACCAGTGTCTTTGATGATATTAGAACGCTTTTTGCTCAAACCAATGAAGCAAAGATGCGTGGTTATACCAAGGCACGTTTTTCATTCAATGTTAAAGGCGGACGTTGTGAAGCCTGTCACGGTGATGGTATCATTAAAATTGAAATGAACTTTTTGCCAGATGTTTATGTACCTTGTGAAGTGTGCCATGGCAGCAGATATAATTCAGAAACACTTGAAGTAACCTACCGTGGTAAGAATATTGCTCAAGTGCTAGATATGACGATCAATGAAGCATGCAAGTTCTTTGAAAATATCCCTAAGATTCAACGCAAGTTGCAAACGATTGTCGATGTAGGTTTGGGCTATGTTAAATTAGGTCAGTCTGCTACGACACTTTCTGGTGGCGAAGCTCAAAGAATGAAGTTGGCCGCAGAACTGCAAAAATTATCTACCGGTAAAAATTTCTACATTCTTGATGAACCAACTACTGGTTTGCATACAGATGATATCAAACGCTTGCTTAAAGTATTGCAACGCTTGGTTGATGAAGGAAACACCGTTTTAATCATTGAACATAATCTTGATGTAATTAAGAATGCCGACTGGTTAATCGACTTAGGTCCTGAAGGCGGTGATGGTGGTGGTCAAGTTGTTGCCACAGGTACACCGGAAGAGGTCGCTCAAGTTAAGGAAAGCTATACTGGTCAATACCTTAAGCCAGTACTCGAGCGTGATACGAAGTTAACCGAAGAAGCGCAAAAATAAATTAGAAGTTATCTTTTATCCTCAAATAAGTGTAAAATATGTAGCAAGGAGGATAAAAATGGATATTTTTTCAAGTTCTAGAGATAACCGCAGTTTTGACTGGGGTGCCTTTATTGCAGGTATCTTAATGGTAGTTGTTTCATTTATTCTTTTGAGACACCCTGCTAAAGGTTTACATGCATTCGTTTTAATTTTTGCAATCATTTCAATCGTACAAGGCTTAGTATGGCTTGCCGGCTATTCACGTTTTAGAAGCTTTTTCTCACGTAGCTGGGTAGCACTTATTTCAGGTATTTTGGACATTATCGTTGGTATTTTGTTCTTATGCTCATACGATGTAGGTGGCTTAACCATTGCATACTTGTTCGCAATTTGGTTCTTTGTAGACTCAATTGTGGGTATTGCCTTTTCATGGCACTTACGTGATTTCTCAGGTGGCTACTTCATCTTTAACCTAATTTTGAATATCATCAGTTTGATCATCGCAATTTGCTTGATCTTTAACCCAGTTTTAGCAGCATTAAGCTTGGTATGGCTTGTTGCCTTCTGGCTTTTGGTATTCGGAATCAACGAAATCGTTTTAGCATTTATGCATCGTTAATATTAAAAGAAGCCGTAAGGCTTCTTTTTTTGCTGTCAAAATGAAACGCCCGGGTGTATGATATAATTTATGCAAGGAGGAACTAACGATGGCTGATGAGAAAAAACAATTATTAATTGTCACGGGGATGAGTGGTGCAGGTAAGACTGTTGTTGCTCATGACCTTGAAGATATGGGCTATTTTGTAGTCGATAATCTTCCTCCCACATTGCTAGGAAGCTTTTGGGATTTAATCAATAATTCCAATGATTTCCATAAGGTAGCAGTAGTAATTGATTTACGAGTAAAAAGTTTTTACACAGATTTATTAGATGAAGTTAATTCATTAGAGGATAACGGCAATGTCCAAGCAACTATTCTCTTTTTGGATGCTTCAGATGATGTTTTAGTAGCTAGATATAAAGAAACAAGACGTTTGCCTCCATTAGCTAATAATGGTAAGGGACGATTGCTTGATGGTATTCAAGAAGAACGTCACATTTTAATCCCAATTAAAAATCGTTCTAACTACATTATTAATACTTCTAACTTGTCTACTAAGAAATTAAAGCAAAAGTTAATTAATACTTTTAGTGATCGTAAGCGACAACCATTTTCAATTGAAGTTATGTCATTTGGTTTTAAGTATGGGATGCCAATCGATGCAGATATTGTAATGGATGTACGTTTTTTGCCTAACCCATTTTATATTCCAGAATTGCGTCCATTTACAGGACTAGACAAACGTGTCTTTGACTACGTAATGAATAAAAAAGAAACGCAAGTCTTTTATCATAAGTTGTTAGACCTGCTTGAGACGGCGATTCCTGGCTATATCAAAGAAGGAAAAGAGAAACTTACAATTGCAATTGGTTGTACAGGCGGTCAACACCGTAGTGTGTCAATTGCTCAACAACTTGCTCGCGATTTAGCTAAAAAGTATCCAGTCGATATTACCCACCGTGAAGTGAGTCGCTATATTAGAAAGTAGGCATGACAATGTCATACGGAGAAACAAGAATCGTGCGCGTTATTAAAGGCAGACGCCCACGGATAGTCGTAATTGGTGGGGGAACAGGCCTGCCAGTTATATTAAATGCCTTAAAAGATCAAAATGCGGAAATTACTGCAATTGTTACTGTTTCAGATGATGGTGGCTCATCTGGCTCCATTAGAAACTTTATTAACGTTGTTCCGCCTGGTGATATTAGAAACGTATTGGTTTCATTAAGTGATTTACCACAAGAAGAAAAAGATATTTTCCAATACCGTTTTGATTCCTCTGATGCATTCTTCTCAGGTCATGCGATTGGTAATTTGATTATCGCTGCCTTGAATGAAATGCACGGCAATATTTTTGATGCAGTTCAATCTTTATCTAAAATGATGCGAGTAGATGGCCATGTTTTCCCTGCTTCAAATGAACCATTAACCTTGAATGCGGAATTTATCGATGGCACTACTCAGTCCGGTGAAACCGAAATCACTTCTAAAGATAAGCGAATTAAAAGAGTATGGGTTACCGATACTGACTCAGATGCAGAACCTAAGGCAGTATTACCGGTTCTTGCTTCAATTATGCAAGCCGATGCCGTTGTTCTAGGACCAGGTAGTTTGTTTACTTCAATTTTGCCTAACTTGATGATTTCTAACTTGGGTGAAGCTGTTCGTGAGACTGAAGCAGAAGTTATCTATATTTGTAACATTATGACTCAGCGCGGTGAAACTGATCACTTTAGTGATGCAGAACACGTAGAAGTAATCAATAATCACTTAGGTGGTCACTATATCAATACTGCTTTGGTTAATGGCGCTAAAATTGATATGAGCAAATTCCACCCTGAAGATTATGATGCTTATCTTGAACCTGTAAGAAATGACTTTGAAGGTTTAAGAGCACAAGAATGTCGTGTAATTACCGATGACTTTATTGATCAAAGACATGGTTTAGTCTTCCATGATGGTGAAAAGGTAGCTAAGGAAATTATTAATCTGGCATTTGAAGCAATGTCACGAAAGAGAATGAAGGAAAATTAATGGCTAGTTATGCTAGTGAGGTCAAAAAGGAGCTAACTTCGCTTGAGGTGCATCCAGAGCATGCAAAAGCAGAGTTAGCCGCTTTTTTGCGGATGAATGGAGTTTTAAATCTTCATGATCATCAATTTAGTTTAGATATTACAACAGAAAATCCTGCGATTGCGCGACGCATTTTTAAATTAATCAAAGTAGCCTACGGTATTGAGCCATTGCTGATTGTTTCGCGCAAGATGAAACTAAAGAAAAATAATCAATACTTAGTTCGTCTTAATCAAAAAGTGCAAGAAATTCTGGAAAATTTGCAAATTTGGGATCCTGAAAAGGGATTAGTAACCAGAATTCCTGAACGAATTCGTAAGTCTCGTGAAGGGGCAATGTCATACTTGCGTGGTGCCTTTTTAGCCGGTGGTAGCGTCAATAACCCTGAAACTAGTCGTTATCACTTAGAGATTTATTCAACTTATGAAGATCATAATGAAGATCTAGCTAAGATTATGAATGAATATTTCTATTTGAATGCTAAAATGACTAAGAGAAGAAGAGGTTATATCGTTTATCTCAAAGAAGCTGAAAAAATTGGCGACTTTTTGCATATTGTAGGTGCATTAAATGCCATGCTTAATTTTGAAGATTTGCGGATTATGCGTGATATGCGTAACTCAGTTAACCGTTTGGTTAATTGCGATACCGCAAATATGAAAAAGACAGCTTCTGCCTCGGCTAAACAAGTTGAAGATATTCAAACAATTCAGGCAGAAAAGGGCTTAGATGATTTGTCAGAAAAATTGCAAGTGCTAGCTCGTTTTAGACTGGCCCATCCTGAATTAACTTTAAAAGAAGTAGCGGATCAGATTCCCGATGGTCCTATCTCTAAATCAGGAGTAAATCACCGCTTTAAAAAATTACATGAAATTGCGGAAAGTTTAAGAGCATAAAAAAAGATCACTTCAATCGAAGTGATCTTTTTTTGCGTAATCAGTTAATGATTACTTCTTCTTGTTGACCATAATTTCGTCAATTAAACCGTATTCCTTAGCTTCTTCTGCAGTTAAGTAGTTGTCACGTTCAGTATCCTTTTGAATCTTGTCCAAAGGTTGACCGGTAGTTTCGTGTAAGATTTCGTTAATCTTCTTACGACTCTTTAAAATTTCGTTAGCTGCAATTTGAATATCAGTTTGTTGACCTTGTGCACCACCTAATGGTTGGTGAATAAGGACGGTTGAGTTAGGAAGTGCGAAACGCTTGCCCTTAGTACCACTAGTCAAAAGGATGGAAGCCATTGAAGCAGCCATACCAATTGCAATAGTAGAAACATCCGACTTGATAAAGTTCATGGTGTCCATGATAGCAAGACCAGAGGTAATAACACCACCAGGAGAGTTGATGTAAAGTGAAATATCCTTAGTGTTGTCTTGAGCATCTAAGAAGAGCAATTGAGCAATGATTGAGTTGGCCATTTGGTCATTAATTTCACCACTCAGCATGATAATTCTGTCTTTAAGCAAACGTGAGTAAATATCGTAAGCACGTTCGCCACGAGCAGTTTGTTCAATAACTGTAGGTACTAGCATAAATTTGCCTCCTAAATTTTTCGTTATATTTAATTAGCACTCATTCAAGTACAGTGCTAATTAAATCACTTCGTAATAAAAGTGTCAAATAATGAGACTTACTTGTATTGAAATTGTATTTTTGCGAGTGAATCTTATATATTATAATTACTATGTAAAACCAAAATTATGTAATATCGGAGGATAGGCTTGAAGTATACAAATAAAATTTTAACCGCTACATCTGCTGTAGCACTTAGTGTAGGTTTGTTAATGGGCTATGCTAAACCTGTTTCTGCTGCTGACGCTAACTCAGCAAGTAAGACAACAGATACTAATAGCTCTAGTGATAGTAAAAAAGCACCAGTTCAAACCAGTACTTCTTATGATTTGATGGTTAAAGTGGGTAGTGGTAGACGCTACAATGTTTACAAGAAGATCAGCAATGGTAAGCCTTCTGGCAAGATCGCTGATGCAAGTGACTACCAATACGCTCATATTCAATCAGATCAAAGTATTAAGACTAGAGATAATGGTACTTATTGGCGTATTTACGTAGACGGCCGTAAGGTTGGTTACGTAAACCAAAACTATTTCACTAGAAACACAATTGCTGTTCCTAAGACTGTAAGTTTGGTTAGAAATAGCAACTACCTCTTTGATCCTACTGATGCAATCAGTTATGTAACCAACAATATGGGTACTGTGATTGATAACCAAGATGTAGATGTATCTGAAGATATGATCGACTGTACTGATCCAGGTACTTACAATGTTAAGTACAGTTATGGTTCTGCTAAGGCAACAGTTAAGGTAACTGTTAGAAAGAGCACCAAGGAAGGTATTGCCGACGCAAGCAAGGTTCAAGCTAAGTCATTTGACGGTAACTTGAAGTCTTGGAAGACTTACTATGGTAGTTCAGCTAACTATGTAACTAAGACTGACTTTGCTCCTGATAAGTCTAAGCATACTTATACTAGTGATGATGGTAATTTAACCTTTAAGACTCGATTCTTCCAACCAGTTTTATTGAGTGTTGCTAGAGACATTAAAGATGACGACTACATTAACCGTGTAGGTCACATTCCAGAAGGTATCACGATGTCAAACGGCTGGCTTTACACTAGCTTGCTCAGCAGTACTACTATTACTGACGGCCACATTGTGGGTTACAACTTGAACAACTTGACTAACGCCTTTAACGGTCAATACTTACTTGATATGTCACAAAGCAAGTTTAACTCATATGTTAAGAACATTAAGGTAAGTCCTTATATTCCAATTGGCCACGGTCAAGCTATGGGTTCTACCGACAAGTACGTCTATGTATTGAACAACAATAATAAAGTTTCATACAAGAGTAACTTCTCAACTGAATTAGTTCAAATCCGTAAGAGCGACATGTGCATAAACAAGATCTGGACTATTAAATGCTGGAACGGTAGTGAATCAGAAGGTCGTTACTTCCAAAACGGCGTAATCGTAAGTGATAACAAGATGTACACTACAACTTACAACAAGGATGACGATCAAACTGAATACTGGGAATTCAACCGTAAGGGTGACAACTGGTATCCAACTATTGTAGGTGCAACTAAGGGTGGCATTGTTTCAAACACTTACACTCAAGGCTTCACTTATGATCCTAAGAACAACAACTTCTACATTGCATTTAACGATGTAATTGCTAAGATTGCCAAGAACGGTGAAGTTAAGGATACTTACCAATTCCACACTGGTCGTGAAATTGAAGGTATCGCAGTAGCCAACAACAGACTTTACACTAACTTGGCACAACGTGCAGAGCTGCTTGAAAGTAGTCAAACTTTGACTAAGTAAAATTTAAGATATAAAAAATAGCGATGATTAAAATCATCGCTATTTTTTTATGCTTTAGTATTAGTTGGCTTGAGCATCTTGATGTTTCTTAATTGTTGGAAGGATTAAACCTAATGCAATTAAAATGATTGGAGTCAAGATGTTTAAGAGCAATGTGAATGGATCTGGTGAGTAAATACCAAAGATACAACATGCAGCAGTAACTACGAAACACCAAATACCAGCAGTGTAAGCTAAACCTTGATGTTTAGTCATTTGATAAGTAGTTTCAAACTTTTCTTGGTGCTTTCTTAAAGCAATGTAAGCTGTGAATACCCAAAGGTAACGAAGTGGCATAGTAGTTGAGTTTAACTTAACCAATTGAGCCATAACAGCTTGTGCGTTAGGTACAAGGGCTTGAATTGCGATCAAACCACCTGACAAGATAACTACCATCCAGATACCGTTGATGTAGGCACCGTGTTTGTTAAGCTTGAGCAAACTCTTTGGAATAAATTCCTTAGCTTCTTTACTACCTAGAAGCATTCTAAGTGGAGCATCGATACTAATTACCAAAGTTGAGAATTGGCCGATTACGTTACACCATGAATAAATGTACATGAATAAGCCACCAACATGGTAATATTCACCAAGCTTTTGGAATGCCATGTAGGCACCGTTTGAAATGTATTCGTTAAGGTTAGCGTTAACTACCTTAGGATCAAACATCAATGCCATGGCAAAAGTACCTAAGATAGCTGAAACCATAACCATGATTGCAAGAGCCATCATTGCCTTAGGGAAGTTCTTTGATGGATCCTTAACCTTATTTACATAAGGAGAAATCTTTTCACAACCACCAACGGCAAATACCAAAATTGAAAGTGAAGTAAAGTACTTAACATTAAATGTTGGCATTAAGTTCTTCCAATTGAAGTTGATGCTGTAAAAACCAGCATGTGGGTTGATAGCTGGAGCTGCGAACATCATGATAATGAATAAGATTGACATGATGAACATTGAAGAACCGGCAACAGTAGCTAAGCCCTTTAAAACTGGAATACCACGACTGGCAACCCAGCAGAAGAACAAGAAGACAACTAAAGTTGCAAATTGAGTCCAAGCAGTAGGTAAACCATCGTACCAATGAGTATTACCAAAAATACCCCAGGCCATGGCTCTCAAACCACCGGTACCCTTACTTGAAATATAAACAACGTGGCAGGCCCAGTAAGTCCAACCAGCGTAGTAGGCCCATTTGGCACCCATTGTGGCGTTAACCCAAGATGAAACCCCACCTTCAGCGTTTTTGAAAGTGGCACCAAGTTCACCAACCATCAGTGCATAAGGAACAAAGTAGAGAAGGAACATTACGATCCAACTGAAGATGACCTTTGTTCCATCAAAGTAGACGTAGCCGTTAACAACGTTACCAAATCCCCATACGGTAGAGAAGGCCATCATTGCCAAGGTCGTCCACATCATCTTTTTAGGATTGTTTTGTGATTCAACCATAAACTATATCTCCTATATTACTAAAATATTTATGTGAACTTTTTAATTATATAACAATAACGTTTGCAAAATTTTAATGTTAATGCTACTCTCATAAGAATTTAACGCCTTATTTTTGGGTAGCTGGTCACTTATAAAGGTGCTTTTATGAATATTATTTTTTAATGTAAAAGATAAAATGATCTTATATATTTTTATATTGGATATTGGCCGATTGTAAAATTAAATTGAACACTTTGTAAAAAATAAAAGCCCATCTGGGCCTGTTTGATAGAACGTTAATAACCACAAAAACTTCTATTGGAGGTCACAAATGGACTCTTTATGTTTTACCATGAATCAGCGCATTAAAGGCAAACACTTATCATTCGAAGAGCGGGTTATTATCCAAACTCGTATTAAAGACGGCTTCTCTCTTAGAGCTATTGCACGTGAACTTGGTTGTTCCCCGTCTACCATCAGCTATGAAGTCAAACGCGGTACTGTTTCTCTTTATCATGGCAAACAGAGGCGGTACAAGGCTGATCACGGTCAAAGCGTTTATCAGGCTAATCGATACCATTGTGGCCGCAAATCAGGCTTCTTGAAGAAATCTGATTTTATCGAATATGTTAACAAGCATTTCTCTGAAGACGACTGGTCGCTTGATGTATGTGTCAATCGCAGTTTGGCTATAGGAGAATTTTCTAGTAATCAAACGGTTTGTACTAGAACCCTGTATAACTATGTCGATCAAGGATTAATGGATAGCAGAAACTGTGATTTGCCCGAAAAGTTAAAACGCAACACTAAAATTCATCGCATCCGCAAAAATAAGAGAAAGCTTGGCCGAAGCATTGAAGAACGTCCACAAGAGATCAACGATCGAAAAGAGTTCGGCCATTGGGAATGCGACCTGGTTTTAGGACATGAGACTAGAGATGATCAAGTACTGCTGACTTTGTCTGAGCGAATGAGTCGTGAGTTTTTAATCTTGCGGATTCCCGATAAGACCGCTGCCAGTGTCATGCATGCTTTTAGAACGCTTCAAAAACAATACAGCGAGCACTGGAACGACATCTTCAAGACATCATTAACATTGAAACCTGGTGCAATTCACTGCCGAGAAAGATCTTAGCATATCATACCCCAGATGAAATCTTTGAAAAGGAATTGAATCGTATCTATCAAACAGCATAAGTGTTCAATTTATTATTGCAATTTACGATATTTTTATATTTACTTTATTTTTATGGGAGAAAAGAAAAAAGAGCGATGAACTATCGAAATAATTCATCGCTCTTTTATTTCCTAAGATGGGTCCCCTGGGAGTCGAACCCAGATTTTAAGAACCGGAATCTTACGTGCGATCCATTACACTAAGGACCCGTATGACTCTATCAGTATAACAAAAAAAGATAGCAAAGAAAAATGATTTCACTTAACTTGTAACATTTTTAAATTCGCACATCTTTTTCTTGAATTACGAAAAATACATTGTTATACTAACAGTGTCGATTGGGAAATGTATGGATGTTGGATGTACGTTTCTCTTATATTTTTAAGTATTCTGGGACAGAAATCGACACAGGCATGGTCGTAATTCGTCCCAGGGAAAGGAGGGAACGATGGATTCGGACTTTTCTTTGCTCGAAGCGCTCGTTCCCGACGTCTTAAAGATTCTTCGACAAAGGTATCTTGTCCTTGAGCAGATCGCGTTACATGCGCCAATTGGTCGCCGTAGCGTAGCTCAACATTTAGGGCTTTCGGAAAGAAACATTAGAACCGAAACGGAATATTTGAATCAGTTAGGCTTGATTGAAATTAAAAGTTTCGGAATGTTTTTAACCGAAAAGGGCGAGAAAACATTGAAAGATGCAGGACCATTGATTGACCGCCTCTTTAATGCCGGAGAGACAGAGGTAGCTCTTGCTAAGAAATTAGGAATTGATAGAACTCTGATTGTCCCTGGTAACGCTGATCTACAAGATCGTGTGTATGAAGAGATGGGGGAAAAGTTAAGTTCAGCTTTGAATTTACTCTTGCCTTTAGGACATTCAATAGTTACAATTCTAGGTGGAGCGGCTTTAGCAAAATCTGCGAAGTATTTATCTCCAGATTTAGCTAATAACCGTCAACTGGAATTTGTTCCAGGTCGCGGAGCCTTGGGCGAGAATGTTGAAACGCAAAGTAATACAATCGTTCAAGAGATGGCTGCTAAGACTTCAGGTACTTATAAGACTTTATATTTGCCTGAGCAAGTTTCAGCAGATGCGTATAAATCGCTTATACGTGAATCTTCGATTGCAGATGTCCTGCAAGATATTTCACAAAGTGATGCTGTGATTCATGGTATTGGGTTAGCCCAAGAAATGGCACAGCGTAGAGGCTATGATTCAATTAAGCTCTCTAGACTTCGTGAAAAGAAGGCCGTCACCGAATGTTTCGGGTGTTTCTTCGATGAAAATGGCAAGGTTGTCGACCGTATCACCCAGGTTGGATTGCAGTTTGAGAACCTATACAAAATACCCCACATATTTGCCTTTGCTTGCGGTAGTCGCAAGGCTGAAGCAATCAAAGCTTATATGCCTAATGCACCACATCAAACCTGGTTAATTACTGATGAAGGTGCCTCAAATATGATTTTAAAGGGGAAATAAAAATCCCGTTTAAAATAAATGTTGTTTATAGTTCTTAAGGAGGACTTTAGGTTATGACAGTTAAAATTGGTATTAACGGTTTCGGCCGTATCGGTCGTTTAGCATTCCGTCGTATTATGGACCTTGGCGAAAAGACTAAGGACATCGAAGTTGTTGCTATTAACGACTTGACTACTCCAGCAATGCTTGCTTACTTGCTTAAGTACGACACTACTCATGGTACTTTCAACCACGAAGTTTCATCAACTGATGACTCAATCGTAGTTGACGGTAAGAAGTACCGTGTTTACGCTGAACCACAAGCACAAAACATTCCTTGGGTTAAGAATGACGGTGTTGACTTTGTTCTTGAATGTACTGGTTTCTACACTAGCAAGGCTAAGTCACAAGCTCACCTTGACGCAGGTGCTAAGCGTGTATTGATCTCAGCTCCAGCAGGTAACGACTTGAAGACTATCGTTTACTCAGTAAACGAAAACACTTTGACTGCTGACGACAAGATCGTTTCAGCTGCTTCATGTACTACTAACTCACTTGCACCAATGGCTAACGCTTTGGACAAGGAATTCGGTATCGAAGTTGCTACTATGACTACCATCCACGCATACACTGGTACTCAAATGACTTTGGATGGTCCTTCACGTAGTGGTAAGGAACAAGACGCTCGTGCTGCTGCTGAAAACATTATTCCTCATACTACTGGTTCAGCAAAGGCTATCGGCTTGGTATTGCCTAACTTGAACGGTAAGATGAACGGTCACGCACAACGTGTTCCAGTTCCAGACGGTTCAGAAACTGAATTGGTATCAATCTTGAAGAAGAAGGTTACTGCTGACGAAGTTAACGAAGCTATGAAGAAGTACGAAAGCCCATCATTTGCATACAATGGTGACCACATCGTTTCAAGCGACGTTATCAACATGACTGCTGGTTCAATCTTTGACCCAACTCAAACTATGGTAACTACTGCAGGTGACAAGCAATTAGTTAAGACTGTTGCTTGGTACGACAACGAATACTCATTCACTTGCCAAATGGTTCGTACTTTATTACACTTTGCTACTCTTTAATCATTAATTAAATTTAACTGATTATAGGTTAAGTGGTAATTGAGAAGGCGGAGGGAGATTCTTCCTTCCGCCTTTTTTTGAAGGAAAAATATCAAAATAATCGGAGGATTATAATGGCTAAATTAATCGTTGACGATCTTGATGTTAATGGCAAGAAAGTCTTAATGCGTGTAGACTTTAATGTTCCTATTAAAGATGGTGTTATTGGTGATGACAACCGTATCGTTGCTGCACTTCCAACTATTAAGTACATCATCGAACACGGTGGTAAAGCAATTCTTTTGAGTCACTTGGGCCGTGTAAAGTCAGATGCTGACAAGAAAGAATTATCATTAAAGCCAGTTGCTGAACGTTTAAGCGAACTTCTTAAGAAGCCTGTAACTTTTGTACCATCAAACGAAGGTAAAGAAGTTGAAGACGCAATCAACGCTATGAAAGATGGCGATGTTGTTGTTCTTGAAAACACTAGATTCCAAGATATTGACAATGACTTTGGTAAGCGTGAATCAGGTAACGATCCTAAGCTTGGCGAATACTGGGCAAGCCTTGGCGACATGTTTGTAAACGATGCCTTTGGTACTGCACACAGAAGCCACGCTTCAAACGTTGGTATTGCTACTGCTATGAAGAAAGACGGCAAGCCAGTTGCTGCTGGTTTCTTGATGGAAAAGGAAATCAAATTCTTAGGTAACGCTGTTGAAAACCCAGTTCACCCATTCGTAACTATCCTTGGTGGTGCTAAGGTTTCAGACAAGATCGCTGTTATTAAGAACTTGATTCCTAAGTCAGACCACATTTTAATCGGTGGTGGTATGGCTTACACTTTCTTAGCAGCTCAAGGCCACAAGATTGGTAAGTCATTGTTTGAAAAGGACAGAGTTGAACTTGCTAAGGAACTTTTGAAAGAAGCTGACGGCAAGATCGTTCTTCCAGTTGACAACGTAGCTGCAACTGAATTCTCAAACGATGCTTCACGTGAAGTTGTTGGTGACGATATTCCTGACAACATGATGGGTCTTGACATCGGTCCTAAGACTGTTGAAAAGTTCACTGAAATTCTTAAGGACGCTAAGACTGTTGTTTGGAACGGTCCTATGGGTGCTTTCGAAATGCCTAACTTCGCTAAGGGTACTTACGCAATTGCTGATGCCTTAGCTAACTTAACTGATGCTACTACTATTATTGGTGGTGGTGACTCAACTTCTGCTGTTAAGAAGTCTGGAGTTGCTGACAAGATTACCCACATCTCAACCGGTGGTGGTGCTTCACTTCAATACCTTGAAGGTAACGAATTACCAGGTATTGCATGTATTTCAGACAAGTAATTTAAGTTAAGGAGATAATAGACTAATGAGTCGTACACCAATTATTGCTGGTAACTGGAAATTACACATGAACCCAGAACAAACTACTGAGTTCGTTGACGCAGTTAAGGACAAGTTACCAGATCCAAGTAAGGTAGAATCACTTATTTGTGCACCTGCAGTTGACCTTGATGCTTTGAGAAAAGCTGCTAAGGGTTCAAACTTGCACATCGGTGCAGAAAACTGCTACTTTGAAGACGAAGGTGCTTACACTGGTGAAACTTCACCTAAGGTCCTCAAAGAAATGGGTATGGACTACGTAATTATTGGTCACTCAGAACGTCGTGGCTACTTCCACGAAACTGATGAAGACATTAACAAGAAGGCCAAGGCAATCTTTGCTAATGGCTTGAAGCCAATTATTTGCTGTGGTGAATCACTTGAAACTCGTGAAGCTAACAAGCAAGAAGACTGGGTAGTTGCTCAAATTAAGGCTGCTTTAGATGGTCTTACTGCTGAACAAGTATCTTCACTTGTAATTGCTTATGAACCAATCTGGGCTATTGGTACTGGCAAGACTGCTTCATCAGACCAAGCTGAAGAAATGTGCAAGACTATTCGTGAAACTGTAAAGGACTTGTACAACGAAGAAACTGCAGAAAACGTTCGTATTCAATACGGTGGTTCTGTAAAGCCAGCTAACGTTAAGGAATTAATGTCAAAGCCTGACATTGACGGTGGCTTAGTTGGTGGTGCTTCACTTAAGCCTGAATCATACTTAGAATTGGTAAACTACCAAGACTAATTTTGATCATAAAGAAAATAGCTTCTGCCAATGCAGAAGCTATTTTTTTGTGCCTTTAAATAACGGCTTATCATGGCAAAAATAGCAGTCGATATAGAAGTATAAATGCTTTTAATGACAAATGATAACGCTTTAGCACTTGTGCTTTGGCCAGGACCAAGTATAATAAGGGTTGGAAGTTATGATTGAACGGATTATAACTTCTGAATATTCAGTCTCTGCCTAATAATTCCTTATTACTTAATAAATACAAACTTCATGGCAGAAGATACATCTATATCTATATCACTTTCTAGAGAAGCAGTTATGAAAAATTTTTATAACTGCTTTTTTGTGTTAATTAGGATTAATTTCGAACTTTTGATTAATTGGTGGGAAGGTTGGAAGTTTAAGTGGCGTGACATGCCATTGAGTAAATAAAATAGAGGTTAAGAGGATAAAGGGAACATCCTCTGGCTTATTAATTTCGCACGTCAATACAACACCTTTATCACCCATCATGGTTTTAACATTGGCTACCTTTTTGATACCAGATCTAAAGGTATAAGTACCATGTTTGATACTACCAGTTACGACGTAGTTAAGCTGAGTGAGATAAAAAATATTGGTGCTAGGAGTGTTTAATTTTTTTACGCCAACAAGAGAGTGGTTTACCACATCAATGGTAAAAGAAGCTATCAGACCAGCACCGTCAGAAAAAAGACGGCCCACTTCCTTATTATTTATATCATTCAAATAAAGAGTATGATTGGGATTATCTAGGTTGCCTTGAATAAAGAATTTAACCTGACCATCAGAAGCAATGACAGGTATTTGGCCGTAATCCTTTTCTTGATTAAGCTCTAACCAAAACAACATATTTTTCACCTCTATTTTTGTTGATTATCTTTAATAAATTGATTAAGAATATAGGCTACTCCATCTTCATTATTATTCTTGGTGGTAACTTGAGCGATGTCTTTTATTAAAGGAATCGCATTGCCCATTGCTACGCCGACACCTGCTGCGCGAATCATGCTTTCATCGTTTAGATTATCTCCAATAGCGGCGATTTCGTCTTTTTTAATATTTTTCAATTTGGCATAATCCAGCAATGCCAGCCCCTTTTGTGCCTCGTCCGCATTAATTTCAATATTTGAAGATGAGCTAGAGGTAATAACTAGGTCGCCTAATTCGGCGATTTCTTTTTTTACATCGGCAAAAGCTTCGTGTCCGCGTGAATCAAAAGCAATAAATTTCATCACTTCGATTTCGGGATCAGCCAGCAATTCCGTAAAACTAGGAACCTGCTTCATATTCATAATTATTTTATTACCGGCAGAAATTGTGACGGCTTGACGGAAGTCGAGAAGAGGATTTAAATCAACCATCAAGTGCGCTACATTAGTAATTCGTTGCTCTAAGTTTTCACTATAAACTTGATTTTCGGTAACGACTTCAAAGTAAAATCCAGCCTTATGAAGGAGGTTAACAATTTGGATGGCCTTCTGAGTAGGGATACTGTGTTTGACCATTAATTGACCTGCTTCGTTAAATACTAGAGCACCATTTAGGTTGATAAAGCCAGTATGCAAATTTGCATCTCTTAAAATAGAACGTGATTCACGTGGGGCGCGACCCGTCGCAATCAGAAATTCAATTCCATTATTTTGTGCATTTTTCACAGCTTGAGCATTTGCTTCTGAAACGGTCATATTTGAATTAAAAAGAGTACCATCTAAATCGCAAGCAACTAATTTGATCATAAATTTCCTCCCAATTACTGTTAAATTAATGATACCATAAAGAGGATTAGAAAAGAGGGTGTAAGACTTGGCTAAAGAATTAATTGGCAATGATTGGGATCAAGTATTAGATCCAGTCTTTGCAAGTGAGAAATATCACGAACTTCATAACTTTCTAAGAGAAGAATACTCTACTAAGCAAATTTATCCTGACATGTATCATATATTCACAGCTTTCAAATTAACTCCCTTTGCTAAAACAAAGGTAGTCATTTTGGGACAAGATCCATACCATAATCCTGGACAGGCAAATGGGATGAGTTTTTCTGTCATGCCAGGTACACCACTTCCGCCATCACTTAAAAACATCTATAAAGAACTTTATGATGATGTTGGTGCACAGCCAGTTAACCATGGTTATTTGAAAAAATGGGCAGATCAAGGCGTATTGCTTTTGAATGCCGTTTTGACCGTACCATATGGACACGCAAATGGCCATCAAGGTAAAGGCTGGGAAGATGTCACAGATACGGCAATTAAGGCGTTAAGTGAACGTGGCAAGGTGGTTTTCATCTTATGGGGCAGATTTGCGCAAAACAAAATCCCATTAATTGATCAAAGTAAGAACTTTATTATAAAATCATCTCATCCGAGTCCATTTTCGGCTGATCGTGGATTCTTTGGCTCAAGACCATTTTCACGTTGTAATGCGGCATTAGTTAAATTTGGTGAGACACCGATTGATTGGCAATTGCCAAAAACTGTAAGTAAATCAGACATAGCATAAAAGAGGTATTAAAATGAGCGTATTTTCATTATTTAAAAAACAAGTTGAAGCAGCACCAGAAAAAAAGAGAATCGTTTTTCCAGAAAGTGACGATCTTAGAGTTTTAACTGCAGTATCAAATTTGAATAAAGATGGCATTATCGAACCAATTTTAATTGGTAAAAAAGAAGATGTTGAAAAGTTAGCTGCAGACAACAATTTAGATATTGAAGGCGTAAAGATTTATGATCAAAACAATTACGCTGATTTAGACGAAATGGCTGAAGCTTTTGTTAAGGCTAGAAGAAAGGATACCAGCATTGCTGAAGCTAAAGCCAAGTTGGCAAAAGGCAATTACTTTGGCACTATGCTGGTAAAAATGGGCCTAGCTGATGGGATGGTATCAGGTGCGGCTCATTCAACTGCTAACACTGTTTTACCTGCTTTACAACTTATTCACGCTGCTAAGGGGATGCACAGAGTATCAGGAGCCTTCGTTATGGAAAAAGGCGATGAAAGATATATCTTTGCCGACTGTGCAATTAATATCAATCCTGATGAAGAAACTTTAGCTGAAATTGGCTATCAATCAGCATTGACCGCTAAGATGGCAGATATTGATCCTAAGGTTGCCTTTTTAAGCTTTTCAACTAAAGGTTCCGCCGAAGGCCCAATGGTAGATAAGGTTCATGATGCAGCTGCCATGTTCCAAAAAGATCACCCAGAAATCCCTGGTGATGGTGAATTACAATTTGATGCCGCATTTGTTCCTGCTGTTGGTGAAAAGAAGGCTCCAGGTTCAAAGGTTGCTGGTCATGCAAATGTCTTTGTTTTCCCAGAACTTCAATCAGGTAACATTGCCTATAAGATGGTTCAACGTCTTGGTGGCTTTACTGCTGTTGGCCCAATTTTACAAGGACTTGCTGCTCCAGTAAATGACTTGTCTCGTGGCTGCAGTGAACAAGATATCTATGACTTGGCAATTGTTACCGCAGCTCAAGCTCTAGCAAAGGATGAAAATTAATGACAAAATTAGAGATTAATTCTGCTGAGGATATGCAAAAATTAGGTGCTTCTTTGGCCAAAACTGCTAAACCACATGATTTGTTATTGCTAAATGGTGATTTAGGAGCTGGTAAAACTACTATGACTCAAGGATTGGGACGTGAGCTTGGGATTCATCGCCCAGTAAAAAGCCCAACTTTTACCATTGTCCGTGAATACCGTGAAGCTAAGATGCCGCTTTTTCATATGGACTTTTACCGTTTGGAAAATGATGATTTATCTTCAATCGATTTGGAAGGTTACTTAGCAGAACCTGGCTTGGTAGTCATTGAATGGCCACAATTGGTAATGAATGATTTGCCAGATGAATTTTTGCAATTGACGATTACCAGAGTTGATGATAGTTGGGACTCAACCAAGCGTGTGGTTGAATTCAATGCCCATGGTAAGCGTAACAAAGAATGGGTTAAAGACGCATTAGCAGAATATAATAGATAATAGGATTGCTAAAAAAGATCTTGAATAAGTATTAGTGTTACTTGTTCAAGATCTTTTTGTGTAATAAATTAGTTATTATTTATTTCTCTTGCGATTAATTGTAATAAATCCTCACTTTGATTACATGAACCTGAACGATCAAGAAAACCGTGATCCATTCCTTTGTAGAAGACTTCTTCTACATTTTTACCGGCCTGACGTAATTTTTAGGCATACTTTGTAAATAATAGTCAAATTCTGCTTCGATAATAGTAATATCTAGAAATTTGCTAAAGTCATGCGAATAAACAGGACTGATTAAAAGATTTTCGACATTCTCAATGCCAGGATAAAGCAAACGAATGACATTATTAACATAAATAATTTTGTTTAGACGAGCGTGAATAAAAGGTTCATCGGTGGGATCCATGTCATAATCAGAATATTGCCAATGATAAATTGTCTTGCTAGTGTCAGTAATATCTATAGCTGCATACATTGGAAAAAGATGACGAATTTGATGCTTGTTGTCTGTTAAACCGCAGGCAGCGTAAAGCTCACCACCAGCACTATCGCCGGTCATATAAATTTGTGTATCATTAAAACCAATTTTATTTTGGTGAGTCATAATCCAATCAATCGAATTTTTAATATCAAGATAGGCACCTGGAAATGGAGTTTCTGGAGCTAACCGATATGCTCATGAAACAATGATAAAGTCACCTGCATCTGCTAAATATCTACATCGAGGATTGAAACTATCAAGTGTTCCAGCATAAAAGCCCTCGCCATGAACAAAAATTAGACATTTGTCATTAGTTCTTTCAGGTGTGTAAATTCGAGCAGGAATAGCATGATTATCTAATGGAATTAAAATATCATTTTCTGCAACTCTTAAATTATCAGTTTTAATTTCAGGATAGCCACCACGCATAGACTTGAAGTCCAGGTTGTCTAACGTAACGGGATGTTCAATATTCTTTTCACTATAAAGATGATTAGGATCTAGCCTTGCTTTAACTTTAGGATCAAGTAATCCAGTTTTATCACCATAAATCGTATTTTTTATAATCATGAAATGCTTCTTTCTAAATTTGATAAATTAAATTCTTGATAGCTTCATCGCCGAATTGCTTTTCTTGATTAATCAAAATACCTGCACAGGCTTCGCTGTCACTTAGAGCGTTATGGTGATGCCATAATTCAACATCAAGTGCGTCAGATACCGTATCTAATTTATGGTTAGGTAATTCCGGTTCAAATTTTTTGCTAGTTGCCAAAGTATCGATTACTAAATAATGCGGCTCAGAAATATTATAGCGAGCCAAACTTTGGCGCATGACATTAGTATCAAATCTAGCATTGTGAGCTGCCACGAGCATGCCGGGTTGATATAGTCCTTTGATTTTAGGCCAAACTTCAGCCATAGTTGGGGCATTTTTAACATCCTCCGCTGTAATTTGGTGTACTTGAATGTTACGTGCATCAAACGGCATTTGTGGATTAATTACCGTGTAAAAACGGTCAACGATTTCAGTATTTCTAACCATAACTAAGGCGAGTGAGCAGGCACTTTCAGGATAATGGTTAGCTGTTTCGAAGTCCATTGCAATAAAGTTCATAAGATTCTCCTTTTGAAAAAGTATAACATTTTTAATGATGAAGCTAGGCCTTTTATGCGGTAAAATAAAACAAGAAACAAAACTAGGAGGCAAAATTGTGGAATTACTTGATTTAAAAGAGCAAGGAATTGATATTAAAGAGCAAATTCCATTAAGTAGATATACTTTTACCAAAACTGGTGGTGCGGCTGAATATTTAGCCTTTCCTAAAAGTACTGAAGAAGTGGAAAAATTAGTAAAAGTTACTCGTGAAAATAAAATTCCATTAACAATTATTGGTAATGCCTCGAATTTAATCATTCGCGATGGCGGAATTGATGGCTTAGTTATAATTTTAACTGACTTAAAAAAGATTGAAGTAAAAGGTAATAAGGTAACTGCTGATGCTGGTGCAAGAATTATCGATACAGCATTTACAGCAGCTCATCATGGTTTAAGTGGCATGGAATTTGCGGCAGGAATTCCTGGCAGCATTGGCGGCGGTGTGTTCATGAATGCTGGTGCCTATGGCGGTGAAATGCAAGAAGTTGTAGAGAGCGTTAAGGTTTTAACGCGCGATGGCGAATTAAAGACATACTCTAATGAGGAAATGGAATTTTCATACCGTCATTCATTGGTGCAAGATAATGGCGATATCGTTTTAAGTGCAACCTTTAGTTTGAAGCCAGGCGACAAGCTCGAGATCTTGGACCACATGCATTATTTGAATGCCTTGCGTCAATATAAGCAGCCACTCGAATATCCTTCATGTGGTAGCGTATTTAAGCGTCCAACAGGACACTTCGTAGGTCCAATGATTATTAAAGCAGGACTGCAAGGTAAACAAATTGGTGGTGCGCAAGACTCAACTAAGCATGCCGGATTTATTGTCAATAAGGGTGGCGCCACTGCAACGGATTACCTTAATTTAATTCACCTTATTCAAAAGACAATTAAAGAAAAGTTCGATATAGATTTACATACCGAAGTTCGTATTATCGGTAAGGAAAAATAGAATAGATTACGAGACAAGCTACAGGCTGCAAAGCTTGTAGCTATTTTTTATGGGGATGGAAATGGATATTATTAAGTTAAAGCATATTACCAAACAATATGACGATGGTTTTGTTGCACTTAAGGATATAAATTTAACAATTGAATCAGGTAAGTTTTATTCATTACTTGGTCCCAGCGGGTCAGGCAAATCCACTATCTTACGGATTATTGCCGGATTTACTCAACCGACTGACGGAAAAGTTTATTTTGATGGGAAAGACATTACTAATCTTGATGCGGCAAAACGGCACATCAACACCGTCTTTCAGAATTACGCGCTTTTTCCGCATTTAAATGTTTTTGAGAACGTTGCCTTTGGTTTAAAAATAAAAAAGAAGCCGATGAATGAAATTAAACCGGCTGTCAAAGATGCTCTGCATATGGTACGGCTGGACGGTTACGCAAACCGTGAAATTTCTGAACTTAGTGGTGGTCAGCAGCAGCGTGTAGCCATTGCGCGGGCAATAGTCAATGAACCTAAGGTGCTTTTACTTGATGAATCATTATCTGCTTTAGATAAAAGATTGCGTAAGGATATGCAGTTTGAGTTAAGAGCGATTCAAAAGAAGCTGGGTATTACCTTCATTTTTGTTACGCACGATCAGGAAGAGGCTCTTTCGATGAGTGATGAGATTTTTGTCTTAAATGATGGCGAAATTCAGCAAAGTGGTAGTCCTGTAGCTATTTATGATGAACCGGTTAATGATTTTGTCGCTCGTTTTATTGGGGATTCAAATATTTTATCTGGTCGGATGATCAAAGACTATGAAGTAGAATTTGCCAATAATAAATTTAAATGTGCAGATGGTGGGATCAAGCCTAATGAAAAAGTGGAGGTCGTAATTCGACCAGAAGACTTAGATATCGTTGATCCTGAAAAGGGCAAGATTGTAGTTACTGCACAAACGCAATTGTTTTTAGGGGATCACTTCGAAATTAAGGCAATTGATGCTGATGAAAACGAATGGCTGATTCATTCAACTAATGGCGTAAAACTGGGACAAAGAATAGGCTTATTCTTTGATCCAGAAGATATCCATGTAATGCGTCTCAATGAAAGCCAAGCAGACTTTGATGCCAGAATTGAGAAATACGAGGGGGATGAAAATGAAGACTAGGAAAGCTCTATTCTTGATTCCTTATTTGATGTGGATCATCCTGTTTGTTATTTTGCCAATTCTGTTGATCTTATGGTATTCATTCACGGATAGCAACAGAAGTTTTACTTTGAATAATTATGCCGCATTCTTTAGGAATAGTACCTTTTTGCGCATGATGCTTAATTCGTTCTGGTATGCGTTGTTGATAACTTTGATTACTTTACTAATATCTTATCCAGCGGCATATTTTTTAACCAAAATGAAAAATCAACAGTTATGGCTGCTGCTGATCATTTTGCCAACTTGGATTAATTTGCTTCTTAAGGCATATGCGTTTATTGGAATTTTAGGTAACAACGGCCTAGTTAATAAATTTCTACAGTTGTTTGGGATTGGACCGGTAAATATTCTCTTTACGGATTTTGCTTTTATTTTTGTAGCAACCTACATTGAAATTCCATTTATGATTTTGCCAATTTTTAATGCGATTAAAGAGATTGATCCGGCCGTTATTCAAGCCTCAGAAGATTTGGGTGCCAGTCGTTGGCAAACATTTACATACGTATTGTGGCCACTATCTCGTCCAGGCGTAGAAAGCGGTGTTCAGGCGATTTTTATCCCATCGCTATCTTTGTTCATGCTCACCAGATTAATCGGTGGTAACCGTGTTATTACCTTAGGTACGGCAATTGAAGAGTATTTCATGACCACCATGAACTGGAATATGGGTGCGACGATTGGCGTAATTTTGATTGTATTGATGGTAATTGCCATGCTCATTACCAGTAGAAAAGCTAGAAGAAAGAAGGTTGACTTATGAGAAACAGACATTTAATTGCTAGAGTCTACCTATCTTTGACACTAGTTTTGCTCTACGTTCCTATCTTTTATTTGATCTACTTTTCTTTTTCTAGTGGAAAGAACATGAATAAATTTGAGCATTTTACTTTTGCTCATTATCAAACGCTTTTTCAAGATAATCGTTTGTTGGCTATCTTTTTGGAAACAATTTTGTTAGCACTTCTTTCTAGTTTAATTGCAACGATCATTGGTACTTTTGGTGCAATTGCGATTAATGGTATGAGAAAAGAAGCACACAGAAAAACCACTTTAGCATTAAATAATGTGTTGATGGTATCGCCAGATGTAATTATTGGTGCCAGCTTTTTGATCTTCTTTACTGCACTGGGTATTGGCTTAAACTTTGGCTCAGTTTTGCTCAGTCACATTGCGTTTTCAATTCCAATTGTAGTGTTGATGGTTCTGCCGCGACTTAATGAAATGGATACCTCTTTAATTGATGCGGCACGAGATTTAGGTGCCAACTCCTGGCAGGTATTTAGCAACGTGCTCATTCCGGCAATTATGCCAGGAATTTTTTCAGGCATGTTCATGGCATTGACATATTCGCTAGACGACTTTGCGGTAACGTTCTTTGTTACTGGTAACGGCTTTTCAACTTTGTCTGTAGAAATTTATTCAAGAGCGCGCCAAGGGATCGATCTAGAAATCAATGCTTTAAGTACGGTGATGTTTTTATTCGTATTACTTTTGGTAGGAACTTATTACTTTATCACCACTAAAAAGAGCAGACGCAAGAATCATAGAGTGATAGGAGGATTGGTCAAATGAAAAAGATTTTCATTGCAATCATTTCAATTCTCTTAGTTTGCTTAGGTCTTGCTGGTCTGGCTCATCACTTAGAAAAACCGGCTGCCGGAGGAAAAGGCCAAAGCTTAATCATTTATAATTGGGGTGATTATCTAGACCCTAAGCTGATCAAGAAATTTGAGAAGCAATCTGGTTATCATGTGGTTTATGAAACATTTGATTCTAACGAAGCGATGTACACTAAGATTAAACAAGGTGGTACCGCATACGATTTGACCATTCCATCTGAATATATGGTTACCAAGATGCGTAAAGCTCACTTGCTTGATCGATTAGATAAGCAAAAAATTCCTAATATGAAATATATTGGCAAAAACTTTTTGCATAAATCATTTGATGCAGAAAATGACTATTCAGTACCATATTTCTGGGGTACTTTAGGAATCGTCTACAATGATAAATTTGTCAAAAAAGGTGCAATTAAAACTTGGAATGATCTTTGGTCAAAGAAATATCGTCATCAGATCTTGCTAGTTGATTCAGCTAGGGATGCAATGGGTATGTCACTAGTATCATTAGGCTATTCAATGAATACGACTAGCAGCATGAAACTGAATTTAGCCCAAACTAAATTGGACGGATTAGGTCCTAATATTAAGGCGATTATTTCGGATGAAATGCGAATGTACATGATCCAAAATGAGGCTGCAATTGGTGTTACCTGGTCAGGGGAAGCGCACGAAATGATGGAAAGCAATCACCATTTGCATTATGTAGTGCCAAAAGAGGGATCAAATTTGTGGTTTGATAACTTCGTTGTTCCTAAAACGGCTAAAAATAAAAAGGCCGCTTATGAGTTTATTAACTTCATGCTAGAGCCAAAGAATGCAGCACAAAATGCCAAGTATGTTGGCTATGCTACTCCAAACGTAGCTGCTCAAAAATTGTTGCCTAAGTATATTAGAGAAGATCGTCAATTTTACCCTGATCAAACTACGTTGCGTCACTTGCAAGTCTTTAAAGATTTAGGTCCAAAAAAGACGCAAGAATATAATGATCTATTTTTAGAATTTAAAATGTATGCACGATAAAAGAGGTTAGTTATAATTAAAGAAGAAAGGAGTTTTCAATGCATTTTGATGTTTCTAATCTATTTACATGGAACAACCTGTCGATAGCGTTAGATGTATTAATCATTTGGTATTTGGTATACCGCTTGATTATGATGATTCGCGGTACCAAGGCAGTGCAACTAGCTAAAGGTATTGCTTTCATTTTCATCGTTAGAATTGTAGCAGGATTACTCCAGCTGCGTGCCGTAACCTATATCGTCGATCAGATTGTTTCGTGGGCGGTAATCGGAATTATTGTCATCTTCCAGCCTGAAATTCGTAGAGGGCTGGAGCGTTTAGGTCGAACTCCAATTTTTAATGGACGAGGCGAAAGTCCACATGATCAATCAGTAAGAATGGTCAAAGAATTGGATAAAGCCATTCAATATATGTCCAAAAGAAGAATTGGTGCTTTGATCACAATTCAACAGGACACAGGATTGGATGATTATATTGAAACCGGGATTAAGCTGGATGCAGATATTACGGGAGAATTATTAATCAATATTTTTATTCCAAATACTCCTCTGCATGATGGTGCGGTAATTATCAACAATAATCGCATCGCCGTAGCTGCTGCCTATTTGCCTTTGTCCGACAACAGTATGATTCCTAAGCGATTGGGAACAAGACACAGGGCTGCCGTCGGGATTTCAGAAGTAACGGACGCTGTTACTATCGTTGTTTCTGAAGAAACTGGTGGCGTAACTATTACTAAGAATGGTCGTTTTCTTTTAGACCTTTCACGAGATGAATATCTGAAGTACCTCAATGCGCAATTGGTTCCTAAGGAAGAAAAGAAGATTCCTTGGTACAAGCGTGTAATTAACAAAGTTTGGAAATGGGGTGCAGACCGATGAAAGATTTTTGGAATAACCGTTGGTTTATTAAAGTGGTCTCACTACTATTTGCAATTTTATTGGTAATTTATATTGACTCAACGCAAACTGGTTTTGTAACGCAAGGCGAACCGAGAAAAACAAGGGAAACAGCCAATGAAACTCAAACAATCAGTGTACCTTTGCAAGTTTCAATTGATACAGACAAGTATTATGTTGTTGGCTATCCAGAAAAAGTGAAGATCACTTTGGAAGGATCTAATGCATTAGTTACTTCAACGGTTAACACGCAGAGTTTCAGAGCCTACATCGATTTGACTCATAGAAAAATAGGCAAGCAGACCGTTAAGGTGCAAGTTACTGGACTTAATAGTCAATTATCATATACGATTAATCCGGCAACGGTTAATGTGGATATTGAACAAAGAAAATCCCGTACCATGCCAGTTCAAATAGAGTATAATAAAAATGCTGTTGCAAATGGATATAATATTGGCAAGCCCACAGTTGATCCACAAAAAGTGGAGGTAACCGGTGCTAAGGGCGAAGTAAACCAAATTGATCAAATTGTTGCTAAGCTTCCGCTTCCTAATGGTATTAATCACACTTATGAAAGACAAGTGATTTTGGTTGCTGAGGATAATAAGGGAAGACAATTAAATGCGGTCATTACTCCTTCGACTGCAACTGCAAAACTTCCTGTTTCACTATCTAAGAAAACTGTTAAATTGAATCTAAGACCTAAGAATGAAAAGAATAATAAGGTCTATTCCGTAACGGCTAAAAGAGATCAGGTAACTTTATATGGGCAAAAATCCGTTTTAGCGAAAATCAATCAGCTAAATGTGGACGTCGATTTAAAGGGTATTGATTCGTCAACTGTAAGAAATTATCCTTTGGTATTGCCTAAGGGAGTTGCAAGAGCTGATCCTGCGGAAGTACAAATATCCATTAAGGTTAAAAACTCAAGCAATTAATAAAATAGCAAGAAAGGTTGTTTATTAGATGTTAAAATATTTTGGAACTGATGGTGTTCGTGGCGTAGCAAATCAAGGCTTGACTCCAGAAATGGCCTTTAAATTAGGTCGTGACGGTGGTTACGTTTTAACCAAGAACAAAAAAGATGGTGAACAAGCTAAGGTATTAGTTTCTCGCGATACTCGTATTTCTGGTCAAATGCTTGAATACGCACTTATTTCAGGTCTTCTTTCAGTAGGTATTGAAGTTCTTGAAGTTGGCGTAATTACCACTCCAGGTCTTTCATACTTGGTTCGTGCACAAGGTGCAGATGCTGGTGTGCAAATTTCTGCTTCTCACAACCCAGTTGAAGACAACGGTATTAAGTTCTTTGGTAGCGATGGTTTGAAGCTTTCAGATGAAATGGAAGGCGAAATAGAAAAATTAATCGATGCTAAAGAAGACAAACTTCCTCGTCCATCTGCTGAAGGTTTAGGTACTGTTACTGACTTCCACGAAGGTAGTGCTAAGTACTTACAATTTATTGAAAACACTATTCCAGAAGACTTAGGCGGCATTAAGGTTGTTATTGATGGTGCCAACGGTGCTTCAAGTGCTCTTATTTCAAGATTGTTTGCTGACTGTGGCGTTGACTTTACTACTATTTACACTCATCCAAATGGTTTGAACATTAACGACCACTGTGGTGCTACTCACACCGAAAACTTGCAAAAAGAAGTTGTTAAGCAAGGTGCACAACTTGGTTTAGCCTTTGACGGTGATGCCGACCGTTGTATCGCTGTCGACGAAAATGGTAACGAAGTTGACGGTGACCACATTATGTACGTAATCGGTTCATACTTAGCTGAACACGGTCGTCTTAAGAAGGATACTATCGTTACTACTGTAATGAGTAACCTTGGATTTACTAAGGCTCTTGAAAAGGAAGGGCTTAAGAATGTTCGTACCCAAGTTGGTGACCGTTACGTTTCAGAAGAAATGCGTGCACATGGTTACAACCTTGGTGGTGAACAATCAGGTCACGTTATTATGAGCGACTACCACAACACCGGTGATGGTATGCTTACTGGTCTTCACTTGATGCTAGTAATGAAGAAGACTGGCAAGTCATTGAGCGAACTTTTGAAAGACTTCAAGGACTACCCACAATGCTTAGTAAACGTTCCGGTTGCTGACAAGAAGAATTGGAAGAAGCACCAACCAATCCTTGATGTAATTGCTGAAGTAGAAAAAGACATGGACGGCAATGGTCGTGTACTTGTTCGTCCTTCAGGTACTCAAGCTCTTCTTAGAGTTATGGCAGAAGGCCCAACTCAAGAAGAAACCGATGAATACGTAAACCGTATCGTTAAGGTTGTTGAAAAAGAAATGGGTACTAAATAATTAAACAAAATACCTGTGAATAAAAAGTCGTGAGTTAGCTCACGGCTTTTTGTATAATTAAAGATGTGTGATTTTTAAAAGGTCGAGGGGGAATAGAAATGGCAATTAAAATAATCGCGGTTGATCTAGACGGAACTTTATTATCAAGTGGAAATCTTATTTTGCCTGAGACAGAAAGAGTTTTGCGAGTTGCCTCTGAAAATGGCATTAAAGTTGTCTTGGCCACTGGTAGACCTCTTTCAGGTACTTTGCCATTTACACAGCAATTAGGATTATCTGGTGATGATCAGTATGCCATCGTGTTTAACGGAGCAGTGGTTCAAAGTCTTTCCGGTCGTGTATTAATGAGTCAAGAACTTGACTATCAAGACTTTAATAATATGCTTCGTTTCCAACGTTTAAGTCATGTTGATGTACATTTTGAAACTACCAAGTATTTCTTAACCTGCGACCGTGATTTATCTGTCCAAATGCAAATCAATGCGGCTTTGACTAATAACGTACTTAAGGTTAGAGAGCGCAAAGAAATTCCACAAGATTTTACTTTCAATAAAGTGGGCTTCACTTCTGTTGAAGGTAGCGACCAAGTGGATAAATTATGGAACAGCTTGCCATCATGGGCATTTGATTCTTATGATATCGTACGTAGTTTTGATAGTATTATCGAATTAAATGCATTGGGTGCTTCCAAAGGTAATGCATTAATGGACCTAGCCTCACGTCTTAAAGTTAACCAAAAAGATGTCATGGTATTTGGCGATCAAGGCAACGATTTGTCGATGTTTGAAAATCCTAACTTCATGAAAATTGCGATGGGCAATGCAATTAGTGATATTAAAGAAAAAGCAGATTATGTGACTGATGATAACGATCATAATGGTATTGCTAAGGCGATTAAGAAGTTTGTATTGTAAACAGAAGCAGGTATAAAATGATTAAATTAATTGCGGTCGACATGGATGGCACTCTTTTACAATCAAATAATCAGATTGGCGAAGAGACCAAACAGGCCTTAAAAAAAGCGGATGAAGCTGGAATAAAGGTTGTACCTGCATCTGGTAGACCGCTGCCTGGAGTTATTCCTTACATGGGAGAACTAGCGATAAATGGCGATGACAACTATGCGGTACTCTATAATGGTGGCTTAGTTCAATCTATTTCGGGTAATGTCTTAATTAGTCATCAATTCGATTATGATGAATTTAGAAAGTTTATTCAGCTGCAAAAGCAAAATCCAGGCGTGAACCTTCATTTTATGAAGGAACATGATTATTGGACGCTAGACAGACGATTATCTACTAAAATGGCTAAAATGTCTGCTGTCAGTGGAGCGCCTTTTGTGGTTAAGGATTTTGATGAAGTTCCAGCAGATTTTCAGTTTATTAAGGCTGAATATACTGGACCAAAAAATAAATTAGATAGATTGGAACAGAATATTCCTGAGTGGCTAAAGGATTATAATGTTGCACGTAGTGATCCAATGATTTTAGAGATCAATAAGCGTGAAGCCTCAAAGGGTCGAGGCGTTCATCAATTAGCACAAAAATTGGGCATTAAAGATGATGAAGTCATGATTTTTGGTGACCAGGGCAATGATATGTCCATGTTTAAGAATCCTGATTTTAAGAAGGTTGCCATGGGCAACGCAATTGATGAAATTAAGGAAAAAGCGGATTTCGTTACCAAGAGTAATGATGAAGCTGGTATAGCCTATGCAATTGATAAATTTATTTTTTAAATGTTAGAAAAGAACATTAGATGAAGAATATGAAAAAGATTATTTTGCGTGTACTTATGGTAATCTGTACAGCGGTTTCCTTTTTCTTGTTGTTAACGAGCGTAATCAGTTTAAAAATTAATGATACGCAAGCGATGGGGAAAGCAGTCATAAATCGAGTCGTAGCTGATTCAGATAATCCTAATTTAAAAGATGGGGTTAGGTTCTTAGAGGCGTCTGGATTAGAGCAAACGCTGTTAAAGCAACTGCCTAAAAAATATCAGGTAGAAATGTCTTATGCAGACTTATATCGAGCATGCGAAAAATATAATGAACAAGGCAAACTGACGCCTAAAGATCTTAATTTATCTAGTAAAACCAAGCTGGAAGAAATAATTAATGAATATATGGTCAAGCAAATCAACCATAAATTAAAGGAAAAATCCGACGAAGTCTATCACGCAATTTCTATTTATGAGTATTCAATCTTCGTGGTTGCATTATTGTTCCTTTTGGCAGCGATTCTAATTGCTTTTGGTCGCGCGTCAGCGCCGGTTCCACTCGCAATAGCATCAGTTGGTTCATTTATGGCCCTGTGGATTGCCGCAAATGATATTACAACTGTACTGCAGGCTAACGTATATAGCGGTCTTAGAGTAACCTTGTCTCAAGGCGTTTGGATTGGTTTGATATTTGGTTTAGCAACTACCATATTATGGCCGATTCTTTTAAAAGTAACGAAAGAAGTGAAAGTTAAGAAATGAAAAAAATTCTCTTTGTTTGTCATGGCAATATCTGTCGTTCACCTATGGCAGAAGCAATTATGCAATATCTAATCAAGCAAAATGGGTTAGAAGATCAGTATGTTGCTGAATCAAAGGCGACGACACAAGATGCATTGGGTAGAGGAATTGATCCACGTGCTCAACGAGAACTTGAAAAGAATAGAATGCCTTATGACCGTGGCCATCGTGCCAGTCAAATGACAGCAAAAGATTACGATGAATATGAATATTTAATTTGTATGGATGAAGAAAACTTCGCTGATATGAATCGAATTACCGGTGGGGATGCGCAAAGAAAAGAGCATAAGCTATTGGAATTCGCTGGTTCATATGACGATGTTGATGATCCTTGGTATACCAATGATTTTGATACGGCATATCAAGAGATTTATAAGGGATGCGAAGGATTAATCAAAAAGCTAAAGGAGGATAAATAAAAGGATGAGCTTTGCTCATCTTTTTATTTTTTGGCGATCAAACGAACGACATTTTCGGTAGTACGTTCAACATTTTGCGGCCCATCTTTTAAAGCTTGATCAATATTTTCGGCCTTGGCCAAAATACCAAAGATAGCGGTGAATCCTTTGTCATAGAGATGATCAATTCCTTTACCAATATAACCGGCAAGTGAGATAACTGGGACGTCATATTTTTTAGCAATTTGAGCCACACCGTATGGTGTTTTACCGAATTGAGTTTGGAAATCAGTTCCGCCTTCACCTGTAAAAACATAGTCGGCTTCTTTTATTTTTTCAGCTAGGTGTACTTCATTGGCAACTAGCTTAACGCCAGGATAGATTTTGGCATGAGTAAAGGCCAACAGACCGGCACCTAAACCGCCAGCTGCACCGCTACCAGGAGTTTGTGCTATATTTTGACCAATAATTTTTGCGTAGTGACTTAAATTTTCATCCAACTCTTTAGCTGTTGCTTGGTCCGCACCTTTTTGGGGACCGAAGACATAAGAGGCACCATTCGTTCCTGTCAGAGGATTGGTTACATCGCTAGCGAGCAAAAACTTAGTCTTTTTGATTTTGGGGTTAATATCTATCGTGTCAATTCTGGTAATTTGTTTTAAATCGCCGCCACCTAATTTTTGAGTAATTTCGTGATCATTATGGTCAAAGAATTTAACACCAATTGCTTGGGCCATGCCGCTACCACCATCATTAGTGCTACTGCCGCCAAGGCCAATGATGACTCGCGTAACATCGTGCTTTAAAGCAGCATTGATTAATTCACCGGTACCAAAAGTAGTAGTTTTTTTAATAGTTGCAGGAGTTCTCTTATCCTGTGGCACATAGGAAAGGCCGCTGGCTTCTGCCATTTCAATGATTGCAGTCTTTTGATCACCCAAAATGCCATAATGAGCTGTTACTGGTGTACCTAATGGTTCGGTAACTTTAACCGCATATTTTTGACCGTTAGTGGCATCAATTAGAGAATCCATTGTGCCTTCACCGCCGTCAGCCATGGGAACCGAAATAATTTTTGCGTCTGGCAATACTTTTCTAATGCCATTTTCCATTGCCTGACAAACTTCTTTAGCTGTCATGCTTTCCTTGAATGAATCGGGTGCTAGTACGAATTTCATTATTGTCCTCACTTCTTTTTATTTAATTTTACGTCATTTTGCTTTTTTAACAAAATATTGTTGATACCGCTTACAAAATTGGCTATTATAATAACTGTAAGTGAGCGGATTACTGATTCGATCAGGTCTAAGCTACTACAGTAAGATAGTATACGTTTAGTGTATAGTCTTATTTGTAGTAGCTTTTTTTATAGCTCAGATGATTAAGGGTGATTCGTGATGAAATTTCTAAAAGCATTTAATAATAGTGCTGCTTTAGTAGAGGATGATGGCACAGAAAAGATAGTTCTAGGTAAAGGATTTGGTTTTGGTCTTAAAAAAAGGTCAAGATGTTGATCAATCGAAAATTGAACGCTGTTTTGTGACAACTGAGCAGTCAGATGAAGTAGAACAAGTTAAGGAGTTTACAGCTCAAACAATTGATGTAACTAATCAAATTGTGAAGCTAGTTGAACCGCTTCTACAAACTAAATTTTCTGATTATCAATACTTAGCCTTAGCCGATCATATTGATTTTGCTGTAACCAGAATTAATGATCATATTGATATCGACCCGGCAAATAATGACTGGGAGGTTAAGAAGTTGTTCCCCAAGGAATATGCAATTTCAAAAAAGTAATCGCGTTAATCAACAGAGAGCTCAACGTTAAATCACCAAAAGTGAAACGACATTTATAACATATCACTTAGTTAACGCAGCCTCTGACGACGCGCAAGTCCAGGAAACAATGCAGATCACTAATTTGATCAGCGGCATTATTAGTATTATTCAGTTCCAATATAAACTTACTCTAGATACGAATTCTTTTAACTATAGCCGTTTTATCACACACTTACGGATACTATTAGTTAGGTTGCTTAGAAATCACCCGAATCCAAATTAAAAGCTAGATCCTTCATTATTATCGTTTATGAAAATCAAATATAATAAAGCCTACGATACGGCAGAACGAATTGCGACTTACTTACATTCGAAGATGGGCTGGACATTAGATTCAGACGATAAATTTTATTTGGTGTTGCACATCTTTAGAGTGACATCAAGACAAGAAAAATAATATCTATTAACTTAGGTATGTTACTAAGAGAATTAGGCATGAACCCAAGTTACTGAAAGACGTTGAACACTATTTGTGTTCTCTAGTTTTTAAGTAGCTTGGGTTTTTATTTTGAGGAGAAAGAGTCATGGCTAAGAACTATGATCAATTAGCTAAAACCATCATTAAAGATGTTGGTGGTAAAGATAATGTTAATAGCGTAGTGCACTGTGCTACACGTTTACGTTTTAAATTAAAAGATGAAAAAAAGGCTGACGATGATGCCATAAAGAACACTGATGGTGTTGTAACAGTTGTTAAAGCTGGTGGGCAATATCAAGTGGTTATCGGAAATGAAGTTGCCGATGTTTATGATGCTGTATTAAAAGAAGGTGGCTTTTCAGGTGGCGGTGAAGTGCCTGATGACTATGGCGAAGATGATAACTCTAGTTTTGCTGATAAAGCCGTTTCGTTAATTTCAGGAATCTTTACTGATATCCTAGCTTCACTTAGTGCCGGTGGTATTATCAAAGGTTGCTGCGGCTATGAGCTGGCTTTCAACAAAATCCGGCGCATATCAAATTTTGTACGCAATCGGTGATAGTATTTTCTACTTTTTACCAATTTTCTTGGGTGTAACTGCTGCTAGAAGATTCCACATGAATCAATTCATTTTGCTTCACAAATTCACACAACATTCTTTGGCATTCCAGTAATCACAATGAACTACACTTCAACTGTGTTACCAGTTTTATTCGCAGTTTGGTTTGCTTCAATGTATTGAACATTGGTCAAAGAAGTGGATTCCATCTGTTGTACAAATGTTCTTAGTACCTGTAGTTACTATGTTAATTACCTTGCCAATTGCCTTTATTGTAATAGGTCCTGTAATGACCTGGGTTGGAGATGCGATTGGTGCTGTAATGTCAGGTATCTACCACTTTAGTCCAATTGTTGCTGGTTTATTTCTTGGTGGACTTTGGCAAGTATTGGTTATCTTCGGTGTTCACTGGGGTATCGTTGACGTAACTACGGCTGATTTGGCTGCTCTTGGTTATGACCCAATTTTAGGGATGACCTGCATGGTCTGCTACGCACAAATTGGTGTTGTTTTAGCAATCATTAAACAAACCAAAGACAAGAAACTTAAGGAAACTGCTACTGGTGCATTCTTCTCAGGTCTCTTTGGTGTAACTGAACCAGCTATTTATGGTATTACCTTACCAAGAAAACGTCCATTTGTTTTAAGTTGTATTGGTGGTGCGGTTTCTGGTGCAATCATTGGTGCTTTCCACTCAGTTTTATATATTTTACCTTCAATGGGATTCTTTGCAATTCCTGCCTACATTAACCCTAAGGGTGGTTCAATGACTCAAATTATCGGTGTAATTATTGCCGGTGTAGTTGCATTTATCGTTGGTTTCACATTACAAATGATCTTTGGTAAGAAATCAGTTGACGCAGAATATGATAAAAAGCAAAGCGAAAAAGAAAAAGTAAATGAAACTTTAAAGGCAACTCCAGGAGTTGCTACCTCAACTTTAGTTAGTCCAGAAAATGGTAAAATTATGCCACTTTCAGAAGTTAAAGATGATGTATTTTCAAGTGGCGCAATGGGCAAAGGTGTTGCTATTGAACCAACTGATGGTGTACTTCATGCACCTGCAGACGGTAAGATTATTATGACCTTTGAAACTGGTCATGCAATCGGTATGAAGACTAAGACCGGTGCAGAAATCCTAATGCATATTGGGATGGATACAGTTAACCTTCAAGGTAAAGGTTTTGATACTTTAGTTAAGAAAGATCAAGAAGTTAAAGACGGCGAACCATTAGTTAAGTTTGATATTGATTTGATTAAAAAAGCTGGCTATCCTGTAACAACTCCTATGGTAGTTACTAACTCAAAGGACTTTGATGATATTAAGCAAATTGCTCAAGGCGATGTAAAGGTTGGTCAAGCTATCCTTGAACTTAAAGCTCCTGAAGTAGCAGATGCAGCTGTCTCTGTAAATGGTCAAGTTCAATTGAATTAACAACTTTTTGCAAAAGTAATCGCTTTCAGATAAGATAAGTGTTAAGTAATAAATAGATAAAAAGATAGAAAAGAGTGTAAGTATGTCATTTCCAAAGAACTTTTTATGGGGCGGTGCAACTGCTGCTAACCAAATCGAAGGTGCCTACGATGAAGACGGTAAGGGCTTATCTGTAACAGACATTACGACTGCCGGTAGTTTAGATCATCCTAGAATGTTGACTTATAAGTTAAATGGTAAACTTGGCAAGATCCCGGGCCTTCCTGGTGCTGGTCTACCAGAAGGTGCTGTTGGTGCCATTGATCCTAACGAATATTACCCTAACCACGTAGCGATTGATTTTTACCACCACTACAAAGAAGACATTAAGATGTTCGCTGAAATGGGCTTTAAGACATTCCGTCTTTCGATTGCCTGGACAAGAATCTTTCCAAAGGGTGATGAAGAAAAGCCAAATCAAGCAGGGTTAGACTTTTACCGCCGCGTCTTTGAAGAATGCAAGAAATACGATATTGAACCTTTAGTTACTATTTCTCACTATGAAGATCCGCTTTATTTGAGTGAAAAGTATCATGACTGGCAAGATCGTAAGATGATCGACATGTATGTCAAGTACGCTAAAGTTTTGTTTAAAGAATACAAGGGCTTAGTCAAATACTGGCTAACATTCAATGAAATTAATACTGCAGTAATGATGCTAGACATGTTTGGCAACAAGAACGATTCTGATGAGGCCTACCAACATGCATATCAAAAATTGCACTACCAATTTGTTGCGAGTGCTCGTGCAGTTAAGGCAGCCCATGAAATCGATCCAAACTATGTAGTAGGTAATATGATCTGTGGTATCGTTGATTACCCATTGACTCCAGATCCTCAAGATGTCTTGAAGTGCCGTCATGATTGGGAAAAGAACATCTTCTACTGTGGTGATGTTCAATGTAAAGGTAAATATCCAACTTTTGCTAAACGTCTTTGGGATGAACATAATGTTCACCTTGATATTACTGATCAAGACCGTAAGGACTTGGCGGAAGGTAAAGTTGATATGTACACTTTCTCTTACTACATGTCCAACGTTGTAACTACTCATGAAGTAAAGGACAAGGTAGGCGGCAACTTCGCAGCTGGCGCCAAGAACCCATACTTGAAATATTCAGAATGGGGCTGGGCAACTGACCCAACTGGTTTACAATACTACCTTGAAGTTATTTATGATCGTTACGAAATTCCAGTAATGGTAGTTGAAAATGGTTTGGGTGCTGTTGATAAAGTGACTGCTGATGGCAAGATCCATGATGATTACCGGATTGATTACTTGCGCCAACACATTGAAGCAATGCAAAAGGCCATTGATGATGGCGTTGATTTGATCGGCTACACCACTTGGGGCTGTATCGATTTGGTTTCTGCAGGTACTGGTCAAATGTCTAAGCGTTATGGCTTTATCTATGTAGACCGTGACGATAACGGAAATGGTTCACTTAAGAGAATTCCTAAGGATTCATTCTATTGGTACAAGAAGGTTATCGAGTCTCACGGTGAAGATTTAGACTAATAAGATAACTAAAATAAAAAGAGATGACTTGATTATTTCTTTTTTGTATAGGCAATAATTGTGAAAAATGCCAATATACCATATGAAATTCAAAAGTGTATAATTAATTCTATATTATTTTATATAGGAGTTGACATTTTGAATAGAAAACACAAAAAAGTTTGGTGGATAGTAGGGATAGTTGTTGCAGTCCTGGTCGTCTTAATTGGAGTAGGAGAAGCATACTTTTTCAATGTTGCTTTTGTACCAGGTGAAAAAAGCGTGTTAAATAAATATTCCAGCAAGCAAAAGAAGGATCCGTTAGCACAAAATAAGAAATGGTATGCTAAAGCTAAAAAAGAACACTTGTATATGAAATCTGCTTCTTCAAATTATCGTCTTGATGCCAATTATATTCCAGAAAAGAATTCAAATAAGACTGCAGTCTTGTTGCATGGATTTGGCAACAATAAAGACATAATGGCACCATATGCAGCAATGTTTCATCAACTAGGCTACAATGTTTTAATTCCAGATGCTCGTGCTCATGGTCAAAGTCAGGGTAAATATATTGGTTATGGTTGGCCTGAAAAGTACGACGTTCGAAAATGGGTTAAAAAGGACTTAGCTAAAAAGGGTAAAAAACAGAAAATCGTGATCTTCGGTGTAAGTATGGGTGGCGCGACTGCTATGATGACAAGTGGTATCAAGATGCCTAAACAAGTTAAAGCTTATGTTGAAGACTGTGGTTATTCGAGTGTTAAATCTGAATTCTTGTATGAAGCGAAAGATTTATACAATATGCCTAGCGCAGTTGCTAGTGGTGCGGTTGATCTCTTAAGCGGGATAAGTAAAGCTAACCTTGGCTTTTATTTAGGGGATGCATCTGCAGTTAACCAACTCAAGAAGAATAAACAACCAATGCTGTTTATTCATGGCGGTAAGGATAACTTTGTACCAACTAAGATGGTCTATCAAAATTATCAGGCAAAAAATGGTCCTAAGGAATTATGGATTGCTAAAAAAGCAGCACATGCGCGTTCATTTGAAACTTATCCGCAAGAATATAAAGCTCATGTAGCTAAGTTTTTGAATAAATATATTTAGAAAATAAAAAATCATTAGATCAAGATGATCTAATGATTTTTTTATCTATTCTATTTATTATTTAGTAGCGTTTTGTGGTTTTCTGCGACCAACGAGCCAAGTAGCAATCAGGGCAACAATAGCTTCAATAATAATCATTGCGATTCTCATAGGAATCTTGGTACTACCAAGCCATACGTCAAGAATAATAGAACCGATAATGATAATTCCCATCCAAATCCATTGCGATCTGTCAAAGGCAATACCGTATTCCTCTTCACGACGTCTGATGCCCGGTAAAATGGCACCCAAACCGATTAAGACAATTACGGCGACAATGTTGATAATCAATTCGTACCACCAAAGACCGCTACCATGCTTAACGTCTTGTGGGGCAAAACCAAGGATAGTTGCTACAGCGGTAACGACTAACAAGGCAAGACCGACAAGCCAAGCAAGTTTATCATTTTTAATGTAAACATATTTTGATGGGTATTTCTTAGAGTTCTTTCTCACTCTCATGAATGAGTAGAAGATCCAGCAGGTTACACCTGGTGAAACGATTGAGTTCAAATTAAGCAACCAGTTGAAGATATCGTTCATGTCAGGTAAGAAAATACCTAAAATCATGATGAATGATGAAAGGGCAACAGTTAAGATGTAACCATTAATTGGTAAGCCGTTCTTATCCTTTTTACGTAAGAACTTAGGCATGTACTTGTCACCGGTGTCTGAGATAAGCATTCTAGTCATGGCATCAAGCAATACGGCAACCAAGGCACAGTTGAACAATAATGATGTCCAAGCCCAGAGGTAAAGCAAGAATTTACCCATACCGAATTGTTTACCAACCATGTCGAATACGTAGTAAGCACCGTTCATCTTCAAGTCGTTTGGAATGTGGTATGCGTCAAAGTAGATACCAAGTGCAAATGAACCAAGGATAGTTAAGAAAGCAGTCATGATAGCTAAAGTAATCATTGCCTTAGGGAAGTCTGACTTAGGTTTCTTCATCTTAGTTACATATGGTGCAACCAGTTCACACCCGTTCATGGCATAGATTAACATTCCGACGGTTGACCAGTAGTGCAAGTCGAATTTAGGAATGATTGTGTGCCAAGTAAATGGTTGGGTAGCCATGTGACCGCCTGATTTTGCCAAACCAACAAAGGCAAGGAAAACAAACAAGACAGTCATAATGACCATCAAACCACCACCAATACTGGAAAGGAATTCCATTGAGTTGGCAAAGTGGTGTTCAACGATAATGAAAACAATGAACACAACGAAAGTCAAAGCAGCAAACATGGTAGTAGGAATTTTATCTTGGAATCCCTTTGAACCGGTCAATGCCCAACCTAGGTCGACAATGATTTCGTTAGCGGAGTCTACAGCATAAGGAATTGAGGCTGCCCAGTATGTCCAAGCAGTAAAGTAGCCTAAAAATTCTCCGTCAGTACCGCGGACCCATGATGAAAGTCCACCACCTTCTTCACTAAACGTAGAACCTAATTGTCCTACCATTAATGAGTAAGGTGTTACATAAAGCAAACACATGATAATCCAAGAGGTGATAACTGGCATCCCTTGGTTTTGGAAGTTGTACATGATATCGTCCAAGCCGATAACAGTACAAAGTGCCATCAAGGTCAAAACAGGCCAAGTGATGGCTTTCATTTTATTTGTTGAAGTTAAATCGTCCAAGTATTTTTCATCCTTCTCTATATCTAAATCTAAAACTTATTTACTCCCGCTAAATAACAGAAGAAATTACTGGCGATTTATTTTTGAATTTTTCGCGCATTCGAACTCCTCTCCTATTACAACTATAAATTTTACCTACTAATTACTATTAGGACCAGTGTAAAACGCTTTCTATTTTGCATTTAACACTTTACTTATTTAATATAAGTACGCATAATAAAACTAACAAAAAGTAAGAGGCACAAAAATGAAAGTGAAAGGGGAGGATGCTAATGAACGCACAAATTATTGCAATCGGTATTATTTTGTAGGCTTATACTTCTTAACTAGAGAGAAGAAGCCTGCTGTAGAAAGAGTTAGAAAACATAGATAGAGGTTTTTTATGGCAAAAACATCACGAATTATTCGTAATCGAAAAGTAGCAAAATTTTCAACCAGAGAATACACTCGCTGTGAACGTTGCGGTCGACCATATTCCGTTTATCGCAAGTTTGGTCTTTGCAGAGAATGCATGAGAGATTTGGCTCATAAAGGTCAACTCCCTGGTATTAAGAAAGCTAGTTGGTAAAAATTACAGCAAGCCTGATGAATTCAGGTCTTTTTTGTTAAGATTTATTTTTTCTTATAAAATTAACAGCATTATTTTTGGTACAGTAAAAACAGTATTGAAATAAGATTGATAGGAAAGAGTTGTAATGGATAAATTTCACTTTACCAAATGGGAAAAAATATTTTTAGTGTTGGCTTTTTTAGTCATCTTGATGCTGTTTGTTTCTAGTTCCATGACTTACCAGCAGCAGGAACTTCATGAAGGAGTCATGAATAAGCGATTCGGTTGGCTAGAGAATATAGTAGCCGGTTGGAATTTTACTTATGGCGGACGCGTGCATAATGTTCAAGTCGATGGTCGAGCAGGTCTTGCGCAATTTGTTTTGCGTAAAATGGCGCACTTTGGATCATATTTCTTGCTAGGTGGGTTTGGTTATTTAGGGATGCGCCGCATTTTTAAGATTAAATGGGTGGCACCGATTTTAACGTGGTTTATCACGATTGCATTAGCTGCTTTTGATGAGTACCACCAGTTTTTAACGGGCGATCGAACTCCTAGTGTCCATGACGTTATGCTTGATGGATTAGGTGCTCTTTGTGCAATTTTATTGGTAATGCTTGTCCTCTTTATTAGGAATAAATATCTGGCCAAGAAAAAACAGTTTAAATATTTGACACCATTGAATTTTTGAGTACTGTGAGTTAAGATAATAACGTTAATTAATATTAGAAAAAAGAAAGAAGGATCCTTATGTCAGGACATTCAAAATGGCACAATATTCAAGGCCGCAAGAATGCGCAAGACGCAAAGAGAGGTAAAGTTTTCCAAAAGTTATCTCGTGAAATTTACATGGCTGCAAAGAGTGGTGGTCCTGATCCTGATGGGAATCCTACATTACGTATGGTAATTGATAAGGCACGTTCAAACAACATGCCTAAGGATAACATCAAACGTGCGATCAAGAAGGCCGAAGGTGGATCAGAAGAACATTACGACGAAATCACTTACGAAGGCTACGCTCCAGGTGGTGTTGCTGTCTTTGTAGAAGCATTGACTGATAACAAGAACCGTACTGCTTCAGATGTTCGGGTTGCATTCACTCGTAATGGTGGTTCACTTGGTGCTACTGGTTCAGTTGCATACATGTTTGACCGTAAAGGCTACATCGTAATTGATCGTTCAACTACTGATGCTGACGAAGATCAAATGTTGCTTGATGTTATGGATGCTGGTGGCGATGATTTGCAAACTAGCGATGACGCATACGAAATCTACACTGATCCTAAGGAATTTGCAGCAGTTCGTGACGCTCTTATTAAGGATGGTTACAAGCTTGCTGATGCCGAATTAACTATGATTCCACAAAATACCACTCCTGTTCCAGCAGATAAGAAGGAACAATTTGAACACTTAGTTGATGCTTTGGAAGACAACGACGATGTTCAAAATGTCTACACTGCTGCAGCTGATGAAGACTAATTAAAATAAAAATAGCTTGGTCATGATGACTAAGCTATTTTTTGTGCCCTAATTTAATATTAGCTTAATTTACAAATGGCTTTAAATCAATGTTTTTAGCTATTTGTAAATTTTTTTATTTTTCTCAGAAAAAAATCGCCTTTTTTTGCGTAATAAATAGTGTGAGGTGAAAAAGGAGGTTTTTTATGAAAACTAAAAAGATTATCAATGAATTGCTTGTTTCTGCTGTGGCAAATAAAGTCAGTGATATTTTCTTTTTTCCGAAAAGAGAAGAGACAGTGGTCGAATTCAGAACAATTAGGGGCGTTGAAAGACAAAAATCTTTTCCAATAAATGAGGGACAAGAGATTATCAACTTCTTTAAATACAGTGCTCAAATGGATATTGCAGAACATCGTCGTCCGCAAGTTGGCGCGATGACTTTTACTGCAGATGAGCAAGAGTACTATTTGAGACTGTCTAGTTTGGGTGATTTTTCCGATCAAGAATCATTAGTAGTCAGAATTATTTATGGTATTGATCATAGTCAGTATTTTATGGACGAACAATTGGAAAAAATAAAGAGTTTAGCTTTGCGCAGGGGATTGATCATTACGAGTGGCCCGACAGGTTCTGGAAAGACTACTACGATGTACGAAGTTGCTAAAGAAATGAGCGAGAATAAGGTCGTGATGACGATTGAAGATCCAGTTGAAGTTCATGAAGCCACTTTTTTGCAATCACAGGTCAATAATGAAGCCGGGATTGACTATCAGAGCCTGCTTAAGGCAGCGTTGCGGCACCGTCCGGATATCTTGATTATTGGTGAAATCCGGGATGCTGGGACGGCGCGTCTAGCAGTGGATGCGGCCTTAAGTGGGCACTTAGTGTTTGCAACTGTTCACGCTAAAAGTACGCTGCAAACGGTATCCAGATTAGAAGGACTGGGCATTAGAAAAGATGAACTGGCAAACTGTTTAACCGCAGTTTCATATCAACGTTTAATGCCTAGCCATGAGCAGACAAAATGTTTGATTGATATTGCAAGTGGTGAGGTTTTGAAAGAAGCGATGGAGCAGGAAATCCGCGGAGAATTCATTGATTGGCAAAAGAATATGCACCTATTGCAGAAGGGAGGAGAAATTAGTGATGAGGTATATTGGCAATTCCAACAAGGATAAGCTGAATGGCGAGGAACAGTTGGCTTTTTTAGATTATTTAAAGCACAGTTTGGATAATGGTTTTTCACTGATTAGCTCAATTGAATTAATGCCGGCTCTGTGGCCTAAGAGAAAAGAACTAATGGGAAAATTAGCAATGCGGATGAAAGAGGGGGCTAATTTTAGTAGCGAATTAGTGAAACTGGGCTTTTCTAAGACAACGGTGACCCAGGTTAATTTGGCCTTGCAGCAGGGAAATCTAACGGAATGCCTGAATCAGCTGGCAACTTTAAATCGCTTAAAACAAGAACAAGTTAAGAAATTGCGATCGGAACTGTCATATCCGTTTGTTTTAGCAATTATGATGGTGGTTTTGCTGGTGTTCCTGCAATCGTTTATTTCTACGCAGTTTAGCGATACTAGTGAACATTCTGGGGATCTAGTAATGCTGGTATTGATAGGTCTAGTTTTAGTAGGAATTTATTTTTTAGCCAAGATCGTAACTTTGCTGAATAAGCAAGATTATGACTCGATGAAGAAGCTGGTGAAGTATCCGATTATTGGACCAGTTATTAAGCTATATGTGAATTATTTGTTGGTCTATGATATCGGGATGCTTTTGGCTAGTGGATTTTCATTGCAGCGAATGTGTGAATATGCTTCAGAACAAGAAGAGGGATCATTGCAGCAGGCTTTGGGTCAGAAGATTGGCAGTCAACTAGCTGAAGGGAAGAACTTGGAAGAGATCATTAAGCAGGAAGAATTCTTGCCTAATAGTTTGTTGATCATGTTGCAGACGGGATCGGAAAGAAAGAGCTTGAGTCAGAGATGCTTGGTTTTGGGACGCAGTCTGTTTATTGATTTAACAGGAAAAGTAGAGAAGCTGGTCGTGAATGTACAACCAATTTGTTTTATTTTGATTGGCGTCTGCATTATTGGGATGTATTTGAAATTGTTGTTACCGATGTATTCGATGATGCAGGGGATTTAGGAGGATAGAAATGAAGAAAAGATTGAAACAATATTTGTTGAATATTTTAGCAAAGAGCCGCCGACAAGAAGGCTTTACTTTGATTGAAATGGTTGTGGTGATTGCTATTATCGTAATTTTGATTTTGCTCATTGTGCCAAATTTGATTGGACAAAAGCAGAAGGCGGAAGACAAGTCTATGGATGCGTTTAGAAATACGATTTTGACGCAAGTAGAGTTGTATAAGGATGATCATCCAGAAAAGAAAAACATAAGTTTAGAAGACTTAGAAGGTGATCACTATTTAACTTCAGATCAGGTAAAAAAAGCAAAGAAAAATAATATAACCGTAGAAAATGTTAATAAACCGCAATAATTTACCCGCTTTTTCCTTAATCGAAACAATAATCACCTTAGGTATCTGCTGTGGCATATTACTAATCGGAACTTTACAACTGAAAAAGTACCAAGAACGTCTGATTTTCGATAATACCGTTAAAGAAGTTACTACTGCAATCGATCAAGCTTCAAGAGTTAGCACAATCACGGGAGAGGGCGTAGTAATTATTTTTTCACAAAGTGAATATTACTTGAGACTCAGCGGGAGAACAAGTAACAAAAAAGTTGATATCGATGAAAACATGGAAATATCAGGACTTAGAAATTTTCATTTTGATAAACACGGCTATTCATCACCTGGTACTGTGACCTTCACGGGGTATGGGATGGAAAAGAAAATAAAGTACCAAATGCTATGGGGACGGGTGCTAAAATGAGGAAAGTAAAAGGATTCTTAATGGCGGAAAGTATTGTTGCACTGATTATTGCTACTGTTGCCGTAAGCTGTATGTATTTGACGGTTGCCGAAAGTCAAGAGAACGGAAGAGAGATTGAGCTAAAAACAGATCGCGCTTATGCCTACCATGTTTTACAAGAAAGCAATCTAAATCAAGTTACGGTTCACGATCGAATTTATGAAAAGGCAGGGCATAACTATGTTTATGATCGGGATGCAAAACAAGAATTCGCAGTTGAAGACTAAAGGCTTTGTGCTTGCTGAAGCAATCTTTTCCTTATTTGTGACCATGCTAGTCTTATTCATTTTGCAGAATTTATTATTAAGCGTTAAAAAGGCTAACCTGAGTGAAAATCAACATATGAATGAAGTTGCTTATGCATATGTGCAATTAGATCGCTACATGTACGATGAAGATACTAAGATGGTTTATCCGTTAGTAAATGAAGGAAAAGCTAAAAGTGCAACATTCGTCAAAGTAAATAAAGATAAAAGTGAAGTAGAATACAAGATTGAATATTATTTGTCAAAACGCGTTTTAAAAGTTTCCAAATCTAACGGTGGTGGTTACATGCCGTTAATTTTTAATGTCCAGAGTGCCAAATTTATTACTAGAAAAGATAAGATTATCATTCGCATTAATGAGTACAACAAGGGAGAATCTGATTTAGTCTTTCAACTTGATGAAGAACCAGATGAGGATAGGAATGTTAGAAAGAATAAAAAAGAAGACCAAGGTAAAAGGAAGCGCGCTATTTAGCAGCATCTTAGTATTAATCACGACATTATTGTTTATTAAAATGTATCAGGATATCTATCAAACCAGCATGGAAAACAATATCTTACTTATTAAATATCTATCTAATTAAATGACTTTTCTTGCACCTCAACTTGCCTTTCTTTAAAATATTAAAGGTAATGGAGGGCTACTAGATGGAAAATTTTGAAAAACTTTTTAATCAATTTTTAGATTGCGTACAAACTTTGCAAAATGCATTGAATGTTTCATTTACAGAAGCATTGGTTGAAACATTTGACAATTTAGAACAAGGCAAGATAAAAGTCGAAAACGGTGCACCCGATGAAAAGACCGTCGAAGAATTAAGCAAGAAGTATCAAGCAATTGATTATGATCACATCAGTCAAAAAGATAAGGCACAAGTATTTACTTTTTTGACCTTAAAGGCAGTTAATGACGATGGCTTAGATGCTAACCAAATGCCAACACCACCAGCTATTTCTACTGTTGTAGCAATGCTGATGCATAAGTTGCTTAAAGATGAAAAGATGGAAATCGTAGATCCAGCAGTTGGTACAGGGAACTTGCTCTTCTCAATAATTTCTCAATTGAAGGCTTTAAATCATTCCAAAGACAACTATCAATTAGTTGGAATTGATAACGACGAAGAAATGTTGAACTTAACGGACGTTGCTGCTCACTTAAATGACATTGATATTGAGCTCTACTGTCAAGATGCTTTAATGCCTTGGATGTGTCCTAATGCTGATGCGATTGTCAGCGATTTGCCAATTGGCTATTACCCAATTGATGAGAACGCTAAGAACTTTGAAAATCATGCTAAAAAGGGTCACTCATTTGCTCATTTATTATTGATTGAACAAATTATCAAGAATCTTAAGTCAGATGGTTATGCTTTCTTAGTTGTTCCTAATTCAATTTTGTCCGGTAAGATTGGTGCGGACTTTATGCCATGGCTCACCAAAAAGGTATATTTGAAGGCGATCGTAGAATTGCCTGATGATATGTTCAGAAATAAATTTAATCAAAAGTCTATTCTTGTCTTCCAAAATCATGGTTCAGAAGCTAAACCTAGTGAAGTTTTGTTGACCAAGTTGGATTCATTGAAGAAAGAACAATCTTTGATTCAATTTAATGTGAAATTGAACGAGTGGTATACTAAAATCAATCATTAATTCGTAAAGCACGTAACTTTATTGAAAGTAGAGGAATTTATTTTTATGGAAAAAGTTTTGGCAATCAACTCTGGTAGTTCATCTTTCAAGTACAAGCTATTTTCTTTGCCAGATGAAAAAGTAATTGCAAAAGGAATGGCCGATCGTGTAGGCCTTGATGATGCTTCATTTGAAATTAAATTGGCTGATGGAACAAAGCATGTTGAAAAAACAGAAATTTCAGATCAAGAAGCTGCAGTTAGTTTATTGCTTAGATTCTTGAAGCAATTTAATGTTGTTGAAGATTTAAATGAAATTGTTGGTGTTGGTCACCGTGTAGTTAATGGTGGTGAATTCTTTAAAGATTCAACTATCATTACTAAGGAAAACCTTCACAAAATTTATGAATTGGAAGATTATGCTCCACTTCATAACCCAGCAGAAGGTCGCGGCATTGAAGCATTTATGAACGTATTGCCAAACGTTCCTCAAGTTGCTGTCTTTGATACAACTTATCACCGTGCTCTTGATCCAGTACATTACTTATATTCTCTTCCATACGAATATTATGAAAAATACGGCGTACGTAAGTATGGTGCACATGGTACTTCAGTTCGCTATGTTGCCCCACGTGCCGCAGATATGATGGGCAAAGATCTTAAAGATTTAAAATTAATTGTATGTCACTTGGGTTCAGGTGCTTCAATCACTGCTGTTAAGGATGCAAAATCATATGATACTTCAATGGGCTTTAGTCCACTTGCTGGTATTACTATGGCTACGCGTTCAGGTGATATTGATCCATCTCTTATCCAACACTTAATGCATGTTGAACATAAATCAATGGATGAAATGATCTATATGTTGAACCATAAATCTGGTTTGTTAGGTCTTTCTGGTATTTCACCAGACATGCGTGACGTTAGAGAAAGCGATAGCGACCGTGCTAAGTTAGCTAGAAACATCTTTATTAACCGTATTGTTCGCTATGTTGGTTCATACATTGCTGAAATGGGTGGTGTAGATGGAATTATCTTTACCGCCGGTATTGGTGAACACGACATGGGCGTACGCGAGGCTGTAATGGATGCATTTAAGTACATGGGTGTAGATCCAGATTACGAAGCTAACAATAAAATCAGTGAAGGCTTTATTACTAAGCCCGATTCTAAGGTTAAAGTAATGGTTATTCCAACCAATGAAGAATTAATGATTGAACGTGACGTTGTTCGTTTAACTCACATTAATTAAGCCTTTTTGTTCACACATTGTGTAGGTCTATGCTACAATAGTAGAGTCTCAAGGGGATGTTTTGGGATTCGACAGGCGTAGACCCGCATTGACTGCGGTTCGTAGGTTACGTCTACGTAAAAACGTTACAGTTAAATATAACTGCAAATAACAAAAATTCTTACGCATTAGCTGCTTAATTTAGCGCATGCGTTGCTCTTTGTCGGTTTACTCGTGGCTGACACTGAGTATCAACTTAGCGAGTTACGTTTAACTACCTCACCTGAATAGTTGAAAAGAGTCTTAGCAGGTTAGCTAGTCCATACTAGCCCTGTTATATGGCGTTTTGGACTAGTGAAGTTCAAGTAATATAACTATGATCGTAGAGGTCAGTGACGAGATGCGTTTGGACAGGGGTTCAATTCCCCTCATCTCCATAGATAAGAAGAAAGCTTTGTTAGGAAAGTATCCTAGCAAAGCTTTTTTATTATTTTTTTACTATAACTTTTAGTTATTTACTAATGCTAAAAATAAGTATTAAACATTATTGGCAAGGGCTTGTACAATTATCATAGTTAAAAGCGAAATTAAGCATATTAAATACACGGAGAAAAATAATGAGAGGAATTAAGAATAGATATTTTGAAGGGGAAAGAATCCTTTACGGCTTAAATGACGCCAACTTAGAAGGTATAACTTTTGGTGAAGGTGAATCACCATTAAAAGAAGCAACAAATATTACTTTAAAAAATTCAATTTTTAAGTGGAAATATCCTCTTTGGTACGATGAAAATGTCAATGTAGAAAATACAACTTTCGAAACAATGTCTAGAAGTGGTATTTGGTACACTAAAAATATTTCAATTAAAAACAGTGCGTTGCAAGCACCAAAGTTGTTCAGAAGAGCTAGCCATATCACTTTAGATAATGTTCATTTTGCTGATGCTGAAGAAACAATGTGGATTTGTGACGATATTAGAATTACTAATTCTCAAATCAACGGTGATTATTTTGGTAAAGATAGTAAAAATATTTACCTTGACAATGTAAGTGTAATTGGCAACTACGTCTTTGACGGTGCCGAAAATATTGAAGTTCATAATTCAACTTTTGTATCTAAAGATGCGTTTTGGAACTGTAAGAACGTTACAATTTATGATTCAATTATTGATGGTGAATATTTAGCTTGGAATACTAACAATATTAAGTTCATTAATTGTAAAATTGAAAGTGATCAAGGATTAAATTATATTGATCAACTTGAAATCAAAAATAGTTCACTCATCCATACAGATTTGGCTTTTGAAAAAGTTTCTAACATGGATGTGGAACTGGATGCCAAAATTGATAGTGTAAAGAATCCAATTTCAGGTAAGCTTGTCGCTCCTGAAATCGGTACTTTAATCATGGATCCTAACAAGATTGATCCTGCAAAGACGATTATTGATTGTCCAAAAATTGGTAAAAAGGTTGATCAATCAGATATGAATCAAGAACCAAAGGACTGGTGATAATATGCAATATGATTTTGTAAATGCTCCAGACAGAACGCATACTGATTCTGTAAAGTGGGATGTTAAGCCAGGCGAATTACCAATGTGGATCGCAGACATGGACTTTAAGACTGCACCGGAAATAACTGCTGCGATGAAAGAAAAAATTGCTTTGGGTGCATTTGGCTATGAATTTCCTAAAGATGATTACTTTAATGCAGTAGCTGATTGGTATGAAACTGAACACAACCATCGTCCAAAAAATGAATGGATGATTTTTACTACAGGTGTTGTACCAGCAATTTCTTCAATTGTTCGTCGTATTTCACACATCGGTGACAATGTCTTAGTACAAGAACCTGTTTACAATATTTTTTATAATTCCATTTTGAATAATGGACGTCACGTTTTATCAGGTGATTTGCAATTCGACGGTGAAAAATATGCAGTCGATTGGCAAGACTTAGAACAAAAGTTAGCTGAGCCTTTGACTACCTTAATGATTTTCTGCAATCCTCATAATCCAGTGGGCAAGGTTTGGACGGCAGAAGAAGTACAAAGAATCGCAGATTTGTGTCACAAGCATCACGTAACTTTGCTCTCAGATGAAATTCACGGCGATTTAGTTAGAAAGGGCCCTGATTATACACCAGCATTTTCAGTTGAGGTTCCAGCTAAGCAGAGCGTGATCTCACTTGTTTCACCAAGTAAGACCTTTAATGTGGCTGCTCTTCACGCCGCTACTGCAATTGTTCCAGACGAAAATTTGCGTGAAATGGTGAGCCGCGGCTTAAATAGCGATGAAGTAGCTGAACCTAATCTGTTAGCTATTCCCGCAACCATTGCTGCTTATGAACAAGGCCATGACTGGCTGAAGGGATTGAAAGCACAATTAAATGATAATTTTGATTATGCAGCTGAATTTATTCAGGCTAAAATCCCAACTGCAAAGGTGATTTCAGGTACCGCTACTTACTTAATGTGGATTGATGTACATGAAATAACTGATAACTCAGAAAAACTAGTTAACTTTATTAGAGAAGAAACTGGTTTGATTGTTTCTGCCGGTAGTATTTATCGCGGTGATGGTCATGACTTTATCCGGATTAATTTGGCTTGTCCACTAGAAATGGTTAAAGATGGGATGGACCGTTTAGCCACAGGAATTAGTAAGTATAGCAAATGGCTTTACATGTAAAGAAAAAAGTAGATATATAATTGAGAAAAGGGTTTCATTTCTTTTGCCTTAAAGTATATACTTTATATGAGGTGATTTAGATGGAACCATTATTTTTAAACCCGTACTTTAGACCTAAGATTTGGGGCGGACGTAAATTAAAAGATATTTTCAACTATGATATTCCAGATGGAAAAGTCGGTGAAGCTTGGATTATTTCTGGCTACAAGGACGATGCTTCTACTGTAACTGAAGGCCCACTTAAGGGTATGTCACTTAGAGATGTTTACTTGAAGCACCCAGAACTTTTTGGCAATCCTAAAGCTAAGGAATTTCCACTTTTGGTAAAATTCTTGGATGCCAACGATAACTTATCAGTTCAAGTACACCCAGATGATGATTATGCTCGCAAGGTAGAAAACGACTCAGGTAAAACTGAAAGTTGGTATGTCATGCAAGCTGATCCAGGTGCCTACATTATTTACGGTCACCATGCAAAGACGCGTGAAGAATTAGCAGACATGATTCACAAAGGTGAATGGGACAAGTTGCTTAGAAAGGTTCCAGTAAAAGCTGGCGACTTCTTCTACGTTCCAGCAGGTACTATTCACGCTTTGACTAAGGGATGCTTGGTAATTGAAACCCAACAATCAAGTGATGTAACTTACCGTTTGTATGACTATGATCGTGTTGATAAGAAGACTGGCAAGAAGCGTGAACTTCATACCCAAAAGTCAATTGATGTCACGACTGTACCACATGTTGATCCAAAACTTGATGTAAAAACTAACAAGGATCAAGACGCAGAAATCAAGACTTTGGTAGAACCACCAGTTTCACCACACTTCTACTTATGGCAAATTGATCTTGACGGTACTTGGAAGACCAGTTTAAACGATCACCCATACTTGTTAGTTTCAGTAATCAAGGGTGAAGGTAAACTTGAAGCTGACGGTAAATCATATGATTTAAAGATGGGAACTAATTTAATTATTCCAAATGAGATGAAGAAATTCACATTCACTGGTAAAATGAGAATAGTTATGTCTGCACCTGGTGAGGAATAACCGTTTTAATTTATCAGAATTAGGAGTGAGAATTTGTGATCTATGTCGCTTGTGGCTTAATTATGATGGTGATTGGGATACTTTGGCTGATTTCGCCAGCTAAAAGACCTAATCGAATTTATGGTTATTTATCTTATCTGGCGCAAGTCAATAAAGAGAGCTTTAAATTTGCCCAAAGAAGGGCGAGTTTATATTGTATTCTCTTTGGCTTGATTCAAGTTGTGATTGGTTTAATTATTCACTTTTTGAATTGGGATCGCTATTTTCTCATTTGGTTATTAACTTTTTATTTGTTTATCTTGTTGCCAATTGTTTATACAGAAAAAAGCTTGAAAAAGTTTCTGCTTAAACGACACGAATTGCCACCTGACTATGTCGATCCCGATAAAGTGAAACGTCAAAGAACAAAGGGATTTAGGGATCGATAATGAGTTTGAAAATATTAATGGTTGAAGATGACAATTCCGTCGCTGAAATGATGGGAATGTTTTTCAAAAAAGAAGGCTGGGAACAAGATATTGCTGTCGACGGTGTCGAAGCCGTCGATATGTTTAAAGAAAATGCGGATAAGTATGATTTGATTACGCTAGACTTGAATTTGCCTAAAAAAGACGGAATTCAAGTGGCCAAGGAAGTAAGAGCAATTTCTCCTACTGTTCCAATTATCATGCTTACTGCAAGAGGCAGTGAATCAGATCAAGTACTCGGTTTAGGTATCGGAGCCGACGAGTATGTCACTAAGCCTTTTAGTCCAATTGCTTTAATTGCTAGAATTAAGGCTCTTCATCGTCGAGTAATGATGGAGGAAAAGCCTGCACTTCCGCAAGAAAAGAAGCAAGACTATGATATTGAAACTGAGCACTTAAAGATTTCAAAGAGTAGACGTGAAGTCTTATTCGACGCTCAGCCTGTGATCGATTTAACACCTAAAGAATTTGACTTGCTTTATACGATGGCACAAAAGCCTAAGCAAGTCTTTTCGCGTGATCAGCTTTTGGAATTGGTGTGGGGCTATGAATATTATGGTGAGGAAAGAACCGTAGATGCCCACATTAAGAAGTTGCGTCAAAAGCTCGAAAAGGTTGGAGCTAAAGTGATCCAAACTGTTTGGGGCGTCGGTTATAAATTTGATGATTCACAGGCAAAATAATGAAATTAATTTATCAAAACATGCTAGGTTTCTTACTGATAATCGTAACGACTATTTCGATTATTGGTTATTCCGAAATTGGTTATGCGCGTAATCAAGCGTATATGCAAAATTATCAGCGAATGGAAGGCTATGCAGAATCGCTAGGTGATTTGGCTGAAGCTGATGGAAAAAATGGCACGGCACTGCTTAATAATAATTTCTTAAATCAATTAGAGTTTGTGTTGCATGGTGAAGATGTTCATTTGCGTATTTTTAATGATAAAAACGAGCAAATCTATCCTAAGGTTAATGCCAAAGTTCAACTGTCCAAGAACGTTTTTGCTACGTTAAAGACAGGCCAAGAAATTCGTATTCAAAATAATCATAATGAACAATCACCTATTAGGTCCACTAAGGATGCATATACTGGTGTGCTTGTTCCTTGGATGAATGGTAAAAACTTAGTAGGTGTAGCTTGGATTAGTTCACGAGTTACTCATGTTGAACGACCAATTTACATGGCTAAACGTAATTTGCTGAGAGCATTATTAATGACCGTGGCAGTTGGTTTGATCTTAAGTTTTATTATTTCATATTATTCAACCAAACGAATCAAGCGGCTCTCTCGGGCAACACAAAAGGTTGCTTCTGGTAACTTTAATGTGCAGATTCAACATAAAGATAGCGATGAAATTGACCAGTTAGCAGAGAACTTCAATAAGATGGTTCAAGCTTTAAAACGGTCCAATGAGGAAGTTAAGGCGCAAGAAAAACGGCGAGATCAATTTATGGCAGATGCGGCTCATGAAATGAGAACGCCGCTAACTACGATTAACGGCATTTTAGAAGGCTTGCAATATGATGCGATTCCAGAAGAATCTAAACCAAAATCGATTGCTTTGATGCAGAGAGAAACTAAGCGTTTAATTCGTCTGGTTAATGAAAATCTGGATTACGAAAAGATTCGCAATAATCAAATCAATTTGATTAAGACCAACTTCAATGCCACACCAATTTTGCAAGATCTGAAATCTCAGCTTAGTCAAAATGCTGAAAAGGCCAATGATGAGCTGGAAGTAATAGCTCCTGATGATTTGCCAATCTATGCTGATCGTGATCGTTTCACTCAAGTAATGGTCAACTTGGTTCAAAATGCCATTCAGTTTACCCATGATGGCAAGATCGAAATTAAAGGAGAACGCATGGTACATGCGACTGTGCTGTCAGTTAAAGATAATGGTATTGGAATGAGCAAAGATCAAATTAAGTATATCTTTGAACGTTTCTTCAAGGCTGATCCGTCTAGAGCACGAATGGGCACGGGAGAATCCGGTCTAGGTTTAGCGATAGTATCATCTTTAATTAAGCAACATGGTGGTAAAGTAACTGTTGAATCAGAGCCTGGCAAAGGTTCGACATTTACCGTAGTTTTTTATGATAAAGGCTTTGAACAATTTGTTGAAAAATAAAAAAATAGTCTGGAAATATTTTTCCAGGCTATTTTTATTGGTCATCTTCACTGCTACTGCTTGTAGCGGAATTTTTACTGCTGTTGTTTTTTATCACTTCAGAGACTTGATCAATTTCCTCTTGGCGCCCTTTTAGTTCTGGTGCATCAGTTTTATAGAGGCTAGTAGTTGAACCGTGGTGTCTGCTATAGAGGGAAGTAGAATGGCCTGCAAGTTGCTGTCTAATATTGATCATTCTTTGATAGTTCTCAGAATAATTAAATTGATCTGGATCTACTGGGATAAAGCCCTTAGGCGTGTAGAAGCGCAACAGGTTGTGATTGTTTAATAGATCTGAGTAGCGCAAGGAGTTTTTACCTTTTTTGGCTAGTTCCGCAATTTCTTTCTTTTCTTGAGGGGTAAAGTTGATAATCTGTTTACCATTTTTACGGTCATAGACAGTACCCTTGATTCCTTTAGCACCAACAATGATGTACTTAGAACTAACGATTGTGCCGTTTCTAAAGACTACCCAATTTTGTCTGTGAGGTGAAAGTAAGTCATTTCCGAATTGAACGTAGTCTTTTGTATTAACGCCAAGCAAATGAAGTAGAGTAGGTAAAACGTCAATTTCACCACCGACTTCATGATTGATTTGTCCCTTAAGATTATTAGCATGAATCATGAATGGCACACGTTGCATTTGGACGTTGTTGTAAGTATTCCAAGTATCAGAACTTTCGCCGATAATTGGAGCTAAAGTTTCATTTTCTGAATTACTTAAACCATAGTGGTCACCATAAATTACTACCATGGTATTCTTGTATAAACCAGAAGATTTAAGGTAATTGAAGAATTCATGAATTGCTTCATCAAGGTAGTGAGCCGTTACAAAATAATTATTGATGGTTTGATCCGTAGTATTTGTAGTCTTAAAGTTAGGATCTTGATCTTCTTTATCCAAATTGAACGGAATGTGGTTAGTAACCGTAATAAATTTAGTGTAGAACGGTTGCTGCATCTGCTCTAGGTATTTAATACTTTCGGCAAAGAACAGTTTATCTTTTAAACCATAGCCACTAGCATCTTTAGGCTGTGTAGAGTAATAGTTTTTGTCGAAGAAATAATTGTAGCCCATGTTTTTATAGACATCATTTCTGTTCCAAAAAGTACCTACGTTGCCATGGAAGACGGCTGAAGTGTAACCATCCTGGCGCAAAATTTGAGGTGCGGCCTGGAATGTATTTTCTGAACCCAATGAAGTAAAAAGCGAACCGTCTGAAATACCATATGTGCCAGTTTCAAGCATGTTTTCTGCATCACTGGTACGGCCTAGACCTACTTGATGGTAAAAGTTACTGAAGCTGATGGTATGTTTATTCTTGTATAACGAGTTTAAAAATGGGGTTACTTCTTTACCGTTAACCTTAAGATTGATCAAAAACTGTTGGAAACTTTCAAGGTGAATCACGATTACATTGCGATTTTTCTCAATGCCAAAATATGAAGAAGAAGGAGCGGCATAATTTTGCTTGGTGAAATTCAGAATATTGTTTAAATCTGAAGCATTAGCATTTCTGGTTACCTGACCATTTTGAGCACTTTTAATTCCGTCATAAGCGGTAAAAGTATCGACACCTAAATATTTAACTACGTAGGAACGATCAAAAGTATTACGCAAAAGTCGAGGACGAGACGTTTCGGCTAATAAGATGTTTAAGGTGGTCAGAAGTGCACCAATGGAGGTAATAGCCAAAGACATTGATAAACCGTATGACTTTTGATCAATTTTAATTTTATGAATGATCAAAAGGGTAATGATGATGACTAGATCTATCCAAATAATGATATCGCTGGGATGAAGCAGGGCAACGGTACTTTTACCTAATCCCTGTGATACTTTGCCAGCATTGGTCATTGTTTTGATGGTTAGGAAATCCGTGAATTGCCGGTAGTAAATGATGTTGGCAAATAATAATGCAGTATTGGCAAAATCCATCACCAGCATTGCAATGTATGACACGATTGGTCTTGGAAAATAAAAACCGATACTGATAAGGATGATTGCTGTTCCGATAGGACTGAGCCACATGATAATGTGCTGATAAGGATCAGTTAGTCCTAAATTAAAGTCGAAATAAGCAGCAAAAATGTATTTTACCCAAAAGCAGAAAACTAGCAGTGCTAAAAAGCCAGGTCTAGTTTGGATAAAAGCGATGATTTTCTTTTTCTTCATATAATTAACTCCTTAACAAACATTAATTTTAAAGGTTAAGCTGGGTTAAAACAATGTTTTGCTAATAGTTATCTCTTTTTTAATAATTTAGTTATTAAAAAGTGGGTATAATTTTATAGGAATAACTTGGAAAGAGGCAGAGCATGCTATTTTTTGGCCCAATATATAATTTTCTAGCAAAACAATATGCGACCAGTATCAATCATTTCGCTTTAGTTAAGTTGACTTTAATGGCATTAGATAAAACAGTTTTTTATTTTTTGATTTTTGCTGTTTTACGCTTAATCTGGCTTCTTTTTATTCGCAGAAGACGTTCACTTAAATCAGAAGCTAGTGTTTGGATATTTGCATTTTATATGATTCTGGTTTTGATGTTAACGACTTTCCGAGATACGTATTTCCCTTGGCAGCTCGTTTTTAATTTCAACAGGCCACTTAGCGATGTTAATTTAGTCTTTATGAAAGAAACCTGGAAATTAGTGTATGCTCCTAGCAGGCTGGACTTCTTTTATAATTCATTCGGCAATATTCTTTGCCTTGTACCATTTGGTATCCTGTTTCCAATTGTATTTTCCAAGAAGCAGTCGTTTGTTAAGACTGTGTTAATAGGGATGCTCTTTTCAATTAGTATTGAAACTTTGCAGTTTTTATTGGAAACCGGCGTAAGCGATATTGATGATGTCTTCTTTAATACCTGCGGTGCCATTTTAGGCTATTTAATTTATCGTTTGTTTCGAAAAAAATGAATGCGCTTGTACTTTGAGACTGGTATTCATTAAATAAGATTGTTAAAATAGGGTTGTAAAATTTTTTTATAGTTAGGAAGCAGATTTATGAGTTTAATTAAATTTGATAGTAGTAAATTAACTCCATTTGTTCACGAAAATGAATTAAGTGAAATGCAAGCAATGGTAAACGCTGCTAACACTGAACTCCGTGAAGGTACTGGTGCTGGTAACGATTTCCGTGGTTGGCTTAATTTGCCAGTAGATTACGACAAGGATGAATTCGCTCGTATCAAGAAGGCTGCCAAGAAGATTCAAAACGATTCAGATGTTTTAATTTGTATCGGTATTGGTGGTTCATACCTTGGTGCACAAGCTGCAATTGAATTCTTGAACAGCAACTTCTACGGCAAGGTTGACAGTGATATGCCAACTGTTGTCTTCTGTGGTAACTCACTTTCAGGTTCATACCTTTACGACTTAATCGAATGGTTAGGCGACAAGGACTTCAGCGTTAACGTAATTTCTAAGTCAGGTACTACTACTGAACCATCAGTAGCATTCAGAATCTTCAAAGACAAGTTAATCAAGAAGTACGGTAAAGAAGAAGCTGCCAAGAGAATTTACGCAACTACTGACCGTCAAAAGGGTGCTTTGAAGACTGAAGCTGACGCAGAAGGTTACGAAGAATTCGTAGTTCCAGATGACGTTGGTGGTCGTTACAGTGTTCTTTCAGCTGTTGGTTTACTTCCAATCGCTGCTTCAGGTGCTGACATTGACGAATTAATGAAGGGTGCTGCAGACGCTCGTGCTGACTACACTGACACTGATTTGTCAAAGAACTCACCATACCAATACGCAGCACTTCGTAACATCCTTTACCGTAAGGGTTACACTACTGAAATTGTTGAAAACTATGAACCAAGCCTTAGAATGTTTGGTGAATGGTGCAAGCAATTAATGGGTGAATCAGAAGGTAAGGACCAAAAGGGTATTTACCCATCAAGTGCTAACTTCACTACTGACCTTCACTCACTTGGCCAATACATCCAAGAAGGTTTACGTAACTTGTTCGAAACTGTTATCCGTGTTGAAAACCCACGCCACGACGTTAAGATCCCAGGCGATGAAAAGAACCTTGACCAACTTAACTTCTTGGAAGGCAAGAGCTTGAACTACGTAAACGACCGTGCTTACGAAGGTGTTGTTTTGGCTCACACTGACGGTGGTGTTCCAGTTATGACTGTTAACATTCCAGACCAATCAGCACATACTTTAGGTTACATGATTTACTTCTTCGAATTAGCTATTGCTATTTCAGGTTACTTGAACGGTATCAACCCATTCAACCAACCAGGTGTTGAAGCTTACAAGCGTAACATGTTTGGTCTTCTTAACAAGCCAGGTTACGAAAACTTACACGACGATTTAGCTAAGCGTCTTTAATAATTAGCTTTACTCAGCATATTTGATAGTATGCGTTTTAATATAATTGGTTTTACCAATTAAAGAAAGAGTAGAAACCCGATTAGTTTCTACTCTTTTTGTTTGATTATTTATGAAGGAAGAGATTATGAAGAAGAGCACAAAAAATATTTTGGCTGTTTTATCCGCGGCTTTTATGTCTTTTGTAGGAATTTTGACGGAAACAAGTTTAAACGTTACATTTCCGACCATGATGAAAGAATTCAAAGTGTCGCTTGATACTATTCAGTGGACGACAACAGGCTATTTATTGATGATCGCCATTATTATGATTTGTTCATCCTATTTAAATGACCGTTTTACTGCTAGACAGTTATTTATCATTGCCTGTGTTGGCTTTATGGTAGGTAGCGTTATTAGTGCGATTGCACCTAACTTTCCAATTTTGCTTTTGGGCAGACTGATTTCCGCATTAGGTGCTGGCTTAAGTACGCCACTAATGTTCAACTTGATAACGGAGATTATGCCACGATCTAAGTGGGGCGTTTATATGGGAATCGCTGGTTTAGTTGTCGCAATGGCACCAACCTTAGGGCCTGCCTTTGGTGGTATTACTACCTTCTATTTAAAATGGCGTTGGATCTTTGTTTTCGTTACTATTTTTGCTCTGATTGTATTTGTTGCTGGAACACTAGTAATAGGGAAATATCATGATCAAGTTAAGAGTAGTTTTGATTATCTCTCATTTATTACATTAGCTGCAGCATTCATCACCTTAACATTGGGCGTTAACCAAATTAGCTATGGCATGGCTAATCCACTATTATGGATTTTGTTAGTAGTTACCGCCTTATTAGTATGGGCTTTTGTAAAATTATCACAAAAATCATCCAAAAAATTATTGGATTTAGCAGTATTTAAACAAAAAGCCTTTGTTTTTGGGGCACTAGCATACTTTCTTTTGCAATTTAACAATATTGGTATCAGTTTCGTTTTGCCTAACTATATCCAAATTGTAGGTAAACAAAGTTCACTGGTTGGTGGCTTGGTATTACTTCCAGGAAGTATTATTGCTGGTTTACTTAATCCATATTTTGGTAGCTTATATGATAAACGTGGTGCTAAATTACCATTGTATCTAGGTGGCTTTTTTATGGCTCTTAGTTGTTTATTATTTGCTATTTTTGGTTTGAACCTAAGTGCAATGATGATCATAATTTTCTATGGCATTATGATGATGGGTCACAGAATGTCTTTCAGTAATACTATGGCAGAAGCTTTAAAGGTAGAAACAGGTAAGTTGCGTGCTGACGCCACAGCTGTTTGTCAAACTAGTCAACAGCTTGCCGGTTCAGTTGGTACGACCATCCTTGCTTCAATTATGTCAGTTTGGCAAAAACAAGGTCATGGTTCTTATACAATGGCTACAGCTCAAGGTAGTCAAGCAGCCTTTTGCTTTACTTTGCTGATGAGTTTGATCATTATGTTTAGTTATTGGAAAATGTTTAGAGCAGAAAAAGCTAAATAAATTGGGCTAGATAAAGAAAATAAGTTATAATAATAGACGAATGATGAAATTTAGTGAGAGATAAAAAGACGGCTGACACACAGTCGTCTTTTTTCTATGCTTTGGAATTTTCTGTGAGGAAACTACGGATAATTTTTTCGCGCATGGCCAGGAAGATAGTGTTATGACCAGTGGGATGCACGCGGTTAGTTAGCAAAATCAAACCTGTTTGTTTTAGTCGATCGAGAATGATCAAAGTACCGGTAAAACCAGTATGTAAAATGATGGGGTAATTTTGTTTAGGATCAAAGCGTAGGTCCCAGCCCCATGAACGTGACTTAACACCTCTAGGTGTTTTGTCATCGAATAATTGGCTGACAGTATCTTGGCTAAAAGGAAGAACATCTCGCTTAAGACCTAAGTATCCTTGACTAAAGGTGACTAGATCACGCATGTTGGAGAAAAGTCCAGCGGAGCCGCAATCACTGCCTAGTTGCCTTGCTTTTGGATCATGAGGGATGCCTTGCAACACCGTACCATCAACAATGGCAGTAGGTACGCAATCTTCTTTTTTTGGAGAAAAAGTCGTGTTAACAAGTGGCATTTGATCTAATACCTCTTGAGTAGCCACTTCTTGTACTGGTTTGCCATAAATGCTTTTGATTACCAAGCCGAGTAGAATGAAGTTAGTGTCAGCATAGCGCATCTTGTGTTCAAATTCATCGGTAACAGGCAAATTAATCAATGCTTTTAATAGTTCATCATGATTTAACTCATCGCGATGAGGAATCCAGCCGCGAATACCGCTGGTGTGAGTTAATAGATGGTAAAGTCGAATTTGTGGATCTTTGAATTCAGGAATGAATTGTTGCAAGGGCTCAGTGAAATTGAGTTTGCCTTGATCATAAAGCTTAAGCAGTACATTTTCTGTGGCTAACACCTTAGTTAGACTAGCAAGATCATATTCTGCGAAGGGGCTAAGTTGTGTAACCTCAGGATAAATGCTAGCAAAGCCCGTTGTCGAGGTGAATATTTGCTTTTTATTAATAAAGGTATAATTAACTCCAGGAACAACGCGATCAAACACCATTGACTCGATAAAATGTTGCGTTTTATTGTAATTGATCATTTGTATTTTTCACCGTCCATTACCACTAATTATAGACAAAATGACTTGACAAGCCTAGCAGAAAAAAGCATAATTATGAGTGTTGATTCGCCCGTTGGTCAAATGGTTAAGACGCCACCCTCTCAAGGTGGAGTTATGAGTTCAATTCTCGTACGGGTGATTTACTGGGATATAGCCAAATTGGTAAGGCACAGGATTCTGGTTCCTGGATGTTTGGGTTCGAGCCCCAATATCCCAATAAGGATGAATGAATAATCAAAGGCTGGATCGATTTGATCCAGCTTTTTTGATACAAAAAAACGATCCATAAACATTATGGATCGTTTAGTTTTACATACCAGCTTTGATAATTTTCTTTTCAGCCATGGTCTTACGTAAGGCAAGCATAGCAGTATAAGTGGAAAGAATGTAAACTTTCTTAGTTGGTAATTTCTTAATTTCTTCAATCAAGCTGTCATCGTCAGGATTGATGTTCATTGCACCAGGATCAAATCCAGCAATTTCAAGTCTAAAGCCCATGTCGTGCCAACGTTGACCACCAACAAGTACTTTCTTGATCTTGCTACAATCTAATCCTTCGAAATCAGCATCCCAAATCCAAGAAGTATCAATACCATCCGCATGGTTGGCATTAAGTAAAGCGACTAATGAGTAGTCATCTTTTTCGGTATTAAGCATATGCAAAACTTCATCAAGACCAACAGGGTTTTTAACTAAGATCAAGTCGATGTCTTTACCACCATAGTGGATTAATTCTTGACGACCGAAGATACGCTTGTTTTCTGCAAAGGCTTGTGCAACCTCAGCTTCAGTCAAACCAAAGTGACGAGCAACTGAGTAAGCAGCTAAAGCATTGTAGATGTTGTAAGTACCACCGATGTTGATTGAGTAGTCTTTGTTGCCCATTTGGAACTTTAGGCTGTTAGGCGTTTGCTCAATAATCTTGTTAACTGTAAAGGTTAAATCAGGACGATGGTAGCCACAGTTAGGGCAGAAGAAATCGCCTAAGTTAGCGTAAATTCTTTCATGGTAGTGCAAGATGTGATCGCATTTAGGACAAAGCACACCATCTGTGTTAACAGCTGCCTTAAAGTCATTTTCTGGCTTGTCATCAGGCAACTTGAAACCATAGAAAATCTTTTTGTTAGGCAACTTAACTGATGAAAAGATGCTGGCATCACCGTTAGCAATAATTGTTGCATCTGGTGCTAACTTAATCCCATTTACGATCTTTTCATAAGTAGTATAAATTTCACCATAACGGTCCATTTGATCACGGAAAATATTGGTCAAAACAAAGACGCTAGGGTGAAGCAGCTTGGTTACCATCTTAACGTTTGCTTCGTCTACTTCAAGCACAGCAATCTTGCGCTTAACGCGTTTGTGCTTATGTGCTAAAAATGCTGTGACGATTCCTTGTTGCATGTTGGAACCAGATGGGTTGGTTAAAACATCACCATATTTTTTCTTCAAGGCTTCAACGATCAAAGCTGTGGTCATGGTCTTGCCATTAGTACCAGTAACAATGACGGTTTCATAGCCTTTAGCTAAAGAATTCAGCACGTTTGGATCGATTTTCATCGCTAATTTTCCAGGGAAACTAGTACCGCCTTTCATGACGTTATGCAAAAACCAGTAACTAGATTTTCCGGCGACTTTAGCGACTCCTGATTTAAAACTCATGTACATCCCTCACTTTAAAACTATGTTTTAGTTTAGCATAGAAAACGAGTTTTACCATCTATTTGACTGCACAAATTTTATTTTTCCACTATACTATTAAAGCAAAGACTTTTTTGAGCAAAGGGGAGGACAGAAGTGGCGCAATTATTTTTTCGTTATGGTGCAATGAGCAGTGGCAAGACGATTGAAATATTAAAGGTAGCGCACAATTATGAAGCACAAGGACGTAGGATTGCTTTAATGACTAGCGGCCTGGATAATCGTAGCGGCGTTGGTACGGTTGCTTCAAGAATTGGCCTTCATCGAAAAGCAATTCCAATTACCAGTGAAATGAATTTGTTCGAATATATCAAAAAAATGAACGATCATGACTTAGCTGATGGTGATGGAAAACTAGCTTGCGTTTTAATTGATGAAGCTCAGTTTTTAAAGAGACATCATGTCTTAGAATGCGCTAAAATTGTTGATGATTTCAATATACCTGTGATGACTTTTGGTCTTAAGAATGATTTCCAAAATCATTTGTTCGAAGGCAGCGAGAATTTATTGATTTTTGCTGATAAAATAGAGGAAATGAAGACTATTTGTCATTATTGCGGGCATAAGGCAACAATGAATTTGAGAGTAAATAATGGCAAACCTGTATATGAAGGTGAACAAGTACAAATCGGTGGTGACGAGAGTTACTATCCTGTTTGTCGTTATCACTATTTTCACCCAGGTAGCAAGAGATAGAGAGGAAAATTAGTTTATGGATAACGTTATGGCTCAATTAGAGGGTTTAGTAGCCCACTATGAAGAACTGCAAGAAATGATGGCCGATCCTGAAGTTATTAACGATACTAAGCGTTACATGGAAATTTCCAAGGAAGAAGCCGACTTGCGTGAAGTTGTACAAAAATACAAGAAGTATAAGCAAGATAAAAAGGAATTAGAAGACAACAAGAAGATCATCGCTAATGAATCTGATGAAGATTTGATCGAAATGGCTAAAGAAGAAAATTCAGAAATCGAAAAAGAAATTCCTGAATTGGAAGATCAAATCAAGATTTTGATGCTGCCTAAAGATCCTAATGATGATAAGGATATTATCATGGAAATTCGTGGTGCAGCCGGTGGTGACGAAGCTTCATTGTTTGCAGGCGATCTTCTTAGAATGTATGAAAAATACGCTGAAAGACAAGGCTGGAAGGTTTCATTGATTGATTCTGAACCAACTGAAGTTGGTGGTTATAAGCGTGTAGCTATTATGATCACTGGTGACAAAGTTTACTCAAAATTAAAGTATGAAAATGGTGCACACCGTGTTCAACGTATCCCAGTAACCGAATCACAAGGTCGTGTTCATACTTCAACTGCTACTGTTGCTGTTATGCCTGAATACGAGCAAGTAGATATTGATATCGATCCAAAGGATATTCGTGTCGATGTTTACCGTTCAAGTGGTGCCGGTGGTCAGCACATTAACAAGACTTCAAGTGCCGTTCGTATGACTCACCTTCCAACTGGTATCGTAGTTGCCATGCAGGATCAACGTAGTCAGCAACAAAACCGTGAAAAAGCTATGCAAATTTTGAAATCACGTGTTTATGACTACTACGAAAGTCAAAACCAAGCTAAATATGATGCAAAACGTAAGAATGCTGTAGGTACTGGTGACCGTTCAGAAAGAATTAGAACCTACAACTACCCACAAAACAGAGTTACCGACCACCGTATTGGTTTGACTATTAATAAGCTTGACCGTGTAATGAACGGTGAACTTGACGAAATTATCGATGCATTGATTCTTTACAATCAAACTAAGCAATTGGAGGAGTTGGCTGATAAAAATGCCTAAGTTGACTTTAAAGCAAATCAGAATTAAGGCAGGAGAGGCTGCCGAAGATGTTCGACCAGAGGATATTGATTTTGTTTTGGCTGAGCGTCTTAATTTGACTCCTAGCGAGTTTGAATTAAAGCAAGACATGGTTTTGTCAGAAGATCAAGTCAAGCAAGCCAATAAAGACATTAAGAAGCTGGCTAGAGGCGTTTCACCACAATACATTTTGGGTTACGCTTGGTTTTTAGGCTACAAAATCATGGTGCAGCGCGGCGTATTGATTCCTCGTTTTGAAACCGAAGAGTTGGTTGAATGGGCATTAAAGTCACTTAAAAGTGGTGATAAGGTGCTTGATTTAGGTACCGGCTCTGGTTGCATTACCGTTGCTCTTGCTAAAGAAGCAGAAAAGAAGGGAATCAAGGATCTGACCCTTTATGCTAGTGATATTACTGATAGTGCTTTAAGAACAAGTGAAGAAAACTTTTTAAACTATGATCTTGACGTCACTACCCGTAAAGCTAATGTATTAATTGGTCTTGAAAAGTTCGACAAAATCATTTCTAATCCACCATATATCAAGACAAATGAGAAGAAAGACATGGATAAGAATGTCTTGCAAAATGAGCCTAAAGAAGCTCTGTTTGCTGGTAAAGATGGATTAGACTTTTACAAGAAGTTTGCCAAACAAGTTCGTGACCACTTAAATAGTCACGGTGAATTTTTCTTAGAATTTGGCTTTAATGAAGAAGAACAATTGAAAGAATTATTTGCCAAAGAATTGCCTGATTTTGAGATTGAATTTAGAAAAGATATGGCCGGCAAGCCACGCATGGTTCATGGAAGGTGGCAAAAATAGAAATGGAAACAAAGATTTTTAAAAAGGATCAACTTGATGAAGCCGTTAAGCTATTGGCCAAGGGTGAATTAGTTGCTTTCCCTACAGAAACTGTTTATGGCTTAGGTGCGATTGCAACCAATGAAAAATCAGTTAAAGGTGTTTATGCAGCTAAGGGTCGTCCTAGCGATAATCCTTTGATTGTAACGATTTCTGATGAAAAGATGATGGAACGCTACGCTAAAGAGGTTCCAGAACGGGCTAAAACGCTAATTAAGCACTTCTGGCCAGGTCCTTTGACTCTTCTTTTGTTTGTAAAACCAGGTACACTTCCTGATGCTGTAACCGGCGGTCTTAAGACCGTTGCTTTTCGTTGCCCAGACGATCAATTGACTCACGATTTGATTGCTAAATTGGGTTACCCAATTGTAGGACCTTCTGCTAACACGTCAACTAAGCCAAGTCCTACTACGGCTGAACACGTATATCATGATTTAAAGGGTAAAATTGCCGGTATTATCGATGGCGGTCCCACTCGTGTTGGACTTGAATCAACGATTATCGATTTGTCTGTTAAAACACCAATCGTGCTTCGTCCTGGTGAAATTACGCCAGAAGAATTGAGCAAAGTTTTAGGCGAAAAAGTTTTAATCAACACAGGCAAGGTTTCAGATAAAGATGTGCCGAAAGCACCAGGCATGAAGTATCGTCACTATGCTCCAAGTGAACCTGTAATCGTAGTTGATAATCCAGCTGATTTTGCCAAAATTGATTTTAACGAAAAAACTGGTGTAGCTGCTTTAGGTTCAATTTTAGCTAAAATCGATTTAAGCGATGACAATAAATTTGATTTAGGTGAAAACTTAGTTGACGCTGATCATAATTTATTTGGTGCATTGCGCTATTTCGATGACAAAGACAACATTGAAACCATTTATGTACAAGGCTTCAATGAAGGTGAAGAAAGTTTAGCTTACATGAACCGTCTTAACAAAGCAGCGGGCGGACATCATTTGAATAAATAAAAAATAAAACGCAAAGGGCTTTAAACCCTTTGCGTTTTTGATTAAAATGTTTAGTGAGTTATGTTATTTGTTAATAGGAGGTATATATGGGAAAGTTCGTAGTTTTGGATCACCCATTGATTCAACACAAATTGACAATTATTCGTCGCAAGGATACGGGTTCAAACGAATTCCGTAGAATTGTTGGTGAAATTGGTGGTCTGATGACCTATGAAATCACTAGAGACTTGCCACTTGAAGATGTCGAAATTGAGACACCAATGGGTAAGACAGTTCAAAAAGAAATCGCCGGTAAGAAATTGACAATCGTGCCAATTTTACGTGCCGGTATGGGGATGCTTAACGGTGTTCTTGAGATGGTTCCATCAGCTAAAATTGCGGTTATCGGTATGTACCGTGATGAAAAGACTTTGAAACCACATGAATACTTCTTCAAGGCTCCAAAGGACATCGCTGAACGTGAATGTTTAGTTGTTGATCCAATGCTTGCAACTGGTGGATCTGCTAATGACGCTATTGCTGCATTAAAGAAGCGTGGCGTTAAAGAAATTAAGTTAGCAGTTTTAGTAGCAGCTCCAGAAGGTATCAAGGCTGTTCAGAAGGAAAACCCTGACGTTGATATCTATGCTGCAGCAGAAGACGAGAAGTTAATGGATAACGGTTATATCTTCCCAGGTTTGGGAGATGCCGGTGACAGACTCTTCGGTACTAAGTAAACTTCCTTTTTCTGAAAAATATTTTCTCTAATGCGCTTTCATGTTACACAAAGAAGATATTTGGTGTTAAGATGATTTACGTGTTCGAGTTTTATTCAACACGAGAAGGGAGGTCACGAAGTAATGGAGAAATCATTTGTTTTTAAATTCATGGGCTTGAATTTTGATCTTACTGGGATCATTGGTTCAACGCTAATGGCTTTGGCAGTTTTCTTTATCTGCTTTTGGCTTGCACGAAAAGTCGAACTAAAGCCAAATAAAAGACAAAATGTACTTGAGTATTTGCTTGAATTTACTAACGGTATTGTAAAAGATAACGTCAGCGACGTAGATGCTCAAAACCACTTGTCTTTATATGCTTTTGTATTGTTCCTTTTCATCTGGTTCATGAACCAATTGGGTATGTTCCTAGAAGTCAAAGTTGATGATTGGGTGTTTGTAAAATCACCAACTGCCGATCCAGTAGCGACAATGTCGTTTGCAATGATGACCTTGCTTCTATCGTTCACATTCGGCGTACAAAGATTTGGTGTTGGCGGATATTTAAAGAATTATGCGCAACCGGTTGGTTTTTTACTTCCAGTTAATGTAATTGAAGAATTTACCAACTTCTTAACCTTATCATTGCGTCTTTATGGGAATATATATGCTGGTGAAGTTTTGCTAACATTAATTGGTAATGATCTAGCACATGCTGGTGGACCATTTACATTGATTCTAGCAGCTCCATTAGCCATGATTTGGCAAGGTTTCTCTGTCTTCATTGGCTCTATCCAGGCATATGTTTTCGTAACTTTGTCAATGGTTTACATTGGTAAGAAAGTTACTACAGAATAAATTTTTGGAGGTATAAATTTATGACTTTTATGTCAGAAGCTTTTAAATATCTCGCTGCTTCCATCGCAGCTGGTTTAGCAGCATTGGCTGCATCACTTGGTAACGGTAAAGTTATTTCAAAGACTCTTGAAGGTATGGCTCGTCAACCTGAAAGTGCTGGTAACTTAAGAGCAACAATGTTCATTGGTGTTGGTTTGATCGAAGCCGTTCCTATTTTGTCTATTGTTGTTGCCTTCTTAATTCTTTTCCTTTAATAAAGATTTTCTGTTTGAAGGATTTAAGTATAAAGAGAGAAGGGCAGTAAATGACTATTCAAACATTATTTGCAGCCTCACATCATATTTACCTTGGTAATGCTATTTGGTATTTAATTTGTTTTGCCATCTTGCTGTTATTGGTCAAGCATTACGCTTGGGGTCCAGTATCAGATATGATGGAAAAGCGGCGGCAAAAAGTTATTAATGACTTGGATTCAGCTGCAAGTGATCGTAAAAAGGCTGAAACGCTTGCTAATGAGCGTGAAGCTGCCTTGAAGAACTCAAGACAAGAAGCAACACAGATTCTCTCTGACGCTAAAACTAATGCGCAAAACACAGGCAAGGAAATCGTAGCTAGTGCAAACGAAGACGCTGCAGCAATTCGTAAGAAAGCAAATGAAGAAGCTGCTAAGGCTAAATCAGATGCTTTAAATGCCGCACGTGATCAAGTAGCTGATATTTCTGTAGCAATTGCCGAAAAAGTTATTGCTAAGAATTTATCTGCTGAAGACCAAAAAGATTTAGTCGACCAATTTATTAAGGGGTTGGATGATTAATGGCTTTAAGTAGAGAAGAAATAGCTGCACGTTACGGTACTGCTTTGTTCGGTTATGCGCAAGATAATAAAGTACTGGATACTGTTTACGATGAAATGATGGAATTGAAAAAGGCAGCAGTTGCCAATCCTAAATTCATCAGTGTCCTTAGCGATCCTATTTTAAGTAGTAAAGATAAAAAGTCTCTTTTAACTGCAGTTGAAAAAGATTTTTCAGATGAAGTACAAGGCTTTTTGAATTTGTTACTTGAATATAACCGCTTTGCTGATTTAATCGATATTATCGATGAATTTGCTTTACTTTATGACGATGAAAAGAAGATCGCAGCTGGTACTGCAACTACTGCAGTTAAACTGGATGATGATCAACTTAAGCGTTTAGGTGATAGTTATGCTAAAAAGTATGATTTAAACGCTGTGCGTCTTGAGAATAAAGTTGATCCAAGTATATTAGGCGGCGTAGTCCTCCAAGTGAAGGACCGCGTGATTGATGGATCAGTTAAAAATAGACTGAAGAAGATCCGTGCGCAAATAATTGATAAAAATTAAAAGAGGTGAAACCATTGAGCATTAAAGCGGAAGAAATTAGCTCCTTGATCAAGCAACAACTTGAACATTACGATGATAAGCTCGACATTAACGAAGTTGGTGTTGTAACTTACGTTGGTGATGGTATCGCCCGAGCTCACGGACTTAACGATGTATTGGCCGGTGAATTGTTAAAATTTGATAACGGTTCATACGGTATCGCTCAAAACCTTGAATCCAACGATGTTGGTATCATTATTTTGGGTCAATTTGACAACATTCGTGAAGGTGACCGTGTTCAAAGAACTGGTCGAATCATGGAAGTTCCTGTTGGTGACGCCTTAATTGGTAGAGTAGTTAACCCATTAGGTCAACCTGTTGACGGTGAGGGTGAAATTAAAGCTGATAAGACTCGTCCTATCGAAGCTAAAGCTCCAGGTGTTATGGACCGTCAATCAGTTAAGCAACCACTTCAAACTGGTATTAAAGCTATCGATGCCTTAGTTCCAATTGGTCGTGGTCAGCGTGAATTGATTATCGGTGACCGTAAGACTGGTAAGACTAGTTTGGCTATTGATACTATTCTTAACCAAAAGGGACAAGACGTAATTTGTATTTACGTTGCTATTGGTCAAAAGGAATCAACCGTTAGAACTCAAGTAGAAACTTTAAAGCGTTTTGGCGCAATGGATTACACCATTGTTGTTGAAGCGGGCCCAAGTGAACCAGCACCTATGCTTTATATTGCACCATATGCTGGTACTGCTATGGGTGAGGAATTTATGTACAATGGCAAGGACGTATTAATCGTATTTGACGACCTATCCAAACAAGCCGTCGCTTACCGTGAACTTTCCTTGCTTCTCCGTCGTCCGCCTGGTCGTGAAGCCTATCCAGGTGACGTCTTCTACTTACACTCACGTCTTCTTGAACGTAGTGCTAAGTTGAGTGACAAACTTGGTGGTGGGTCATTGACAGCTTTGCCAATTATTCAAACTGAAGCCGGAGACATTTCTGCATATATTCCAACCAACGTAATTTCTATTACTGACGGTCAGATCTTCTTGCAAAGTGACTTGTTCTTTGCCGGTACTCGTCCAGCTATCGATGCTGGTAACTCAGTTTCTCGTGTTGGTGGTAACGCTCAGATTAAGGCAATGAAGAAAGTTGCTGGTACTTTACGTACTGACCTTGCAGCTTACCGTGAACTTGAAAGTTTCGCTCAATTTGGTAGTGATCTTGATCAAGCAACTCAAGCTAAGTTGAACAGAGGTCAAAGAACTGTTGAAGTATTGAAGCAACCACTTCATGATCCGATCCCTGTTGAAAAGCAAGTATTGATTCTTTATGCTTTGACTCACGGTTACCTTGATGCTGTTCCAGTAGAAGACATTGGACGCTTCCAAAATGAATTGTTCGACAACTTTGATAGCAGTCATGCTGATTTGCTTAAGACAATTCGTGAAACTGGTGAATTACCTGATGATAAGAAATTATCAGCAGCCGTTGAGGAATTCAGTGAAAGCTTTACACCAAGTGAAAAATAGGAGGTAGATTATGCCTGCATCTTTACTTGAGTTAAAGAAAAAGATTGCTTCAGTAAAACAAACCGGTAAGATCACAGAAGCCATGCGAATGGTTTCAGCATCAAAATTGAATCAAACTGAAAATCATGATAAAGAATATACCGTTTATAACGACTATGTTCGTAAAACGATTTCTCGTTTAATCAGTTCCCAAGTCGTAGATAATCTGCGTGAAAAGAGTATCTCTATCGATAAAAACAATGTTGCGAAGATCGATTATACTGATGTGTTTGGTTTAGGTATTACTGCTGATATGATTCAAACCCGCAAAAAAGTTAAGACTACAGGTTTCTTAGTAATTAGCGGTGATCGTGGTCTTGTAGGTTCTTACAACAGCAATGTCATCAAAAATATGATGAGCATTTTTGAAGATGAACGTGCACAAGGACATGAAGTTAAAGTTTTAGCCGTTGGTTCTGTCGGCGCTCAATTCTTTAAGAAAAACAACGTTAATGTTGTTTACGAAAAAGATGGAGTTTCAGATGTGCCAACCTTTGATGAAGCTTTACCAATTGTTTCAACTGCAATTAAGATGTATTTAAATGGTGTCTATGACCAACTTTACGTATGTTATACTCACCATGTAAACTCATTATCATCTGCTTTTCGTGTTGAAAAGATGTTGCCAATCGTTGATTTGGATATCGGCGTAAAAGAAGCTGAAGCACATAAAGAATTAGAATATGATATTGAACCAGACATTAATAGTGTGCTTACTAAGTTGTTGCCACAGTATGCTCGTTCAACAATTTATGGTGCCATTCTAGACGCCAAGACTGCAGAACATGCTAGTTCAATGACAGCTATGCAAAGTGCGACTGATAATGCCAATGATTTGGTATCAAGTTTAACTACAAAATTAAACCGTGCTAGACAGGCACAAATTACTACTGAAATTACCGAAATTATCAGTGGTGCAAATGCCTTAGAGTAAACTTAGAGTAATAAAGAAAAGGAGGTAGATGTTTTGAGTGAAGGTGAAATCGTTCAAGTAATCGGCCCAGTTGTCGATGTTAAATTCCCAATCGATAAGAATTTACCTGATATTAACAATGCCTTGCGCGTAATCAAATCAGAGGATGAAAGCATCGTCCTTGAAGTTACGCTTGAACTCGGTGATGGTGTCTTAAGAACGATCGCCATGGAATCTACCGATGGTCTTCGCCGTGGTATGAAGGTTGAAGATACTGGTGCTCCAATTTCAGTTCCAGTTGGGGAAGATACTTTAGGTCGTGTGTTCAACGTTTTGGGTCAACCAATTGATGGCGGTCCAAAATTTTCAAAAGATCACCCTCGTGAAGGTATCCACAAAGAAGCACCTAAATATGAAGATTTAACTACCAGTAGAGAAATCCTTGAAACTGGTATTAAAGTTATCGACTTGCTTGAACCATATGTACGTGGTGGTAAAGTTGGTTTGTTCGGTGGTGCCGGTGTTGGTAAAACAACTATCATTCAGGAATTAATTCACAACATCGCTCAAGAACACGGTGGTATTTCCGTATTTACTGGTGTTGGTGAAAGAACACGTGAAGGTAATGACCTTTACTTCGAAATGAAAGCTTCAGGCGTTTTAAGTAAAACTGCCATGGTATTTGGTCAGATGAACGAGCCGCCTGGTGCCAGAATGCGTGTTGCATTAACTGGTTTGACTATTGCTGAATACTTCAGAGATGTTGAAGGTCAAGACGTATTACTCTTTATCGACAATATCTTTAGATTCACTCAGGCTGGTTCAGAAGTTTCCGCTTTGCTTGGTCGTATGCCAAGTGCCGTTGGTTACCAGCCAACTTTGGCAACAGAAATGGGTCAATTGCAGGAAAGAATTACTTCAACGAAGAAGGGTTCAATTACTTCAATTCAAGCCGTTTATGTTCCTGCCGATGACTATACTGACCCAGCTCCATCAACCACATTCGCACACTTGGACGCTACTACTAACTTGGAACGTAGCTTGGTAGAACAAGGTATTTACCCAGCCGTTGACCCACTTGAATCATCTTCAAGTGCCCTTGACCCAGAAGTTGTTGGTCAAGAACACTACGAAGTTGCTACTCGTGTTCAACATGTTTTGCAACGTTACCACGAATTGCAAGATATTATTTCTGTTTTGGGTATGGATGAATTGTCTGATGAAGAAAAATTGATCGTTGCACGTGCACGTAAAGTTCAATTCTTCTTGTCACAAAACTTCTTCGTTGCTGAACAATTTACTGGTGTACCTGGTTCATATGTTCCAATTAAGGAGACCATTAAAGGCTTTAAACTTATTTTGGATGGTCATCTTGATGATTTACCAGAAGATGCCTTCCGTGGTGTTGGCCCAATCGAAGATGTTTTGAAGAAAGCACAATCTATGGGTGTAACTCCAAGTGATCCAGAAGCTAAAGCATTGCTAGAAAAGTAGGGTGATGTCAAATGGCAGATCCAGAAAAGCTTTTTAGAGTAAATGTTGTAACTCCTAATGGAATGATTTATTCCCATCGTGGAAGCATCGTTGATGTACGCGCTGTTGATGGTGAACGTTCTATATTGTACAATCACACCCCGCTTTTGACTCCATTAGTTATTAGTGAAGTTAAAGTAAAACGTAGTCAAGAAATGGGTTCAAGAATCGATCACATCGCTATTAGTGGTGGTTATATTGATTTCTCAGAGAACGTAGCTACAATTATTGCGGATAGTGCCGAACGTGCTAGAAACATTGATGTTTCTCGTGCTCAAGCCGCTAAGGAAAGAGCTGAGAAGCGTCTTAAGGAAGCACGTGAGAAGCATGATGAACGTACTGTGGAACGTGCTCAAGTTGCTTTGAGACGAGCAATGAACAGAATCAGTGTTTACAATGATAGAGGTCACTAGATAAAGTGAAAAAGACGAATGCAAATTGCATCCGTCTTTTTTTATTAAAGGGAAAAATTTATGTTTCAATTAGGTGTTCATGCAATTATAAGTATCATCATTTATTTGATTGCCATTGGATTAGCTTTTCAGGCAATGAAGGCTGTTCAATTAGATAAAATTGTGCGTAAGGGTAGAGTTTTTGAAACTCAACTTTTATATTTATTTGGTGCAATTGCGTTAGGCTTTTTAATCGGCAATTTTGTAATTACTTTTATTGATACTTCAATGCAACTTAGTAATTTGTTTTAAAGATTGTGTTAAAACAAGGACAGTAAAGGAAACTCTTAGTTATTTATGGTAAAATGGACGATGAATAATTATGGAGGGTTATCGTGGCACGAGATATAGGAATTGATTTGGGGACAGCTAATGTATTAATTAATGTCTCTGGAAAAGGTATTGTTTTAAACGAACCTTCTGTTGTTGCCGTAAATACTGATACTAACAAGGTAGTTGCGGTTGGCTCAGAGGCATACGAGATGGTAGGTAGAACCCCTGGTAATATCCGCGTAATTCGTCCGCTTAAAAACGGTGTAATTGCAGATTTCGATATTACTGAAGAAATGCTGTCTTACTTTATTGAAAAATTAAATGTTAAAGGCTTCATGTCTAAGCCAAATATTTTGATTTGTGCTCCTACTGGAGTTACTTCAATTGAACAAAAGGCAATTATTCAAGCAGCTGAAAAATCAGGTGGCGGCAAGGTATATCTTGATTTCGAACCTAAGGTTGCAGCTGTTGGAGCTGGTTTAGACATTTTCAAGCCACAAGGAAATATGGTTATTGATATCGGTGGTGGTACTACTGATGTTGCAATTTTATCAATGGGTGAAATTGTAACTTCACAATCACTTCGTTATGCCGGTGATAGAATGAACCAAGCTGTAATTAGCTACATTAAGAATAAGCATAATTTGCTTATTGGTTCTAGAACCGCAGAACAAATTAAGATTGAAATAGGTAGTGCATTTGAACCTGATGAAGATGAACAAGTTACCGTTCGCGGTCGTGATGTGGTTGATGGTTTGCCCAAGCAAACTACAGTTACCGCACCTGAAATTCAAAAGGCATTGGAACCAGGTTTGATGTCAATTATCGCAGCCGCTAAGGAAGTTCTTGAAACTACTCCACCAGAACTTTCAGCAGATATTATTGACCGTGGAATTATGCTCACCGGTGGTGGAGCATTGTTGAAGAATATTGATAAGCTAATTTCATATTACTTACAAGTTCCTGTTTTAACAGCTGATCATCCATTGGAAGCTGTTGCTTTAGGTACAGGTACTTTGCTTAAGAATATTGAAAAGCATCAACGACACTAAGTGAGGAGATTACTTGCGTAAGATTTTGATCGGTTTAGTGCGTATTTATCAGACACTAATTTCACCGCTTTTTCCACCAAGTTGTAGATATTATCCTACATGCTCTAACTATATGATTGATGCTCTGAAAAAACATGGTCCTATTTTAGGGCTAATCATGGGGATTTGTCGTATACTAAGATGTAACCCATTTATTCGTGGTGGGGTGGACCCAGTTCCTGATAATTTTACTATTTTTCGAAATCCACATCCGGAAAGGTATGAAGACGAGATTATCGCTTCTAAGTTTCATCCGGATAGCAAGTAGGAGGATTTATGTCTAAAAAGTTAGAAAATATTGATATTGAAGTTAATGAACTTAAGGGTAAGAATTTGCCAACTTGGGAAGTTATTATTCCTAACAAAAAGTCCATTGGTTTAATTGAGAAGGTTGAAGGCCGTTACCGCGCTACTACAACTAAGACTAGCAACATTTTATTTGCTAACAGTCTTGAAAGTAGTATCAACGATTTGCTTTCATACTTCACATTACATGAAAAATAAAATTTAAGTAGTGGTTATTTAATGGCAAAAGTTGAAAATAAAACGAGTCTGATTGACCGATTGGCCTGGAACATTATTATTCCAGTGGCAATTTTGGCTATAATCAGTTTGTACTGTATTTACGTTGCAGCACTCGGGGATCCATCGCATGTTGGTTCACCTGTTAGAGCTGTGGTAATGCAGGCTCTGTGGTATTTGATCTCGATTGCAATTGTTGTTGTCGTGATGCAATTCGATGCGGAGCAGCTCTTTAAAATAGCGCCGATCTTTTTTGGTTTTGGCATAATTTTACTGATAGCAGTTTTATTCCTGTATAACCGTAGTGTAGCTGCAGATACAGGGGCAAAAAGTTGGTTCAAGTTAGGGCCAATTACTTTCCAGCCATCTGAGTTGATGAAACCGGCGTTTATCTTGATGATGGCACGTGTGGTTAAAGATCACAATGATAAATATGAACATACCATTAAAACAGATTGGCTGTTGCTTGGTAAGATTATTGCTTGGTTAGCACCAGTTGCGATTTTGTTAAAATTGCAAAACGACTTTGGTACTATGTTAGTTTTCATCGCTATTGTTGGTGGTGTGGTATTAGTATCAGGTATATCGTGGAAGATTATTGTTCCACTGTATGGAATCGTAATTATTGGCGCAATCACAGTTATCTTGCTGGTTGTTACACCAGGAGGACAATCTTTCTTAAGTCACTTCTTCCAAGCTTATCAGTTTGAAAGAATTAAATCATGGCTAGATCCATCCGGTGATACTTCATCCGGTGCTTACCAGTTATGGCAAAGTATGAAGGCCATTGGTTCCGGTCAATTATTTGGTAATGGTTTTGGCAAAGCTAGTGTATATGTTCCAGTTCGTGGATCCGATATGGTTTTCTCAGTTATTGGTGAAAACTTCGGTTTTGTCGGCTGTGTAGCTTTGATTTTGATTTATTTATACTTAATCGTTCAAATGGTTAAAATTTCGTTTGACACTAGAAATGTATTTTACTCATACATCGCTACTGGTGTTATCATGATGATTTTATTCCACGTATTTGAAAACATCGGTATGAATATTGACTTATTACCATTGACTGGTATTCCGTTGCCGTTCGTTTCTCAAGGTGGTTCAGCCTTGTTAGGTAACATGATTGGTATTGGATTGATCTTATCAATGAAATTCCACAATCGTGATTACATGTTTAGTACGGCTGGCGATTTTTAAAGATAATGAAAAGGATTCAAGTAAAAACTTGGATCCTTTTTTGTTGGTTTTAAATTATTTAAGAATGCCTAACTTTTCTTTTAACTGCAAAATTCTTCTAACTGAATCATTAATTTGCTTTTGGCTGATTGTGCCTTTTTGTACGGCTTTCTTAATAGCAATGATGCCAGTTTGATAATTCCCACCTAAAAGCATATCATTGCCAGCTTTTAGAGCCAGAACGTCGGCATTAATGCGGTGCTGCTTAGCGTACTGAGTGATTGCTCCCATTTGTAAGTCGTCAGTAATCATTAGACCTTGATAAGCTAAATTCTTACGGAGTAATTTGTGCACGGCTGGGGAGAGGGATGCCGGCATTTTAACATCAATATTTTTGATCACGATGTGTGAAAACATGATTCCATCCACGCCAGCTTTAATTCCAGCCTTAAAAGGTAAAAGATCTTCCTTTTTATATTCAGACAATGGCTTATTGATTTGGGCAAAACCGGTATGAGTATCACCGGCATCTCCGTATCCTGGAAAGTGTTTAAGACAACTAGCAACTTTTTGACTTTGGATGCTTTTGACAGCAACTGGAATATACTTAGCTGTTGTTTCATAATCTTGTCCTAAGGTTCGATCATAGATAAAACTATTCTTATCTTTGGCAACATCAGCAACAGGGGCAAAATTCATGTTTATACCATTTTGATGCAGAATTTTAGCTACTGTTTGATCTTCTTTTTGGATGCCAGTTAGACCTTGAGTATTATAAATTTCTTGGGGACTAGGATATTTTCGTTGTGAAATACTAGGATTGGTATCAATTCGGGAAACTGTTCCACCTTCTTGGTCGGTGGCAATTAGTAAACCATGATTGCTGTTTTTTTGATAATTGCGCATTTCCGAATCAAATTGAGCCTTAGTCTTATTTTGAAAATCCGGTGCAAATAGAGTAGTACCGCCCAAGTGATATTTTTTAACATCTTGCATCATTTGCTTGGTGTTGCCTGTACTATGAGCAAAATACAATTGTCCTATTTTTTCGTTTAAAGTCATGTGCTTAAGGATCAAATCGATTTTTTTGGTTTTCTTTTTAACAGCCGTAGTTTTAAAATTAGTTGTTCTACTGTCAGCTTTTATCTGATGCTGGCAACCGGTAATTAATAATGCCGTAGTCGCTAAAGCAGTCAAAATTAATAGTTTCTTTTTCATGATATAACCTTCTTGTTTAACTATGATTATTTTAGTTGAAATAACCATAATATTAAATAAAGAATGGTAACAAAAAAGAACCGAACAAACCGGTTCTCTTTGGGTATAAAATATAAATTATTTCTCTAAAGCGTTAGCAATTTCTTTGGTACGGCATACCAAAACATCGCACTTTGAAGTTCTGGTAACGTATTCGGTAACACTACCGATGAGCAAACGTTCAACTGCATTTAGACCAGTTGCACCGACAACGATCAAGTCAATGTTGTGCTTCTTAGGGAAGTCGTGACCAATGATTGTCTTAGGTGAACCGAACTCAATTGAGTAATGAGAATCCTTTACGCCGGCCTTAACAGCACGAGCTTGGTAATCCTTCATTCTCTTTTCAGCATCCTTGGAAACTTGTTCGACCATTGCAGAATCAAAACTTGAAACGTTTTGGAAAGAACGGGTATCGATTACATGTAAAATTTCCAAAGTTGCATTATTACGCTTAGCGATGGCTACAGCTTTACTAAAAGCCAAATCGGCTTCTTTTGAACCATCTACAGAAACTTGAATATTTTTGTATTGTGAAAGCATTTTCTAAACACCTCTTCCTAATATCTATTCTACCAAAAATTTGGTTATTATTAGGAATATATTACTCTTTATTTCCAGTAATTGATAAACCAAATACCAAGATGGTTAGGGAGGCAAGGAATAGCGTGATTAGGTTAAGATACTTGTTTCCCATAAATAAAATAATAATTCCAATGACACTTTCAATTAATAGCGCAATTGAAGTCCACTTTAAAATATTAGATAAACGAGGGTCGCCACCAACATCAAAAATCAAAAAATGACCATTTCTTCTGTGCCACAGGTACCAAGAGGTAAGCAGTAAAAGAAAAATAAAAATGATCATTACAACTTTTATTACCATAAAAAATATCTCCAGTTACAGAAAAAGACGGTCAATTAAGGCCGTCTCATTTAATATTCTAAAAAATCTGAGTTGACTAAACATAGCATAATGACGCTTGTTGAACCCGCAGTGTTCAAAATTTGAGTTGACGTCGCAGCGAATATGGATCCTGCACTAAGGCAGTATTCCGATTCGGTAGTTATTCGCCAACTCCCACGTCTTATAGTTTGATCGGTCAACTTTATACATTTAAGCTTGTCGATCAACTCAGATCACTTATTATGATAAGGGATCTGGCTATATTTGTCAATAAAATCAGTTTTTAGATAGATCATCAGTTTGCATCTGCTTTAGTTTTTGATAAATGGCTTTGTAACGTTGTTCTACCTTAGAATTTCCTTTTGGCTGGAAGTAATTTGCCTTAGTTAAATTGTCTGGCAAATATTGCTGTGCTACCCAGTCATTTTGATAATCATGAGGATAGAGGTAGTTAATGCCGTGTCCTAATTTTTTAGCACCAGAATAATGTGCATCCTTCAAATTGGCGGGAATAGAGTCAATCTTCTTATTTCGGATATCGCTGAGTGCATTATCAATGGCAGTAATGGCGCTGTTGCTCTTAGGCGACAGCGCAAGTTCGATTACAGCATTAGCAAGTGGAATCCTAGCTTCAGGCAAGCCAACCATTTGGGCGGCTTGAATAGCCGTCATTGCTCGCTCGGCAGCGGCAGGATTAGCTAAACCAATATCTTCATATGCAATTACGGTCAGACGACGACAAATAGAAATTAAATCACCAGATTCGATTAATCTAGCCAAATAGTGCAATGCCGCATCAGTATCCGAACCACGGATTGACTTTTGGAAAGCAGAAACTAGATCGTAGTGGCCATCACCAGATGCATCGAAGTTTTGAATCTTCATCTGAATGGAATCGGCCATTTCTTTTTGAGTGATTAAAATAGTAGAATCATCTTTATGCTCATTTTTAAGTTCCTGCTTGGTTGAAAGAACGGCTAGTTCTAAGCTATTTAAAGTAGCTCTCAAATCGCCATTGCCTTTTTCAATTAAAAGCTGGCGAGCATCATCAGTCAGATTAACATTGTATTTGCCCAAGCCATTTTCCTTATCGGCAAGTGCACGATCGATGGCCTTAGAAGCATCTTCGCTTGATAAAGGCTTTAATTCGAAAATTTGGCACCGCGAACGAATGGCAGGAGAAATAGATATATAAGGATTTTCGGTAGTTGCACCGATTAGAATAACTTGTCCTGATTCAAGTAGGGGCAACAGAAAATCCTGTTTGGTTTTATCGAGACGATGAATTTCATCCAGCAATAAAACGACAGTACCGCTCATTTTGCCTTCTTCGGCAACTTGCTGCAGTTGCTTCTTGCCGTCAGTTGCCGCATTAAGCTTTCTAAAAGCATATTTAGTGGAACCGGCAATAGCACTAGCAATACTGGTTTTACCAATACCAGGAGGGCCGTAAAGAATCATAGAAGAAAGCAAACGAGCCTCAACCATTCGACGAATGATTTTCCCAGGGCCAATTAAATGCTGCTGTCCAACAACTTCGTCCAAATTTTTAGGCCGCATACGGTATGCTAATGGTTTCATTACTTATCCCCGTGAAATAAATGATGCCAAAAGCCTTCATGCTTTTTGGCTGGTGCATTAAGTTCAGTCTTAGGCATTTCAGGTGGATAAACTTGGTTAATCTTAATTCGTGGACGGTTAATTGCAGTTTTGGCTACAACTAAAACTGCGGTATCATTTGGTCCTGTTTGAGCAGTTTCATTATTAACTAGAGTAAAAGGAATATCTTTCTTACTGCATTCTGCTTCAACATCGCCCAAGAAGCCATCATCTTTGATATTGCCGTTGATCAAAATAGTGTAACCCTTGAAATCATCGATATGTTTTAAAAAGAGGGCAGTCAATTTAGAATTCTTTACTTCCGTATTATCTAAACGAACTAAAACACGTTCACGTAAAGAACCTAAAAAAAGTCTACGTTCATCTGGCTTGGTTTGAGGCGTAATACCTTGAGCAGCTTGTTCAACACGTTTGTTTAAATCTTCAGTCATATGATTCATCCTTTCTGTTAGTACCAATTGTAACAAAAAAAGGCTTTCCCACAATGGGGAAAGCCTTTCGACAAAATAAAATGTAAAAATTAAAGTAACTTGTTGTAGTATTCAACAACGAGTGATTCATCAATTTCTGGTTCCATTTCGTCACGTTCTGGTAAACGTACAAGAGAACCTTCCATCTTGTTGTCGTCAAATGAAACAAATGATGGACGTGCAGTAACTGCATCTAAGGCATCCTTAACTTGTTGCAAGTTCTTTGACTTTTCCTTCAAACCGATAGTTTGACCAACTGAAACTTCGTATGAAGGGATGTCAACGCGCTTGCCGTCAACAGTGATGTGACCATGGTTAACTAATTGTCTAGCTTGTTCTCTAGTAGTAGCTAAACCAAGACGGTAAACAATGTTGTCCAAACGACGTTCAAGCAAGATCATGAAGTTAACACCGTGTTGACCTTCACGAATCTTACCAGCGCGAGCAAACAAAGTTCTAAATTGACGTTCGTTTAAGCCGTACATCCAACGTAACTTTTGCTTTTCGTGCAATTGTTGACCGTATTCTGACAAACGACCACGACTGTTAGGACCGTGTTGACCTGGAGCGTAGTTACGACGAGCGATTTCCTTACCAGTACCTGAAAGAGAAATACCTAATCTTCTTGAACGTTTCCAACTTGGACCTGTATATCTTGACATAAAAATCCTCCATAAAATTTATAATGATAATTTTTGGAGTAAAATATTACGAATAAGTTCAACATTCGTGCATCTTGGATTTACATTTTCGCCCAATGCAGCGCGGGTTACTCGTTCACTAAAGCGTTTCAAGATGTTGACGTTCTTGTCACTTATTGCTGCAAATATTTTACACGACTAGTATTATATAGGCTTCAGAATAATAAATCAAGAAATAGGACAGCTTTTTCACATCTTCAGACCATGTTTTGTTATAATTATAGTAGTTTTGGAGGATAAACGATGTCATCAATTCAAACTATTATTATAATTGCCGTTGTCATCCTTATTATAGTCGTCATTGCACTCATGCTTTGGGTCAACCGCAGGCAACTGCGTGCGATCGAAGTAATTGACGCAGCAGTCAATGAAATTGAAAAAATGCATCTCGAAGAAGACATTACGCGACTAGATAAAATGGATTTGGCCGGTGAAAGTCTAACTACATTAAATACTTGGCGCAAGAGCTACAATGAAACTTCAACTAAAAAATTGCCTCGCGTGCAACAGTTAGTTGAAGAAGCCGCCCAAGAAAACACCACTTATAAGCTCTTCAAAGCTAGAAAAAATATCAAAAAAGCTCAAGAGATAATCAAGCCAACTTTAGAAGACGCTCGCAATACTAAAGCTGTTTTTACAGAGTTACTTGAATCAAACAAAGAAAATCAAATGCAATATGATGCTTTGATTAAGGTTTATCATGAACTTAGAAAGAGTGTTTTGGCTGGTTCGTTTGAATATGGTGCGGCTATTGATCAAATTGAAGATCAACTTGCATCAATGGAAAGTGACTTTGAAGAAGCCAAGAACCTTTCTTCTCAAGGTGATCATGTTGAAGCTAAGCGCGTATTGTCTAAGATTAGAATGGCTTTAGGCGCATTGCAAAAACGCTTGCCTAAGATTAAGGAAGGAAATCATCAATTAGAGGTTGTTTTCCAAGATCAATTGCGTGAATTATCTGATGCCTACAAAAAGATGGTTTCAGAAAAGTATTACATTACTGATATAGATGTATTGAAGCGAATTAAAGAAATTCATGGTGAAATTGATGATGCGCGCAAGTTGCTTGCAGAGACTAAGGTTGATGAATTAGCCAAAGAAAATAAAAAGATCTCTGGTGAAATCGATGAACTTTATACTGCTTTGGCTAAGGAATACAAGGCTCGTCCATTTGTTGAGAAGAATCAAAATAAGATGTTGACTTTGATTGCTCATCAACAAGCCGCTTCTAAGAAACTCGTTGAAAAATTGCAACATATTGATGAAAGTTACGAATTAACTCACGGTGAACTTGAGAAGAGTAAGGAACTTGAAAAAGAAGTCAATGATATGAATCGCCAATATACCGTCGATACGCAAAGTATTGCCGACGGCAAAGGTGTTTATTCCGCAATTCAAGATTCATGGTTGCAAATGCTAGATCGTTTGCGTGAAATCGATCAAGAGCAAGCTAAGATGTCAACAGATGTTGATGGCTTGTATGATTCAGAAAACGTCGCTAACGATTCTATTAAACGTTTCAAGCAAGAAGTTTCATTAGTATATCGTCGTCTTGAGAGACGCAATTTACCAGGTAATCCAGATAGTTTTGTTCAAATGTATACCTTGGTAGTTAATGAAATTGGTCATGTCAGTGATGAATTAAGCCAAGTTAGAATTAATATGGAAAAGATTTCTAATGAATTAATTCAGATTTCTGACGATGTCGAGCGACTTAAGCGCGAAGCTGATGATATTATTAATTCTGCTAACTTAGTTGAATTAACAATGCAATATTCTAATAAGTACGCTGATAAAGATGCAATTAAGCAGGCCCAAAAGCTCGCAATGCAGCTGTACAATGAATATAACTACAAAGATGCATTAGATACCATTGCTACTGCACTTGAAAAAGTAGAACCAGGCAGCTACCAACGTCTTGAAAATGCATATTATTCAGAACAAAGAGAGTAAATAATTGAAGCTTTTAATTATTTGGGCTAAAATTTAGAAGTCAATGAACGGTCAAGCAATTGGCCGTTTTTTAATGAAGGGGTAATATTTGTGATTTATTTTGATAACAGTGCAACAACTAAGATAGATCCTCAAGTATTGGATACTTATAACAAGGTAGCAACCAATATTTGGGGCAATCCTTCCAGTTTGCATAAAATGGGGGACCGTGCTCACCAATTGCTTGAAGCATCTCGCAAGCAAATTGCTGGATTATTAGGTGTAAAACAACATGAAATTTTCTTTACCTCAGGTGGTACAGAATCAAATAATACAGCGATCAAGGGAACTGCTATTCAAAAGCGGGAATTTGGTAAGCATATCATTACTTCTAGTGTTGAACATGCTTCAGTTGCCAATAGCTTCACTGCTTTGGAAAACTTGGGCTGGCGTGTGACTCGACTTCCGGTAGATAAAGAAGGTAGAGTTAACGTTAATGATTTGAGAAATGCAATTGATTCAGATACAACGCTAGTTTCAATCATGGGTGTCAATAACGAGATTGGGACCATTCAACCAATCGATGAAATTAGTGATTTGCTTGAAAATTATCCAACGATTCAATTCCACGTTGATAACGTTCAAGCACTTGGCAAGAATATTTGGGATAAAGTCTTCACACCAAGAGTAGACTTATCTAGCTTATCTGCTCACAAGTTCCATGCACCTCGTGGTATTGGTATTCTTTATAAAAAAGAAGGCAAGATGCTTAGTCCGCTTAATGATGGTGGCGGCCAAGAAAAGGGCCTTCGTTCAGGTACCGAAAACTTACCAGCAATTGCAGGGATGGCAAAAGCAATTCGTCTTTTACTTGAAGATGAACCTGAAAAGGCTGCTAGAGAAGCTGCAATTAAGGCAAAGATTGTTGATTATTTGAAGCAAAAGCCCGGTATTGATATCTTTTCACCAGTTCAAGACAACTTTGCACCACACATTCTTTGCTTTGCCTTAGAGGGTATTCGTGGAGAAACTTTGGTGCATACGCTTGAAGATCAAGATATTTATACTTCAACTACTTCTGCTTGTGCTTCAAAGACAGCAGATGAAGCAAGCACCTTGGTTTCTATGCATATTGATGATAAGATTGCTACTAGTGCAATACGTTTGAGTTTTGATGAGACAAATACGCTTGCAGAAGCAGATGAATTTATCAAGGTCTTTGATAAGATCTACAATCATTTTGCTAAAATTAATCATTTGGGAGAGAATTAATGGAATATACAGAAGTTATGGTCCGTTATGGGGAACTCTCAACTAAGGGGAAGAACAGAAAAGACTTTATCAATCGTTTAGCTACTAACGTTGAAAGAGTCTTGAAGGATTTCCCTCAAATTGAATTTCACCCACGGCACGACCGGATGCACATCATTTTGAATGGTGCACCATTTACTGAAGTTGATAAGCGACTTAAAAAGGTTTTTGGTATTCAAACCTACTCACCAGCTATTAAAGTTCCTAAGACTTTAGAGGATATTAAGAAAACCTCTTTGGAATTAATGAATGAAACTTTTAAGCCTGGCATGACTTTTAAGGTTAATACTAAGCGTAGTGATCACAAGTTTGAATATGATACTAACCAACTTAACAATTTGATTGGTGATTATTTATTCGATCATATCGACCACTTGAAGGCTGAAATGAAGCACCCTGATTTAGTACTTAGAATCGAAGTGCGTCAAGATGCTGTTTATATTTCTAACCAATTGCTTCACGGTATTGGCGGGATGCCTGTTGGTACTGCTGGTAAAGCTGTAATGATGCTTAGTGGTGGTATTGATTCACCAGTTGCTTCATACCTTGCAATGAAGCGTGGGGTTGATATTGAAATGGTGCACTTCTTCAGTCCACCTTACACTACTGAAAAAGCTTTAGCTAAGGCTAAGGAATTAACTGGTATTTTGGCAAACTATGCAGGTAAGATTAACTTTATCGCTGTGCCATTTGCTGAAATTCAGGAAACTATTAAGGAAAAATTGCCAGAAGGTTACTTGATGACTGTACAACGTCGCTTCATGTTGCAACTTGCAGACCGTATTCGTGCTAAGCGCGGTGGTCTTGCAATCTTTAACGGTGAATCTGTTGGTCAAGTTGCTTCACAGACTTTGCAATCAATGGTTGCTATTAACGATGTGACAACTACACCAGTTATTCGTCCAGTTGCTACAATGGATAAGACTGAAATTATTAAATTGGCAGAAGATATTGGTACTTTTGATCTTTCAATTCAACCATTTGAAGATTGTTGTACTATCTTTGCTCCACCACGTCCTAAGACTAAGCCAAAGCTTGATAAGGCTCGTGAATACGAAGCTCGTCTTGATGTTGAAGGCTTGATTCAAAGAGCGATGGATGGAATTGAAGTAATGCCAATTTATCCAAATGAAAAATTTATCAACGATAAGATCGAAGAAGATCAAGATTTGTTGTAAAAAGTTATGCCGACAGAATGATCTGTTGGCATTTTTTGTAGAAAAAGGTAAAAACAGTGAAGATCGGAAAATCACTAAGAGAAACTAGATTGGCAGCTGGTGTTGTTTCGGAATCGTTTTATTCTAAAGTAGAACGTGGGATTCATAATATAGATGCAGATACTTTGGTTAAGCTTTTAAAAGCTAGAAAAATTAATCCTGTAGGTTTCTTTAAACAGGCGATTGACATAGCTGGTAATGAGAAAAATACAGCAAGTAACCGATAATATTTAAAACAATGCATGCAACTAATTCCAGAGATTTGCAAGAATGGCAGCAAGTATTTGAAGAATATAAAGAAAGCAAAGAAAAGGGCGTTGAATACACGCAATGGGTGAGCAATAAGAAATTACATAGACCATACTTTAAAAAATGAAAATGACTTGAATTGAAATGATTCTAAGTCATTTTTTTATGATATCTACGACTCTCTTAACTTCTTACTTTTAAGTAGGAAGTGTTTTATTTTAGAAATTACATTAAAAAATCAAAAATAAAAGTGTATCTGCAAGAAAAAAAGGAGACCGTAAAATATTTTGTGTAAGGATGAATGATTCCTTAAATTAATTTCTTAAAACATTAGAAAAAGGAGTTCCTTTCTCGTATGATTGGTTTGAACAAAAAAACACATACAGAAAGAAGAACTCCTTCATGAATGATTTTACCAAAAATATGGCACA